>DAQQ01000130.1:0-26156 GCA_002508465.1 Methanosarcina sp. UBA7 | reverse complement strand
CTTTTATTACTTTTATTACGCTTCTACTACTTTTAGCGCGATTTTTTACTGTTTTTTCCATATAATGTTCACTTATTTTTTCACTGTAATATATCCAGAAATCGTTTTAGTGTTACTGCCTGCAACATTTGTTACTGTTAACTTAACAGTATATGTTCCTGCTTTTGAATACTTATGCGTTATATTCTGCTTGGTTGAAGTTGTTCCATCACCAAAATTCCATTTCCACTTCGTTGGTGTTCCTGTGCTTTTGTCAGTGAATTTAACGTTTAATGGAGCTTTTCCTGATGTTGGAGACGCAGAGAAGGCAGCAAAAGGCTTTGTTACCACTTTTATATAGCCGGTTTTTGTTACGGTATTACTGCCTTTGGCATTGACTACCGTAAGAGCCACAGTATAATTTCCTGCTTTGAAATACTTATGAATCGGATTCTGCTGGACTGAAGTAGTTCCATCCCCAAAAGTCCATTTCCACTTCGTTGGTGTTCCTGTGCTTGTGTCAGTAAAGGCGACATTTACTGGTGCTTTTCCTGAGGTCGGTGTTGCAGAAAAAGCAGCAACTGGCTTTATTGGGGCTGCTGCTACATTTATATAATTACTTATTGTTTTAGTGTTACTGCCTTTATTATTCTTTACTGTTAAGCTTACAGTATATTTCCCTGCTTTACTGTATGTGTGTACAGGGCTCTTAGTTGTTGAGGAAGTCCCATCTCCAAAGTTCCATGTCCAACTGGTAGGTGAACCAGTACTTTTGTCAGTAAAAGTGACACTTAATGGCGTATTTCCAGAAGTAGGTTTCGCAGAAAAGTCTGCTACAGGAGATGCACTTCCTGTTGAGGTGAAGGCCTTGATGCATACATTCGTATTTGAGTAATATTTTGTTATGTCAGTCCAGTCATTTCCGTCAGAACTGACGAAACTCTCTCCTGCATTTGCTGTTGCTTTACTACTGTAGTTTGGGTACGGGTATTCTATGGCAATCGGGTAACCATATCCTGTGGTCGTAAGCTTCAGGACAACTGAGAACTTTTGACCGGCTTTGAGCTGTACTCCGGAGTTCAGAGGTATCGTATGATAGCCTGCATAGGAACTTTTCCCACTCTGGGAAATAACCGGACCGGCTTGATTTATAGGACTGGACGACACGTTAGTATATATATGGATTTCATAGTTGCAGTTTGAATCCGTAGTATAGAAACTTACAGCTTTGAGAGTCTCACTTGATTTTGCAGTAAAGATGTTTGCAGACCAGCCAGTGGGTCCGCCATATCCCATAGTAGTAGTCCATCCGAATGGATCATACTGATATATATTTTTATAATTATCAGTGTTTTCAGCTGTGAAGATAGTATTATCGGCGCCTATATTTGAGTCATAATAGGAAACATAGAAATATCCTTTCTCACCAAAATCTTTACTCCAACTATTTTTCACAATAAAAGCTCCATTTCCAGGCGGGATTTTAGTAAAGTTATTTTTATTGTACGAATCATCCCAGCCTACAATGTCCACTCCATGGTCAGAGGACGAAGATCCATTATAGTAAAAACTATGTTTACTAGTAGAATAATAATTGTAAAGGTTGTTACCACCGGAGTATAAGCCTGTAGAGACTGCTCCATATTTCATAATTGCAGATTTTATTTCATTGTTGTCCAGAGATCCTTGCCTTTCTGGAAGGAATAAAACATTTTGTACATGTTTATATACAGGAAGTTTTAGTTCACTTGGTGAATATGCTGACGAATCACTATAGGGGTCATCGCTTTCCTTCACTGGTCCACTCCAACGGGCTAGGTAGGCAGTTGACATACCTGAAGTTCCTCCCTCTAGAAAATCAAAACCTTCTGGCGCAGAATTGGAAAGCACGTTTTTAAGATTATTTTCTGAAAAATCCCAGTTTTCTCCAGGCAGTAAATATGATTCCAAAGACCCATAGGTTGCAAATGCCCAACAAGATCCTGCATTACCCTGATCTTTTACAGGAGTTACTTTGTTCAGGCTCCGCAGGTCATATTTAGATTGATAAGATGCTATTCCGCTAGAAACACTGCCCAGATGACTAAGATCCACAATTGAGGGGATTAAACCAGCTTTATGTCCCTCAAAAGATAGCTGACTGGAAATTTTTTCTTGCTGATACTTTACAAAATCGGGATTTATTGGTGCAAGTCCAACCTTTAAGGCTTTATTATTGTCCGAAGAGTTCGTATCAGCTATCGATATCGAGGAGCCTATAACCAGAAGTAGAACCAGAAGTCCGCTGAGGACTGCTGCTCTTTTTCTTACATTTAATTTATTTTTTGTTTTTAAATTATTCTTCATGATTAGTACCTTTCTAATTTTATTTAATAATACATTATAATATTATTAAGGAAGTTACATGCAATTCATTGTGCATATATCATCCGCTAAAACAATAATTAAAGAGTCTTAATCCAAAATTTTCCATGAATCTCTAATTATTACGCAAAGTCAATCTAATAAAATAAAATAAAATAAAATAAAATAAAATATTTCTCTTTATATATCCTTTATGATTTATTTCCAATTTTATAATAATATGATGTACAATTCTACTTTTAATCTTATACACTGCTACATATACTAACCTTTACTTAATAGTTTTATAAGCCAAATTTTTATAGAAATATTAAATCTTAGTGCTTAACTATTATCCAAAAAAATTAATTGATTATTATAAATTGGGAGTTTCAGGAATATAAAAATCAACCTCAAAAAGACCATGTTTAGTGAGCCTATCCTAAAGTCCATTTTGCTTTCAACTACCAAGGCTTTTTGATCTTGTTTTTAGTACTGTGAATTTTTTGATTTTTCAAAAAGAGTTTCAATAATAAATTTTGAATTCTGGAATGTATCTTTATAATATTAAAAAAGTTATAAGTAGAAAGATCAAAATGTAAAAATACTATCTAAATCTGTGAAATGCAGATTTAGATAATCGAACAAGAAGGCAAATTCTCAACTCTGATCAAACAAAACAAAGATAATTTTTTGTCAGATTTAACAAATGATTTCCCCACTACCCTTTAGTCTTGTGATCTTTTTCTTTTTTCAGTTTAAGGGTCTACTGCTTTCAGCGTATAATCATCTATTTTTGTATTTGTTGTCACTTTTAAGTAATTTGTTTTTTACGTAATTTGTTTTTTATGTAACTTGTTTTTTATGTAACTTGTTTATTATGTAATTTGTTTTTGTTGTGGTATTATTATAGCAGCGTTGCTTACTGTAATGTAACCGTATAATTCATATCTTTGAATACTCACTTGTCTAATTTGAACTGTTGAGTTTGTTTCATCTCCAAAATTTACATTTCCGTGAAGTTGTGTTCCTGTACTCTTGTCATTAAAAGCGACATTTATTGTTGTTTTCATGAGGCAGATTTCGCAGAGATTGAAGCAATCGGTTTTTCTATTATTTTTATATAGTTTGTTTTTATTGCCGTGTTACTGCCTGCAGCATTGGTTACTGTTAAGTTTACAGTATATGTTCCTGCCTTTGAATACTTATGGACTGGATTCTGCTGGGTTGAAGTTGTCCCGTCTCCAAAGTTCCACTGCCACTTTGTTGGTGTTCCTGTGCTTGTATCACTGAAGGCGATATTTATTGGTGCTTTTCCAGATGTAACACTGCTGGTGAAGTCTGCAACCGGCTTTGTTGCAATTTTTATATAGTTTGTTTTTGTTACAGTGTTACTACCTACAGTATTCGTTACTGTTAAGTTTACAGTATATGTTCCTGCCTTTGAATACTTATGAATGGGATTGTGCTGGGTTGAAGTAGTTCCGTCTCCGAAACTCCATTTCCATTTAGTTGGTGTCCCTGTGCTTGTATCAGTAAAGGTAACTGTTAATGGTAATTTTCCTGATGTAACACTGCTGGTGAAGTTTGCAACCAGTTTTTCTGTCACACTTATATAATCTGTTTTTGTTACCGTGTTACTACCTGCAGCGTTCTTTACTGTTAAGTTTACAGTATATGTTCCTGCTGTGGAATACTTATGAGTCGGATTCTGCTGGGTTGAAGTAGTTCCATCTCCAAAGTTCCATTTCCATCCAGTAGGCGTTCCTGTGCTTGTGTCAGTAAAGACGACATTTAATGGTACTTTTCCTGATGTAACACTACTGGTGAAGTTTGCAACAGGTTTTACTATCACTTTTATATAGTCTGTTTTTATTGTTGTATTGCTGCCTTCAGCGTTCTTTACTGTTAAGTTTACAGTATATGTTCCTGCCTTGGAATACTTATGAGTCGGACTCTGCTGGGTTGAAGTTGTCCCGTCTCCAAAGTTCCATTTCCATTCTGTCGCATTTTTCGAAATATCGATAAATTGAACTGAAAGAGGGGCATAACCAGCAGTGACATTGCTGCTGAAATTTGCAACAGGGAGTACTGGTTCTGGTACTGGGACAGAACCTATAAACTGCCCGAAAGCAACTGGATAGTATCCTATACTTATCGTGGCTGTAACATTATTAGTTGTTGTGTTAATTACAGAGATGGTGCCACTGTAATAGTTCGCCACATATACTTTTGTTCCAACTGGGTTAACTGCAATTCCTTCCGGACCACTTTCTACAGGCACAGTGGCTGTAACCGTATTTGTTGCCGTATCAATTACAGAAACAGTGTCATTGTCAGAGTTTGTTACATATACCTTTGTCCCGTCGGGGTTAACTGCAATTCCCCAAGCCAAGCTTCCTACAGGCACAGTGGCTGTAACTTTGTTTGTCGTAGTGTCAATTACCGAGACATTATAATTATTAGTTACATACGCCTTTGTTCCTGTCGGGCTTACTGCAACTCCTGAAGGATATTCTTCTACAGAAATAGTGGCTACAACTTTATTTGTTGCTGTGTCAATTACGGAGACAGTATTACTATTATAGTTCACCGCATATACCTTTGTTCCATCCGGGTTAACAGCAACTCCCCAGGGATAGCTTCCTACAGACACCGTGGCTGTAACCTTATTTGTTGCTGTGTCAATAACAGAGACAGTATCACTGTTAGCGTTCGTTACATATACCCTTGTTCCAGTCGGGTTTACTGCAACTCCATCAGGATTGCTTCCTACAAGTACAGTTGCTGTAACCGTACTTGTAGCCGTATCAATTACAGAGATAGTGTTATCCCCATTGTTCGTCACATATACCTTTCCAGTCGGGTTTACTGCAACTCCATCAGGACTGCTTCCTACAGGTATAGTAGTTATAACAGTATCCATAGCTGTGTTAACTACCGAGACAGTACTGTTCCAATTGTTCGTAATATATGCATATGACTCCGCTGGCGAAGCACTTTGTTCAGTAACTGCCGATGCTGCAGAAGAAACAAAAATTAAATATAAAATTGCAGTTACTGATGCAAAGGCTATTGAATGTAGTTTTTTGTTGATTTTCATTATCCTACCTTTATTTAATTTGTTTTTTTATAACAGAATAGTTATATTCTGGAACATATGTCAATTTTTAGCTTTCTCTTTGAATCTTAAATTTATAAAAATTCTTTAATTTGCGAAAGTTCACTCCGGAAAAAGATTCCAGTATAAATGAGTCTTGTATGGATTTCTCGACTCTTCAATGGAAGAAAACACAAAAAGAAGACATTAAGAATTTCAAATCAGCTTAAAAGAGTTAAAAATTTCTACATTGATACTAAGGCGTTGAAAAATTGTAAATCTACAAATAGATTATAAATTCAGTCAAACAAGGCAAAAGGGCGGTTTTATTCCTCTTGAGCAATAATCCCAATTACCTTTTAGCCTTGATCTTTTTCTTTTTTCAATTCAGTTTTATTTACTTTAGGAGTATATTCCCGGCCTTGTGTTTGTTGTCACCTTTATGAAATTCTTCTTCATTACAGTACTGCTGCCTGCCAAATTGCTTACCGTAAGTGTGACTTTATAGTTTCCTTCCTGTAAATATCGGTGTTTCGGATTCTTTTCTGTTGAAATTTTTCCGTCTCCAAAACTCCATTTCCACTTAGTTGCTATTCCTGTACTTTGATCAGTAAAATCGACCGTTAATGGGGCTTTTCCTGAGGTAGGTTTCGCAGAGAAGTTTGCAACCGGTTTTGTTACCACTCTTATATAATCTATTTTTGCTGCCGTGTTACTGCCTTTGGCATTTGTTACTGTAAGTTTAACAGTATAACTTCCGACTTTGGAATACTTATGAGTTGGGTTCTGTTTGGTTGAAGTTGTTCCGTCTCCAAATTCCCACTTCCATTTAGTTGGAGATCGTGTACTTTTGTCAATAAAGGCAATAGTTAACGGAGCTTTTCCTTCGGTTGATTTCGCAGAAAAACTTGCGAAAGGAGCCAGTGAAAGAGGACCTATAAACTGCCCGAAAGCAACAGGCCCATTTCCTACAGGAATAGTGACTGTAACAGTATTTGTAGCTGCATCAATTACAGAAACAGTATTGCTGTTAGAATTTGCCACATATATTTTTGTTCCATCCGGTTTGACTGCAACTCCCAGAGGATAGTTTCCTACAGTCACTGTAGCTGTAACCTTGTTTGTAGCTGTATCTATTACGGAGATAGTGTTACTTTCTTCGTTCGCTACGTACACCTTTGTTCCGTCCGGTTTGACTGCAATTCCAATTGGAGAACTTCCTACAGGCACTGTGGCTGTAACCTTGTTTGTTGCTGTGTCAATTACAGAGACAGTATAACTGCCGGTATTTGATGCGTATGCCTTTGTTCCATTCGGGCTAACTACAACTCCCCAAGGATAGCTTCCTACGTTCACAGTGGCTGTAACAGTATTTGTAGCTGCGTCAATTACAGAAACAGTGTCACTGTACATATTCGTTACATATACTTTTGTTCCGTCCGGACTAACTGCAATTCCATTAGGACCGCTTCCTACGTCCATAGTGGCTGTAACGGTATTTGTAGCTGCGTCGATTACAGAAACAGTGTTGCTACCCCGATTCGCTACATATACCTTTGTTCCGTCCGGACTAACTGCAACTCCGGCAGGGAGGCTTCCTACAGGCACAGTAGCTTTAAGGGTTTTTGTTGCTGTGTCAATTACAGAGATGGCTCCTTCATCGGTTGCCACATGTTCCGTTGTTCTCTCTAAGAATGCTAACTTTGTTTCAGTTGATTCTGAAAGGATAGTTTCATCGTTCCACAGGTAAAAATTCGCCACATATACCTTTGTCCCATCCGGGTTTACTGCAACTGCAGCAGGTTCGTTTCCTGCAGGCACGGTAGCTGTGACAGTGTTTGTTGTTGTGTCAATTATGGAGAGAGTACTGTCCAACTCGTTCGTAATATATGCATATTTCCCAAGAGACGAAGTACTTTGCTCAGTAGCCGCTGATGCCGCAGATGAAACGAAAATTAAAAATAAAATCAGAGCTATTGATGTCAAAGCTACTGAATTCAATTTTTTGTTAGTTTTCATTTATCCGACTCCTCTATTTTTCGTTATTATGATGTTTTCGATATACGGTGGGGTCTTCAAAATTCTTCACCAATTTTTTCAAATAGTAGACTGCGAAATTTTCTCTACAAGAGAGTAAAAAATTTGCAAAATTCTCCAAAAATAGTGATATCTTGTCCTTATATAAAGCACTTTTCAAGTTTATTATATTTTTATTATCAATTATTTAATCTGTAAATCCAGGTTAATATTAATCAATGTTTTATTCTCAATTATTTAATCTGTAAAACTATGTTAATATTTAATCAATGTTTTATTATTAAAGCAGTTTAAGTCTTAGCGTCATTATCTTTCTCAGCTAAATTGTAGATACTAACTGAGAACACTTCAATTGTAAATACTAATTAAAAGTCTAAAATCGATTTAAAGGTCGAATTATTAAAGCACTATAGATCACTTAAAATCAAAAAGAGAAGGTTAAGTCTCAGATATAGCAAAAACATTTAAATCTCATGTCTGGCAAAAAGAGATACGTAATCCTTTTGTCAGATTTAATAAGTAATCCCCCACTCCTCTAGTATCAATCTTTTTCATCATTTTTTATTTAAGGATTTATTTACTTTCGGAGTATATTCCCGGTCTTGTATTTGTTGTCACTTTTATGTAGTTCGTTTTGGTTACAGTACTGCTGCCTGCCGTATTGCTTACTGTAAGTGTAATTTTATAGTTCCCTTCCTGTAGATATTGATGTTTCGGATTCTTTTCTCTTGAAATTGTCCCGTCTCCAAAACTCCATTTCCACTTAGTTGCTATTCCTGTACTTTGATCAGTAAAAGCAACTGTTAATGGGGTTTTTCCTGAGGTAGGTTTCGCAGAGAAGTTTGCAACCGGTTTTGTTATCACTTTTATATAATCTGTTTTTATTGCCGTGTTACTGCCTTTGGCATTTATTGCTGTAAGCCTAACAGTATAACTTCCTACTTTAGAATACTTATGGGTTGGGTTCTGCTTGGTTGAAGTTGTTCCGTCTCCAAAATTCCATTGCCATTTAGTTGGCGAGTCTGCACTTTTGTCCGTAAATTTCACAATCAATGGTGCTTTTCCTGAGGTTGGATATGCCGAAAAAGCAGCGACCGGAGAGATTGAATCAAGAGTTATCAGATAAATATCTGGATTTGAATATGGGTCTTGGTATGGGTTATTCACAAAACTTCGATAATCTGTCCAAGTTATCCTATTCTGAAACATAGAGACCTTACCCTTTGGTGATCCGTTGTCTGTGAGCTGAATCTTCTTGGAAGTGGAGAGATTGTACATATAGAGATCGTACATCTGGCAATCCCCAGCTTCGGGAGGACATCCTTCCCCCCATACTATTTTATCACCATAGATAGCAGTAGATCCCATATCCCCATAGACGCTAATTAGAGTTTCATTGTGAGTAGATAGGTCATACACTGAGATATTCTGACGATCATCCCAGATTATCCTATTACCATAGATTTTAGGATAGCGGGCTGCTCCACTTGTTGTAATCTGGGTTTGCTTTTTAGTGGATAAATCGTAAATGTAGATATCACCGCGTAGAAAATACTCGTCATGGCTATCGTCCATCCATACTATCCTGCTACCATAAATTATAGGATAACATGAATCTGTTGTATTAGTGGTTATCTGAGTTTCTTTTTTAGTAGAAAGATCATACATGTAAATATCACTATTAGTCTGACTTCCATTATCATTGCGCCAATCCTGCCACACTATCCTGTTACCGTAGATTGCAGGATAGTACTGATCTGATGTATTGGTGGTAATCTGAGTTTCTTTGGAAGTGGATAAATCGTACATATAGATATCCCAGTTTCCATTACGATCGTCCTCATACACGATCTTGTCATCGTAGATGGCTGGATAGCACTGGTTTGATTCATTATTAGTGATTTGAGATTCTTTGTGAGTGGAGAGATTGTACATGTAGATACTCGTAGAGTCTTCATTGCGATAGTCTTCCCACACTATTCTCTCACCATAAACTGCCGAATGAATTGCTGATTCACTGGTGGTTATTCGAGTCTCAATGATCTTGAGCTGAGCATTCTGTTCAGCAGTTGCAGATGCTATGGATGAAACAATTATTAAAAGTAAAATCATAAACGTTGAAACTAAGGCTAATGAACACAACTTTCGTTTGTTCCCCATTTATATTCCTCCAGGTTTATTTAGAATGCCTAGTCTAAAATACCGGATACTCTCCTAATTTTTGATATTTCATTTAAATATCGGACTCGTAAATTCCCTAATAAGGAAATCTTCATTTACCAGGAGCTGGATCAATCAATCCGTTTAAAAATTCCCAGGGTTTTTCGGTAAAAAAAGTAAAAACGGAAAACTTAGTTTTCTTTAGGCAAATAATTTTTCTTAATACACAACTGGCTATAATTATTAACTGCCTAATATGTGATACTTATTATGAGTAATCAGTCTATATAATTTTTAAGGAAGGTATGTCTTGAAAATGTAAAAAAACTGCGTACTGTGTTCAGCAGGCATAAAAAGATACAAAAATAAAAGTAAAAGTGAATCAAAGAAAGAAGAATAAAAGTGAATCAAAGAAAGAAGAATAAAAGTGAATTAAAGAGAGAAGAATAAAAGTGAATCAAAGAAAGAGGAAACAATTTTCTGTCCACGTTCTTCCAGATGGTTATTTGTAGGCAAAATAAGCCACAACTTTTTCTCTCCTCTTCCGTTGTTCTGTAAAAACCGAAGATGTTCGAACTATACAGCTCGAACTATACAATTCGGTACTTTATGTTGCACTTTTATGTTGCAGAACTCTTAATTTGCAACGTCTTATCGTGTTTGTTGAATTAGTTGTCAAGAGAGCCGTATCCGTACCCTTTTGCTACCCAACTCTCAACACTGTGATCTGACGGTCCTAATGTGTTTGAACCTGATCCTACTGCAACATAAGGTGACACATTCCACATAACGTTGTCATGAACACTAATAGACCCGCTTGCGTGGATATTTCCAACGCCTGCACTGCTGCTTGAGCCTTTAAAGTCATGCATTATGTTGTGATGGACATTTGCATTTGTCAGTGAATTTTCCAGTTCAACGCAGCACCAGCCAGATCCGGCACTACCTGAGAAGGTATTGTGATCCACTTCAACATTTGTGCAACTGTCTATCCTTACACCTGTGTTGGTTTGAACCTCAACATCACAGTTGTACATCCTGGAATTCTTAGTACCTGATAAGAAAGATACACCGTCGTGTCCTACGGAATGCATTTTGCAATTGTATACTTCTATTCCAGAACTTTTACTGATTCTTACACCATCACCATACAGATAACGAGTGAATAAAATATCATGTACTTTACTATCACTCGAAGACCTGAACTGTATGCAGTTTCTATAATCTCCGTGGCCTCCATCACCTGGTCCGGTTGCTGTACTTTTGAACTGAAGGTCACATACTTCAACGTTGGAGACACCTGACCCGAATATATATGCAGATGCTCCTGCGGAGTTACAAACTGAACCGGTGGCAAAGATTATTGTATCGTCGCCTGCCCCTTTCAGTACCACGTTAGATTTCAAAACTATAGGTGCACTTATCTTGTAAGTGCCAGCACCTAGGATAACGTATCCCGGGTTACCTGATGTTGCTTCTGATGCTACGGAATTTATTGCATTATTAATCGCAGTCTGGGCATCTGATCCAGATGTCGGATTTACAGTTATTGTATTCTGTGCGCCTAACGCAGCTGGTACGGTTGTTAAAATAAGGCATGTTACTAGGAGTAAGTTTCCTATCTGTCTTTTTAGCATCGTATCACCTTTGGGTTGGATTTGGAACTTGAGTGGACTCAAAATTCCATAGGGTTAGAGTCTATTCTTCCCAAAAGCACATACGGCAGTCAAACTAAGACATGGTATCAGGAATAGGGTTTCCTGCTTTATTTTTAGCATCGTATCACCTTTGGGTTGGATTTGGAATCTGCGTAAACTCAAAAAACTATAAGATAGTTATATTTCTCCAACAGTTGATACTTTTGTTAAAATAAGACATGCTGTCAGGAATAGGGTTCCGATCTGTCTTTTTAGCATCGTATCGCCTCTAGGTTGGAATTCGAATTTGAGCAAACTCAAAAATTCCAGGATAATCGCATACTCTTTCCCAGATATTTCTCAAAATTCCATATTACGTACTCGTAATGTTTTTCCGAACTATCTAATTAGACCGAGTATATCAATATCTAATTATGCCGGGTCTATACGGTAATTCAAAGATTCTTATTACGTCTGCGTAATATTTTTGAATCTATCTAATTCAGTTCTCTGCGATTTATGTGGGCGGACACGTTGCACACAGAGTCTCACTCTCCAATCACATTATAGGGGTCAGTCATTGGAGGTGGGGCCGGATATTAGAAGTTTTGGCTTCTATTACTCAAAACCTGTTACTGACCACCATAGGATGTTATTCCTTCTGGTCAATAATTACTTTTTTTTACTAATACGGCCTCTAGCCAGGTCAACTCTTCTGAAAGGTTTTTCACTTTCTGTTGTTTAACTGCTGAGTTGACATCTAAGTTTATACAGGTCATATTATAAAATATTTTTGTATTTTTTAAAAAAAATTTTGGAAAATATACAATATATAATACTATGATTTATTGGAGAATGACTGACTCTAATTATATCCACGTTTCAAAGATTTGTATAAATAAATCTGATTGAAGCGGATCAGTGTAGAAACACAAGTATTTCAGTACAAAGACGTGAAACGAAAATATTGAGAATTTCACATTAGCTAAAAAAGTTAAAAAATTAGATCTTGGGAGCCAGTTATTGAAAAAATAGAGAGTATGAGGATGGCTTTCAATTATTGTAAAATAAGGTCAAAGGGCGGGTTTATCATATATTATCAATTATACTATCACTGCCCTTTCTCCTTGATCTTTTTCCAATTCAGTTTTATTTACTTTCGGAGTATGTTCCCTGCCTTGTGTTTGTTGTCACCTTTATGAAGTTTGTCTTCGTTATACTAGTACTGCTACCTTCCACATTACTTACTGTATATCTAACCTTTAGAACCCCAGGAGGTTTACAACCGTTTTCGAAATTGCAGTCACTTTGCCACTTTTATATAATTCCATTTTGTTTTTGTACTACTTCCTGCCGCATTTGTTGCTGTAAGTTTAACGGTATAAGTTCCTGCTGCTGAATATGTGTGTGTAGGACTCTTTTCTGTTGAAGTTTTTCCATCCCCGAAATCCCATTTCCATGCAGTTGGCAATCCTTTGCTAGTCTCCGTAAATGTTACCTTTAGTGGAGCTTTCCCTGAGAGTGGCCAGCCCCAGAAATCTGCAGTCGGAGTCTGCGAACTTCCTGTCACGGTTATATAATTTGATTTTGTCACCGTGTTGATGCCTGCCGCATTGGTTACTGTGAGGGCTACTGTATATTTTCCTGCTTTGGAATACTTATGCGTTGGATTCTGCTTGGTTGAAATTGTTCCGTCTCCGAAATCCCATTTCCATTTCGTTGGTGATCCGGTACTTTTGTCAGTAAATTTAACGTCTAACGGGGATTTTCCTGAAGTTGGAGATGCAGAGAATACAGCAGCGGGTTTTGCTGTCACGGTTATATAATTTGATTTTGTTGCTGTGTTGATGCCTGCAGCATTGGTTACTGTAAGTTTAACAGTATAAACTCCTGCTTTTGAATACTTATGTGTTGGATTCTGTTTGGTTGAAGTTGTTCTGTCTCCAAAATCCCATTTCCATTTCTTTGGTGTTCCTGTACTTTTGTCATTAAACTGCACTTTCATTGGTGCTTTTCCTGAGGTTGGAGATGCAGAGAAGGCAGCAGTTGGCAGGTTTGAACTGGTGAGAGTACCCATGTAGACATTGGTTTTTTCATTGTCCCAATCCGACCACACTATCTTATCACCATACAAATCAAATCCTCTAATTGATGTATTATTAGTGTGGGTTTCCTCTTGAGTTGAGAGATTATACATGTAAATATTATATTTATTGTCTCGTTCATTCAGCCAAACTATCCTGTCCTTGGAGATTTCAGGACTATAATATAATGTTGATCCGCTGTTGGTAATTTGAGTCTCCTTCTTAGTGGAAAGATCATACATGTAGATCTCGGAGTAGTATTCTCCATTATCTCCCTGGCGCCAATCTGCCCACACTATAATGTTATTGTTGATATCAGGACTGAATGCTGAATGGCTGGTGGTAATCTGAGTTTTCTTGTTAGTGGAGAGGTCGTACATTGTGAGATTACTCGGACGTGCATCAATATCAGATACCCCCACTATTATGTTACCAGAAAAAACAGGATTGATTATTGGCACATCTTCGAGATGAGTTTCCTTCTTATTGGAGATATCATAAATGCAATAATGATATGTGCCACCCCACAGTATCCTGTTACCGGAGATAGAGATCCCGAGGTCATACCCGAATCCATACTCAGGGATTGTGCTATTGGTTATCCGGGTCTCCTTGTGAGTGGAGAGATCGTACATGTATACATCATGTCCTCCCTCGGTATCATTCTGAATATTTCCATTGCGCTCATCCAGCCATATTATCCTATTACCATATATAGAAGGACCCCCTGCTGATCCACTGGTAGTAATTTGGGTTTCCTTGTGAGTGGAGATATTGTACATGTAAATATTGAAGGGTCCGTCATTCTGGTTCCCATTACGCCAGTCCAGCCATACTATCCTGTCACCATATATAGAAGGATATGCTGCTGATCCACTGGTGATAATCTGAGTTTTATTGATCGTGAGCGAAGCAGTTTGCTCAGTAGCCGCCGATACAGTAGATGAAAAAAGAATCAAAAATAAAACCAGGACTGATGATGTTAAGGCCACTGAATACAATTTTTTGTTAATTTTCATTTATCCTACTCCTCAATCTTTAATTTATTTTTTATATATAAAATGTGACTCAGTACCAAAATCCAGTGATCAACATAAAATCAAAAATCACTGGATTTTGTAATTGGTTATAATCCTTGAGATACAACTTAGAGGTTGAAGTCTTTAGATGTCGAATATTGATTTTGATTGAAAACTGGATTTTTCTTGCGAATTCAGATTTTCAATCAAAAAAATGCAAAAATCACTAGATTTGGGAATAGAGTCAAAAAATGTTAATAATTTAGGTATGTTTACATTTTTAAACCTTCTCTTTTGAATCTGAGCTTTGTAAAAATCGTGTAAGTTGAGAGAGGTTGCCCAGGAAGAAGGGTAAGGTCAAAATGAATCTGTGCAGAAACACCAGATAATTTCGGCACAAAAGCGTGAAACGAAAACATTGAGAATTTCAAATTAGCTAAAAAAGTTAAGAAATTAGATCTTGAGAGCCAATTATTGAAAAACTGCGAGTATGAGGATGGCTTTCAATTATTGTAAAATAAGGTCAAAGGGCGTGTTTATCATAATATTATCAATGATACCATCACTGCCCTTTCTCCTTGATATTTTTATAGTTTCAATTTACGATGTCACTCATGTTTTCACTGTGATATAATTAGATATCTTTTTAGTACTACTTCCTTTTGCATTCTTTACTGTTAAACTGACAGTATATTTTCCGGCTTTACTGTATGTGTGAGCAGGACTCTTAGATGTTGAATATGTTCCATCTCCGAAACTCCATTTCCATGATGTTGGACTATTGGTACTTTTATCCGTAAACTGTACTTTTAGTGGGGTTTTTCCGGAGGTGGGAGTTGCTGAAAAAGCAGCAACAGGAGCTTTCAACGTGTTTACGACAATATAATTCTTTATTGTTTTCGAATTACTTCCTTTTGCATTCTTTACTGTTAAACTGACAGTATATTTTCCGGCTTTACTGTAGGTATATGTAGGACTCTTGGATGTTGAAATTTTTCCATCACCAAAGCTCCATTTACATGAAGTTGGACTATTGGCACTTTTGTCAGTAAATTTTACTTTCAGTGGTGCATATCCTGAGGTAGGAGATGCAGAGAAAGCAGCAACAGGTTTTACAAGAGCTGTTTTGACAGTTATATAATTTGTTATCGTTTTCGTACTGCTTCCAACAGCATTTTTTACTGTTAATTTAACAGTGTATTTTCCTGCTTTATTGTATGTGTGTGCAGGACTCTTGGCTGTCGAATATGTTCCGTCTCCAAAGCTCCATTTCCATGNNGATGCAGAGAAAGCAGCAACAGGTTTTACAAGAGCTGTTTTGACAGTTATATAATTTGTTTTAATTTCCGTATCCTTGCCTGCTGCATTACTTACTGTTTCTTTTACCGTATAAGTGCCAGCTTTTAAATAGGTGTGTGTTGGATTATACCCGGTTGTCAGATTAGATCCGTCTCCAAAACTCCATTTCCATGCCGTTGGTGATCCGGTACTCTTGTCAGTAAACTTGACTGTCAGCGGTGCAGTTCCTGAAGTTGGAGATGCAGAGAAGGCAGCTACCGGAAGGCTTGAACCGAGGGTAGCCATGTAAATATCTGGACCTCCATTTCTCCAGTCCATCCATACTATTTTGTTACCATAAATATCAGGCTCTTTCGCTGTTTGACTGGTGGATATCTTTTTTCCCTCGGAAGTGGAGAGATTATACATATAGACATCAGGGAAACCATCGCCAGTCATAGCAAGAGAATATACGATATCATCACCGTAGATTTTAGGGTTGCCTATTTCATCAGTGGATTTAAGGATTATATTTTGCTTTTTAATAGAGAGATCCATTACATAAATACCGTAAATGTAATCATCATCAGTAGTTGCACCTACCCACACTATCCTGTTCCCGTAAATTGTAGGTGAGTAATGGCCACCAATGGTGAATTTTGTTGTTGATATTTTTGTCTCCTTTTTATTGGAAAGATCGTACATGTAGATATCAGGGTGGCGATAATCTCCATCGCGTTCGTCCTGCCACACTATTCTATTATCGTATATAGCAGGATAAAATGCTTTACCGCTGGTAGTAATCTGAGTTTCTTTTTTAGTAGATAGATCATACATGTAGAGATTCGAACTTCCATTACGTTCGTCCTGCCATACTATTCTATTACCGTAGATTGCAGGATTATGTGCTTTTTCACTTTTAGAGATACGAGTTTGTATTTTTGCAGAGAGATCTTCCACGTAAATGTCATGACCTCCGTTGCGCTCATCTTCCCATACTACCAGATTTTTATAAATAGCAGGAACTGTCTGATTTGTTAAATTGGTAGTGTGAATTTCTGTTTTAGCGGCGAGATCAAATATATATATATATCCCAGTTTCCATTACGGTTGTCCTGCCACACTATCTTGTCACCATAGATATCTGGATTGGATGCCGTTCCATGGTTGGTTATCCGAGTTTCAGTGATTGCAGATGAAGAAGCTGCTGATGCCGTAGATGAAACGAGAATCAAAAATAAAACCAGGGCTGATGATGCTAAGGCCACTGAATGGAATTTTTTGTTAAGTTTCACTTATCCTCCTCCTTAATCTTTAATTTATTTTTCATATAAAAAATGTTAATAATTTAGAGATATATACATTTTTAAACTTTGTTATTTAAATGAAAAATTTAAAAAAATGTGTAATTTTAGAAAATTTGTATTAAGAAGAATAATAAGTTTACAGTAAATCCATACATAAATAGCAAAATTTTTCGGTATAAATAAAGTAAAAGAAAAACTTTTGAGAATTTCAAATTAGCTTTAAAAGAGTCAAGAAATTAGATAGGAAGCGCTGCTGAAAATCACAAAATTAAAATCTCTCTAAAAAATGACCAAAAAGCCGAGTGAGCTCATTTTTAAATGAGCTCATCCCAAAACCAATTTTATTCCCAAATCTATACTGTTTTCATGTTATACATTGGAGTGATTATTTCAAATTCGTGGTTTTAGGATAGGCTCAATATTAAATCAACAACTTACAGATACTTTCAGATAAGAAATAAGGAAAAATTAAAAAATTAAAAAAAAGTGAGCAAAAGAAAAGAGAACAGTTTCCTGTCCACCTTCTTCCAGAAATTATTTGTGGGCAAAGTACGCCACAACTTCTCCTTCATTTACGGCGTCGATCCTGCAAAAACCGAAGCGTTCGAATTGTACTATTTTATCAAGTTCATCTGCAATCCCCTGCTCACCGATACCGTTAAGATCGCCTTCGGGGCCGCGTACTTTCACATTTATTCCGTCAAGTGGGGCCCAGTGGATGATTTTCGCTTTCGCTTTTTTAAGAGCTTCAAGAGAAACATCAGAGAGCTTTGCCTGAAGCGGGAAAAGAGAAGTAATCTCTATATTGCAGAAATCTTTTAAACGGATTATAGAGCCCACTTCCAACTTTTCGACATCCTCCGTGCAGACAAGAACCTTATTTCCTACAGCAATTTCCCTGAATCCTCTTTTATGGTCAGTAGGGTGAAGAGGAAGTTTAGCAACTGTCGGTTCAGCATCTGTAATTTCCAGTTCTACAGGGTCCCAGACAAAGAAATAGCGATTTGCAATAGGGTCTACTATTTTGCGGTTTTCGGCATAGAGAGACTCCATGCTTATGCTTACGTCAGTCATTCCGACTCCCATCTCTATCATGAACTTCTTGAGGGCCTCGGCCTGGATTCCACGACGCCTGATTGCCCGGATTGTTGGAAGCCTTGGGTCATCCCAGCCGCTGTATTCCCCTGATTCAATAGCTTTTCTCAGGGTGCTCGTACTAAACTTTCCAAATTCGTGGATCTTGACCCTGCCCCAGTTGGTTGTTCTAGGATATTTCCAGCCGAAGTATTTGTAGATATATCCCTGCCGTTTTTCACTGTCTATAAGGTCTTTACCCCGGATGATGTGAGTCATTCCCAGTTCGTGGTCTTCGATTGCACCTGCAAAATCAAGAAGCGGCCAGACAATGTACTTGTTCCCGATTTCAGGGCGGGGATGCGACATTTTTCTTATCCTGAAGGCTCCCCAGTCCCTCAACGCAGGGTCTTTGTGCTTTATATCGGTCTTGATCCTCAGCACCGCCTGCTGATCTTCATATTCCCCGGCAAGCATTTTTTCCCAGTGCATAAGGTTTTCCTCAGGGCTGGTATCCCTATGCGGGCAGGCCTGTTTTGCATCCTTAAACCGTTTGAAATCTTCTCCTTTACAGAAACAGACATAAGCCTTTCCCATCTCGATAAGTTTTCTTGCGTAATCATAATAGAGAGGAAAATGGTCAGAAGCATAGACAACCCTGTCAGGCACAACCCCAAGCCATTTGAAGTCATCGAGGTACCAGTCATAAGCCTCAAGCATAGGCCTCTTTATATCAGGATCGGTATCGTCAAAACGCAGGACAAATTTTCCGTTGTACATTTTCACGTATTCGGAATTAACTACCATGCCTCTTGCACTGCCAAGGGTTGCGGGCCCGTTTGGATTCGGGGCAAAACGCATTACAACCTTGCCATTTTCTGCTCCTTCAAGAGGTTTTAAGCCCTTATCTGGCTCTTTTTTTACACTAAGAGCTTCAATAAGCTCTGGGGCAATTTCCGAAAGTTTTGCTTCCCAGGTTTCAGGGTTTCCCTTTGCAATCTCGGGAATAATAACTTCAAGAGCCTCAGATACGGCATTTGGGTCGGATCTTAGTTGAGGGCACTCCCCCATAACTTTGCCCATTACAGCTTTAGGTTGGGGAGCTTTCCCATATTTTACAGCATTTTGATAAGCGTATTTTTCAATTGTTTTAATGTCTTCAGGACTTAAGGTCATAGAAGATTCTCCAAAAATAATCTGGATTGAACGATTTAAACTGATTGAACGATTTAAACTGATTGAATGATTTAAACTGATTGAATGATTTAAATTAATTGAACGATTTAAACCGATTGAGTAATTTAAACTGATTGAGTGATTAAGAACAAGCCTTTTGAAAAAAGCTTGAGTGAAAACCCCTGATAACGTTTTGATTTGAGAACCTTATCCCCAAANNTGATCAACCGGCGCAACGGTTGGTTGAGAAAAACATGTAAATCGGGTTATAAAAAGTCACCGAAGAGAAGAACGAAGGGAAGAAATTCCCGGTAAGAACTGAAAAAGAACTTTCCGAAAAGCTTCTCTTGCATGCAGGAGCCTTTACTTGGTAATGGGAGCTTCGATTTACGGATCTTATTTTGGAATGGAATCTTCGATCTCCTGGATGCGAGATATTTTCTCGCTGATTTTCTTAAACTCGATCTCAAATTCTTCAAGAAATTTCGGAACCGCATCCCCGGGTACGGCACCCTGAGCCGAGGGCTTGATAAGGTTAGCCTGTTCAAGGACTCTGAGCGAGTAGCGCACTTTATGGTTCTGCATTCCGGTGACTTCTGAAAGTTTTAGAATCCCGATGGGAGCTTCTTCAATCACTTTCTTAAGCACCAGAAGATGGCGCTCGGTAAGGTCAAGTTCATTTCCGATAGGCTCAAGCAGCATCAGACAACCTCGTTTCTAAGTGTTCCTATTCCCTGGATTTCAACTTCCACAATATCTCCACGCTGAAGTTCTCCAACACCAGGAGGGGTCCCTGTGGCAATGACATCTCCTACTTCCAGGGTCATGATCTCGGTGATAAATTCAATAAGATAAGGAATGTCAAAAATAAGGTTTGAAGTACTGGAAGCCTGCATTGTTTCCCCATTTACTCTGCAGGCGATCTTTGCATCCGAGATATCAACTTCTTCGGGAGAAGCGAGATAAGGCCCAAAAGCTGCAAAGGTATCAAAGCTTTTTGATCTTGTCCACTGCACATCCTTATACTGAAGATCCCGTGCAGTCACGTCGTTAAAGCAGGTATAACCAGCAATTACATCCAGGGCCTTTGAGGCTGATATATTCTTACAACGTTTACCTATAACGAATGCGAGTTCGGCTTCATATTCTACTCTGGAGCTGGATGCCGGATAAATTATCTTGTCTTCATGCCCTATAACTGCTGAAGGAGGCTTCAAAAAGAGAACAGGTTCCTCCGGGATTTCCATGTGCATCTCTTCGGCATGGTCCCGGTAGTTCAGGCCGACACATACTATTTTTGAAGGAGATGCAGGTGGAAGGACACGAAGTTCCGAAAGGTTAAAGATTCCTGCGGGAACTCCACCTTTTGGATACACGCGCCCATTTTCAATATCTCCGTAAAAAATCTCATCTCCTGATCTGAACCTTCCAATCATATCTAGGTCTTCTCCTGCTTACTGGAATGACTTAGTCTGCTTTCCTTCATTTTTTAAAAGGATATATTCAAACTTAAATTTTAACTCTTCGCCCACTGGCATCCCGCGTATACTTTCCAAGTTCGGAATTCAGGAGCTGTACACCTGAAAACACAGGTCCGTCCTTGCAAACCCTGAGCCCGGACTTATCTATACAGCATGCCCCGCAAACTCCGATACCGCATTTGAAATAGCGGTGAAGGCTGAATTCGGATCTTTCAAGAACCTTTCTATCTTCAAGGAGCCTGAAAACCGAAGCCATCATTATTTCCGGCCCGCAGACCGCAATTTTGTCATAAACCGAAAGGTCGAGGCTATTGAGCACATCGGTCACAAAGCCCTTTGTTCCCTTTGAGCCGTCATCTGTAGAAATAAAGATTTTTCCTGTTTTTGCAAAGAGTTTCTCAAAAAGAAGGTCATCTGCACTCCGCGCTCCAAGCACAGTATGCACCTCCGAGCCTGCACTCCGCGCTGCCTCTGCATAAGGAGCAAGGGGAGCAGCTCCGACCCCTCCTGCAATAACCAGAGTTTTTTCTCCTTCTGAAGGTAGGGAAAAGCCCTTTCCGAAAGGTCCTCTTAACCCGAAAGAATTCCCTTCTTTCAACTCAAAAAGTTTTGAAGTTGCCTCTCCCACTTTCTGGACAGTTATGGAATTCTTACTCGAGAGGCCCATGGGCACCTCGTCCACACCCCTGACCCAGACCATTACAAATTGGCCGGGCTTCATTGTCGCAAACTGGAAATCAAAGAAGAAAGTCCTTACCGAAGGGGACTCTTCATCTATCCTTGTTATTGTAGCATTAAGAGGAAGCATCAGACCATCTCATGGGAAAGTCCTATTAATTCTTTTACATCTGAATATCCTTTCCTCTGCAGGAAAGTTTCGATACCTTTACTGATTTCAGAGAAGATATCAAGTCTGTCATAAACAGCTGATCCGACCTGGACAGCCGCAGCTCCTGCCATCATCATTTCTACCGCATCCTGCCAGGAGGATACTCCTCCTACTCCTATTACAGGGATCTCTAGGGCCGTATAGAGGTCATAAACACATTTGACAGCTACGGGCTTGATGGCTTTTCCTGAAAGTCCGCCTGAACGGTTTCCCAGGACAGGATATCCGGACTCGATATCTATAGCCATCCCTTTTAAGGTATTAATTGCAACAACCGCATCTGCGCCTCCGGATTCAGCCGCATTACCGATGCAGGTAATATCAGAAACATTAGGGGTAAGCTTAACCCATACAGGCGCATTCACCGTTTCTTTTACTGCGGCTGTAATTGCTTCTACGAGGCAGGGGTTAGAGCCGACTGCAGCTCCGTATCCTTCTGCATGCGGGCAGCTTACATTAAGCTCAAAAGCATCGGGTTTCGCAGGGAGCAGGCCTTCGGCAACTTCCTTAAATTCGGCAGGATTTCCGCCGAATATGCTTGCAATCACCGGGACTCCTGAGTCCTTTTTTGCAATATCGAGTTCCTGGAGAAAATTGGGATATGAAGGATTCGGAAGTCCCATAGCGTTTAGAAATCCGCATTCAAACTTGACCATGCTTGGGTTGGGGTGCCCGGTTTTAGGCATGGGACCTATGGATTTGCTTACAACGCCACCTGCTCCTCCTTCACGTGCAACCCTGCAAAGCGATGCCCCGGTTGTGCCAAGTATTCCGGCTGCAAGAATGGTCGGATTTTTAAATTTAAGTCCTGTAAGAGTATACATAGCTGGCTCCTTTCTGCCCTGTCATATGATTTGCATTATCATTTTGTGTTATCATTCGTACAAATCATCTGAGTCGCACGAGTCTCTGGAAAGCTTCAGGAGCGCTTCTTCAGCAAGTCTCTTTCCACCCATCTGTACAAGTCTGCTTCCGAGTTCCCTAGCTTTTTCAATTCCTCCTGCCATAGGAATTAATTCGTTTATGCCGACAGTTTCTTCTCCGTCAAGGGAAAGGACCTCAGCTCGCACATGAATTTCTTTTCGGTCAGGCTTAATCTCGGCATAAGAGCCTATAGGAGTAGTGCAACCGCCCCCAAGTTCGGAAATCAGGATGCGCTCAATTTCGGTGGCAATTCGGCTGTCAGTATGGTCAAGCCTGGAAACTGCAGCTTCAGCCTCAGTGTCTGCCCTTGTGACAACTGCAACCGTACCTTGATTTGGCGAGGGGCAGAAGAAATCGGGAGAAAGAATTTCTCCTTCAAGTTCCCAGCCCAGGCGTTCAAGCCCTGCCTTGGCAAGCAAAATACCATCATATTTTCCTTCTTTAAGCTTCCTGAGCCTTGTATCTATATTGCCCCTTAAATCCTGTGTAATAAGGTCAGGCCTGTAGCGCTTGATCTGGGCTGTCCTCCTCAGGGAACTGGTACCTATAATGGACTGTTCGGGCAGCTCATCCAGGGGTGTCCCGTCATAAGTCAGCAGGATATCAAATGGGGTATCCCGCTTCAGAACAGCTGCTGTCGGAAGGGTAGGTGGGCGAATTGTTGGCATGTCTTTCATGGAGTGCACAGCGATATCTATTTCTCCTTCAAGCATAACTTCGTCCAGTTCCCTGACAAAAGCCCCAACTCCACTCGATACTGCATGCAGAGGCCTATCAGTAAATCGGTCTCCACTGGTTTTTATAATTTTCAAGCTGGTTTCAACGCCCTGTGCTTTCAAAAGGCGTGCAACATTCTCAGCCTGGGCAAGTGCAAGCTGACTGCCCCGCGTACCTATGATCATATTAAGTCCTCGTTTTCAAAGATGCAAATCTGCTCAAAATAAATCCGCTTAAAGATTTTCAGTGTATGCTTTAAGGGTTTTTTCGATATCCTCTTCGCTGTGAGCTGCAGAGACGAAATTTGTTTCAAACTGTGAAGGAGGGAGGAAAATTCCGCTTGCGAGCATCCTGTGGAAGAAAGCAAGGTAACCTTCCTTATCGCACTTCAGGGCCTCCTGGTAGTTGTGAGGTTCGGCTCCAAAGAAAATCTTGAACATTGAAGCAATTCCGCATACGCTGTAATCAAGCCCTTCGTCCTCAACGATTTCTGCAAGTACAGCCCGTATGTAATCGCCTTTCAAATTGATTTTTTCGTGGATTTTTTCCTGTTCCAGGTAGTCAAGCACTGCAATGCCCGCAGCCACGGAACAGGGGCTTCCGCTGAAAGTTCCTGCCTGGTAGACCGGGCCTGATGGTGAGATCATTTCCATGATTTCACGCCTGCCTCCAAAAACTCCAATAGGCAGCCCTCCACCCACGATCTTTCCAAGAGTGGTTATGTCGGGTACAACCCCGAAGTATTCCTGTGCTCCTCCCATTGCGAGCCTGAACCCTGTGATAACCTCATCGAATATGAGAAGCACGTCGTTTTCCAGGGTAAGCTTCCTGAGTTCTTCCAGGTATCCGGGCAGGGGAGTTATCGGACCTATATTCCCGAGCACTGGTTCGATGATGACTGCAGCCAGTTCGTCCCTGTTTTTTTCTATAAGCTCTGTCATTGCTTCAATATCGTTATAAGGAGTTTGCAGGGTATATTTCGTGAAATCTGCAGGTATTCCAAGCGAATCTGGCTCTCCGAGAGTTGTAGCTCCTGAACCTGCTTTTACCAGAACCGCATCATGGGCCCCGTGAAATCCGCCTTCAATTTTGATGAATTTGTTTCTTCCAGTAAAGCCGCGTGCAAGCCGAAGGGCGCTCATCGTGGCTTCAGTGCCCGTGGATACGAAGCGGAGCATATCGATACTGGGATAATACCCTGTAATTTTCTCTGCAAGGGTTACCTCAAGCTCGGTAGGGGTTCCGTAGAGCCATCCTTTGTCGAGCTGGGCCTTAATAGCTTCTTTTATTACAGGGTGATTGTGCCCAAGAAGAGCAGGGCCGTAAGCCAGACAGTAATCTATGTATTCGTTTCCGTCAAGATCCTTTATTTTTGAACCGTTAGCTGATGCCGTATAGAACGGATAGGGTTTTATTGCGCGTACAGGGCTGCTTACTCCACCAGGAATGAGGGTCTTTGCTTTCTCATACATCTGTCTGGACTTCTCAAGTGTTACCTCAGATATCATGGAAATCTCACCGGATTGGACTGAAAATCTATAAACTATTGATAAATTTAAGTTAATTTCTGAATTTTAAGTTAATTTGTGGATTTCAAGTTAATTTCTGATTTTTAAGTTAATTTTTGAATTAAACTTAAATTGCACATAGAACTGAGTTTATACTGAAAAAAATTATGTTTTATACGAACAGAACTATGTTGAACTATATTAATATTAACTATATTTTATACATTTGTTGCACTTTAAGTTAAGGTGCTTTACACCTTACTGTGTTCACTTTTTATCTTATAACAGAGCCTCCCTCTATTAAGCAGTTATTGATGAACTTGGTGCTCGTAAGTGGAATGGACAATAGGCTTGAAAGACAGAAGGGTGGAAAGAGGAAAAAATGGAATAAATCTGAAAAAGAAGGAGTGCCTGAAAAAGAGGCACTTACTTCAACATGCGGGCAGCATCTTTTGCAAAGTAGGTAATGATAATATCGGCTCCTGCCCTTTTGATTGAGATGAGGGATTCGTAAATTGCTTTCTTTTCGTCAAGCCAGCCATTAGCTGCGGCGGCTTTGATCATGGAGTATTCTCCGCTTACGTTGTATGCAGCAGTTGGCATCCCATAGTCCGTCTTGACCCTGTAGATAATATCAAGGTAAGGAAGAGCTGGCTTTACAATTATTATATCTGCGCCTTCAGCTACATCAAGAGTTACTTCCCTAAGTGCCTCATTGCCGTTTGCAGGATCCATTTGATAGGTAGAACGGTCTCCGAAAGAATATCCTGACTCAGCGGCTTCCCTGAAAGGCCCATAGAAACACGAATGATATTTTGCGGCATAGGACATGATCGGAATATTCTCAAATCCGTTCATATCAAGTGCTTGTCTGATGGCTTCTACCATTCCATCCATCATACACGACGGAGCCACCATATCAGCACCTGCCCTTGCATGGCTCACTGCAATCTTTCCTAATACATCAAGGGTAGGATCATTCAGGATTTCTTTCGTTTCGAAATCGACAATTCCGCAGTGGCCATGGCTTGTGTATTCACACATACAGACATCCGTGATCACAACAAGTTCGTCTCCAAGATCAGCTTTGATTCTCCTGACAGCTTCCTGGACAACATCGGTTTCCCCATACGAAGAACTGCCTTCCGCATCCTTAAATACAGGAACTCCGAAAATAATCACCGCCGGAATCCCAAGTTCTGCAATCTCTTTTGCCTCATTTGCAACCTCAGAGAGAGGAATATTATATATTCCGGGCATGGAAGGAATTTCAACAGCAGAATCGATAGTCTCATTCACAAAAATAGGCTGAACAAGGTCGTCTACGGATAAGGTAGTTTCACGCACAAGGTTCCTGATCTTTCCTTTTCTCAATCGTCTTAACCTGACATCTGGAAACATTTGATCACTTCTTTGCGAGTTATCTGTAAATTATCTGTAAAT
>DAQQ01000040.1:16174-28124 GCA_002508465.1 Methanosarcina sp. UBA7 | reverse complement strand
CAGGTTTTCCAGATATTTATCCAGAAGATAAATCAGGAGTTCTCCGTATTCCTCTGGAGCGAGAGTCCATCTCTCAGGATTGTCATCTTTTAATGAAGGCAAGCAGGGATGGAGCTTGAGCGTCAACCCTTTCTCAAGATAAAAATTAAAAATCTCTTCCTTTTGTTTTACAGAATGAGAAGTGAAAGTAGTAATGAACCTCACATTAAGCCCGTGTTCCCTGGCAATTTCATAGCCTCTCATGGTTTTATCATAGTATCCTTTTCCCCTCTGCAGGTCATTGAGTTCCTTTGGGCCGTCCAGGCTGGAGCCTATAGGAACCCCATATTCCGCAAAAATTTCGGCTATTTCAGGGGTCATTTTCCAGAGGTTTGTCTGTATCGCAAAAGCGATTCTCCTTGGGCTCAAACCCTCAACCAGAAGCGGCAGTGCCTCCCGATAAAACTCCGCTCCAGCCAGGAGCGGTTCTCCTCCATGGAATGTGAAAGTAACCGAATCTCCCCTGAAAGTTTTAAGCCATTCAACAACTTCTTTTATCGTTTCAATGCTCATTATCGGGGATTTTTCTTCGGAACTCCAGCAGTAGCTGCAGTTAGCAGGACAACCAAGGGTCGGGATTAACATCACATGAAAAGGCATATTTAAAGCACCTTTTTTTTAAGCTTCTTTAAATTATTAGTACTTTTCTAAGTTCGACTGAGAAAACTAAGATCGAGATACTCTTTAATGTTTTATATGTTCAGCTTATCTAATTTTTTAGGCTCAGCATTCTTTAAATTTCTCTTTATTTTTTGTCAATCAGGAGTTTGTATCAAGTTCAATCAATCCTACATAACATATTTTTCAATAAGTAGTCCGCAATATATTACGGGAAGTAAAGATTAGCTAAGTTAAGGTTCGCCAGAAGAAACGGGTTCCAGGAAAAACAAACATAATTCCAAGATTTTACATCTCTGATATACAATTTGTATATATTTATACTGACTTCATATTATATTTGCAATAAATTTTAACATAGGTTTTACAAATAGGGGGATAATATCTAAATTTGAAGTATACACCCTACATTCCGCAGATGTACACAGATGTAGAATTTATTTGCCGATTTGCCATATTATCTCATCAAATCCGATTTTAAGTTTTTAGCTTATTGCCGTATTGAGATAATAAGTGGCATTTTTGTGTACATCTGCGGAAAGTGGGATACACAGGTAGACAAGAGAATACCACTTTAGGCTAAGGCAAGAAACGGGTAGATTATAGCTTTAAGTCAGCGTTACAAAGGCAAAGAAAGCTGCCTGAAAGGTATCAAGTCAGTAAAACTAAGATTAGAGTATAGCTTATCTGTAATAAAAACAATAGGCGATGAATAAGGAAGCTACCGGTTTTAATGGGTGGCATTTCACATTATATCTCATATGTTCCTTCTCCTGTAACAAGCTCCCCATTTACTGCTGTCCATCCATCCTGAGATCCGGATAATATAATTTCCACTTTTTCCCTATAATTATTAGACTGCCATCCTCCGATCCACCATTCATTACGTGCATCCAAGTAGATCGAAATGCTGGTATTTGCATTCGAGGAGGTCTCATAGGAGGCATACACCCGGCTTTCATAATCAAATTGCTCAGATGTCCGTGAATATGCTCCGCTAGCGTTGACATTATGCGTAAGATTGTATTTGGGCATAAGAACCATTTCATTGCCCAGCGGGTTCATTGTATCTATGGTCTGGTTAGAAAATACCATTGTACTAAGATCTATACTTCTTGCTTTCTCATTTTTCATAGATAACATGAGCCCGTGTTCCGTATCCACTAGAGCGTATTCCCATGAAGGATCATTGTTATTAAAGTGATGCTCTACGGTATCCACGCCCACGGATGACGTATTGTTTATTACCGGAAGTGGAAGGTAAAGAGTTGCGTTGCTCAAGGTCGAGTCCGTAGTTAATATTACATCGTAATCATAAATACTTGTGAAACTATTATTATACATTTTCTGCTTCTGATCTTGCCACCAGATAGACAGCAACCCTACAGAAATGATTATTAATAGTACAAACCCGATCTCTATTTTGTAACGAGTCCTCATGTTTCAACACCTTATCCACTCTTGAGGAAAGATTTTAATTAAATATTATTGCTTCATAAGTTCGTTCACTATGTATCTTTAAGTCATAATAATTTAAGTGGGACACAGAAAAACTATCTTTGAGTTAATTTTCATTTTGATTTAATTCCCATTTCGCAATGACTAATCTCGACAATAATGGGAACTGCCTATATAGTGCTGGGCGACAAATTAATATATATTGAATTCTCAGGGCTAAGTAATTTTTTACATATGTTTGAATTTCTTATTTTTGCAATTGCTTTTTTATTGGTTACAATAATTGAGTGCATAGTGTGATAAGATATAATCTGTTTTGAAAACCTCTGTGTTTCAATCCAAAACCAGAAATATTATATAAAGTCCTTTCAACCATTTACCATATAACCAAACATAACAATTAGAAAAAAGAGGTGTCAAGAAGCACCCCTTTAAATTTAAATCAAATTTAAGATTACCTCAATCACATTATATAGTCATATAATCCATGAGTATACTTAGCACTCTCCTGGATACAGTAACTAGTATAGTAAATCAGCGTTGGATCTGATCGCCAGTTTGAGTTGGTTCTTATCTCATTATCAATGTAGTCATAATACTGGGCACTATTATCCGCATTGTCCTCAACTGCTTGCTCTGGATCAGTCACAGTAATACTCTGAGAATTTCCAC
This sequence comes from Methanosarcina sp. UBA7, assembly GCA_002508465.1. Lineage (GTDB taxonomy): Archaea > Halobacteriota > Methanosarcinia > Methanosarcinales > Methanosarcinaceae > Methanosarcina. Next base: position 25,337 of record DAQQ01000040.1, on the reverse strand, counting down.
TGACATGGCGCTTATAGTTTTCTCCCGTAGCCCAATTACTAGATATATAACTCTCATAGGAAGTATGAACGATAGCACAGAATAGAGCATCACTAAACGATCCAAGATAATCTAAAGCTCCTTTACTATGAAACGGACAACCAACATCCATCAAATAGTGACTTGAGAATCCAAAATTCCGATGAGCTCCTATGTTATCCATATTATTTTTCGCAGAGATTGCGATGTCAGCAAACTCATTACACCTGCCTGGTGCGCCTCCGATACCCAAAGTAGCATCCTCGTAATGGTTAAAGTATCTATAAACATAAGGATTAAAGCCACATTGTCAGGATCATCAGCTGCATTTTTAGCATAATCTCTATAAGTAGACCCGTCACAAGCATAATAGGCAAAATCTTGATGAGGAGTAGCTCCCCATTTAATTCCAACTCCGTTAAGGTTAACACTTGCAATTCTTGATCTGGAGTTTTAGGATCAACTGTGATTTTCGAATCAAAGTGTGCTGACGTAAACAGTAACAATATTAGTTTAGCTTTCGGAATTCGATTCCTTCAAACCTGCATGTTGAAATTCTTCTCTCACGGAAAGCATACAAGAAGACCTTAAAAAGAGCATAAAGCCTGAAATAATAAGCAAGCAGGACAGGAGAGCGAAAACCGCTGATATATACGATTTTTTTATCATCTCTGACAGAGTCATCCAGGAATTTTACTATCCCGTCAAAAGAATCCCTTTTAAGTGTACTTCCTCTCGGCATGCAGGGTCCAAGCACCACCACATCCTCTTCCATGCCATCTGCACCTTCTGTTCCCTCTACAAAGCCGTAATTGAAAATTGTAGGCAGGGGAGAAAAAAAAGCCTTTTCATAGCCTTTTTCTGTTCTGTTATACTTCCAGAAACTATATTTTGGGGTTTCGATTATGATTTTCATGTGGAATAGTCCTGCCTGTACTGTTACGAATGGCTGTTTAAAGTTTCTTCCGAGTTTTATCTTTTTCCACACTTTCTCAGCCATTTCCCAAACAAAAAGCATATATTAAACTGATTCTTAAAAACGGAACTAAAATCTGAAACTTAATATCTGGAACTTAATATCTGAAATTTAATATCTGGAACTTAACATCTGGAACTTAATATCTGGAATTAAAATCTTAAAGTGAAAGTCTACAATTTGATAAGCAGAGGATTCTTAATGAGTTTTCGAAATAGAATAAGCTTGCGGGATGCAATGAGAGGAATAGTTGAAGAACCCCTGCTTCCTATGGTTCCGAAACGTTTTGATTACATTGGAAATGTAGCTGTAATATCGATTCCTCCTGAGCTTGAGGCTTATAAAAAATCTATTGCCTCGAAACTGTTTTCTATGCGTGGCAATACTCGGGCTGTACTTAACAAGGTGAGTAAACTCGAAGGAGAGCATAGGGTTGCGGATTTTGAGCTTCTGATTGGGGAAACCACAGAAACAATTCACAGGGAAAACGGTTATACCTATAAACTGGATGTTAAAAAAGTCTTTTTTAATCCCCGTCTGTACTCTGAGAGAAGGCGGGTAGCCTCAAAAATAAAGTCGGGAGAAAACATCATAATTCCTTTTGCCGGAGTGGGCCCTTTTGTACTTCCTGCTGCAGGAAAAGGGGCAAAGGTTTACGCCATTGAAATAAATCCCGACGCCTGTGCCTGCCTGCGGGAAAATATCCGGATTAACAGGCTTGAAGGGCAAATAACCGCTATTCAGGACGACTTCGAAAATATTTCCTATATGTTTAATTCTGCAAAAACCAGTGAAGGGCTAGTAAATACTGCTTTTTCTAGTCTGCATGTATGCCTGAATCCTGAGAAAGCTAAAGATGAAAGTTTTCAGATTCCTAAAAATGGGTTTGATAGGGCCATAGTGCCTACACCTTACGGCATGGACCATTTTCTTGGCGAAATCTCAAAACTTGTCAGGAGGGAAGGGTACATTCACTTTTACACTTTTAAAGCCGAATCCCAGATTCCTGGGCTGATTAATGAATACGAAAAAATGGGACTTGAAGTGGAGCTGTACAGGCGGACCGGAAATGTTGCTCCGGGCATCAGCAGGTGGGTTTTTGACCTTAAAAAATAGGTTTGAAGGAAGAAAGTGTAGAAACTGTAGGGAATAAGTAAGGTTTCATCCCTGACTTTTCAAAGGCGGGTTAGACCGTCAACCTCAACAAAACAACAAACTTAAAAATTTTATATTCAGGGGTTAAAACAATTTTACTCAGGTGGATGCACAATAACAGTAAGTTTCCACCTTTCGAACTCTTCAATTGATTACACAAATATAATTATAGCTGCGTAATTTATAACAATTGAGTCCATATTTGTTATTTATTTGCTTAAATAAGACTTTTATACACGATGATTGAATAATATTTTCTTTTATAATTATTTTTGAATATGAGCTAAGGCATATACTCAAATAAATAATTTATGATTTAGTTATAAAATATTGAAAATGTTGGGGAGTATTTCAGACTCGAAATTTGCTTGAAAAAGACGAAAAACTGAAAATAGCGGAATTGATTTCAGAAAAGACATAACACTTTTAATCCGCTGTAAGACAAAAAGATAAAAGAAAGACAAGTAAGGAAATGGTAAACATGGAAAAATCTCTAATGAAAAACCCATTTGTACTTTTCATTATCCCTGTAATTATATGTACATTCTTAGGATACTTGTCTAATAATTTAATGAATGGCGCACTTACTGGAATTTCCATTGGGATTGGGTTCGTTATAGGGATGAACGTATTTGATAGAAAGCAGGAAAAAGATGAAAGAAAAAAAAGCAAGAAAAAATAAAAATAAATCCGGCATAATATAATCATACTAGAAGATTCCACAAACGTATAGGATTCTACCGAACTAGACTCTGCATACATGCGAGATACCTATTTGAGTTATTAAACAGGTGAAAATTTTAAGCTCTCATAGTAGATATTTTTTCAATCACGAGCATAAGGATTTTCAGTCCTCAAGCCCGATATGTTTAAGAAAATGATGATAGTGTTCAGGCGGCAATCGAGAATAAAATGCCCTGGTTACAACTTCACTGAGAGACGGGTGAATGTCCATACTCCGCATAATTGGTTCGGTGCTTCTTGATTCTGTGTACATGAGAGGAATTATCTGGTGGATCAGGACTGAAGCATGCGGGCCTATAATGTGGGCTCCCAGGATTTTTTCTTCCTTCGCATCCAGAATCACTTTTACGAAATAATCTCTGATTTCCATAGCTGACCCTTTTGCAGTATCTTCAAAAAACTTGAGGCCTATGATGACTCTTTCCTCTCCGTACTTTTCCACGGCTTCCTGCTCTTTCATACCTGCTCCGGCGATTTCAGGGTAGGAAAAGACCGCGTGGGGTACGGCATGGTAGTCTGCCTTTTCTTTTTCTTTCTGAATCGCATTAAGGAAAACTATTCCGGACTCGTAGTTTGCTACATGCTTTAGCAGATATTTTCCGTTTGCATCACCAAATGCCCAGATATTCGGCTGTGAGGTCTCAAGAAACTCGTTCACCAGAATCCAGCCCTGTATATCGGTTTTAATCCCTGCTCTTTCGGGGTGGAGAATATCGGTATTCGGAACTCTTCCTGTTGCCACGAGGATTTCGTCCACAGTTACTTTTACTTCCCGTCCCGAGCCGTTTTCCTTTGCAATAACCGTTTTCTGCCCGTTATCTTCTTTCCGAACTTCTATGGCTTCGTGGTTTGTAATTATCTGCATGTATTCCGACATTTTCAAACTGGCAAGTCTGGAGATCTCGGGCTCCTCCTGCGGAAGAAACTGGGAATTTCTCCCGATAGCCGTGACCTGGGTTCCCATAGCTGAAAAAAAGTGCCCGTATTCGGCTGCAATGTAACTCCCTCCCAAGATAGCGAGCTTTTCTGGGCGTTCCATGAGTTTAAGCACAGTATCACTTGTAAGGTATCCTGCTTCTTCGAGACCCTTTATAGGAGGAATTGCAGGTTTTGAACCGGTACAGAGAAAGATCATTTCGGAGTGGAGAGTTTTTTCACCTACTTTCAGGGTATAAGGTGAGATAAACTCCGCACTTTTGTGATAGTAGTCAAGGTATGGGTTATCGGTCAACCCCTTCCTTATCGCCTCGACATCTTCTCCTATTTTCCTGCGCATCCTTTCCATAATTGCAAGGAAATCGATGTCCTTTATTTCAATATTAATTCCGAAAACAGATGCAGTTCCAATTTCCCTTATGAGCTCGGCAGGATAGAGCAGGATTTTTGAAGGAATGCACCCTCTGGTAAGGCAGATCCCGCCGGGTTCGTCTTTATCGATAACTGCAACTCTCATTTCAGGTTTTGAATCAAGAATAGGATTTATGTAGTTCATTGCAGAACCCGTACCTATTATAATAAGGTCATAGTTTTCCATGTTTTCCCCCTCATCACACATATAGCACGCAGCTTTGCTGGGTATAATATACTATTTATTTCGGGTTATATTTATGGATCAGAACTCTTACTAATTTGTTTGATTACATATAGATCAGGACGTTTTCAAATTTCCTTTCTTAAGCCTGAAGGAATGAATTAGATTTATATTTGGAAAAGAACTCCAGATTAGATACTGGTTGGAAGTCCTGATAAGTATAATACCTATTTGGAATTCTGAATCTAAAGACTGTTTGGAATTTGAACCGATGCTGTTTGGAATTTGAACCGATGCTGTTTGGAATTTGAACCGATACTGTTTGGAACTATGAGAAATAGATTAAGTTTAACAAATCCCGAACAACAAATGTGAGGCAAAAGTTATTTTATTCATTGAACTATTTCTATATAACTTAAAGGGTTTGTCTAAACTCCTTCCCGATAGCAACTGCTAAAACAGATATTTTTAAGTTTATTATGTAATTTTAATTGTCTCTAAAAGAAAAACAATTGTTATTTATAAAGATAAACTTATTCTATATAACTTCCCAGAAAAAGTAAAAATAAAAGATGTCTTATAATGAACAGAGCTGCTCGATTCTTTAAAAGCGGGAATTCCTGCCAGAGAATTCCTGTAACGCATATCCTATATCTCCTGCTCATTCTTATAGCTCCTTTTGCAGGAGTGAATCTTCTTTTTCTCCTATCCATCGTTCTTTTTCTGGGAATACGGCTTTTTGGAAACTCCTTTTTCTGTGATAGAGATGTTACCAGCCTTACTTTTTCCCTGGTTATCATGCTCTTTGTTTCCGTGATTTCGAGTGTTTCTTCTTACAACTATCCTTTTTACATAGTACTTGGGGCGTTTGCGATTGCGGCAGTCGGAAACCATAAAACATCTTTTTCGGAGACCGAGTCTGTACCTGATTTAAATTTAAGACGGAGGAGAATCAAAAAGAAGAGTTTTTCAATTATCTGGAGTTCGGCTTTCCTGGCACTTAGGATTGCTGCTTCATTCTTTGCCGCAAGCTGGATTGTCTACTGGCAAAAACTTCCGGTCTCATATAATATGATTTTCTTCATAGCTGTTATCGGGGCGGTTACAGGTTCTCTTTTCGAGTCAATCCCCTCCAAAATTGACAAGAATATTTCTGTGCCTCTGGGTGCAGGCATGACAATGTGGATTTTTGAAGATTTCAGGTACTGGGTGCCTCCCGAAAAAATGGTTGTAGCACTGGTATTCTCCTTTTTCCTGGGTATACTGGCTTACAGGGCGAAGATTGCAGACGTATCTGCACTTTTGAGTGCCGCCCTGCTGGGAGTCCTGATAATTGTCTTCAGCGGGCTTTCCTGGTTCCTGCTTCTGCTCACATTTTTTATTCTCGGAGGTGGGTTTACAAAATATAAATATACATACAAAGAATCCATAGGAATTGCACAGGCTAAAGACGGCATCCGGAGTTATGAAAACGTATTTTCGAACAGTACGGCAGCTCTTGCCCTTGCAGTAGCATATGGGGTCTTCCCGGAACATAGTCTTCCGATCATCTATGCCTATATGGGTACGGTTGCAACAGCTACCGGAGATACCCTGGCGAGCGAAATCGGGACAACGGCAAAAGGAAGGCCAAGAATGATAACAACCCTCAAACTCTCGGAACCTGGAGTCGACGGAGCCGTATCATTTCTTGGTGAACTTGCTGCAATCTTAGGTTCTGCGGTGATAGGAGTCCTTGCATACTTACTGGGAGTTTCGGACAATTTTATATTAACAGTCCTTATTACAACCGCAGGAGGCTTTTTCGGGACAAATATGGACAGCCTCCTTGGGGCTACGCTTCAGAAAAGGGGAGTGCTCTCAAATAGCGGAGTTAATTTCGTGGCGACCTTTGCAGGTGCCGGAATTTCAGCAGTTCTGTATTTCCTTATAACTTAAGTCAAATACGAACTAAGTCTTAATAGCTGGTTTATTTCCTTATATCCTTTCTGAGGCTTTCATGCTCTTTACGCTGTTTATCAGGATTTCAAAACCTTTGTCAGGGTTTTTATACATTTTCAGGCTTCTGGCTTCTTATGCATATTCAGGCTTTTGCTTCTTATGCATATTCAGGCTTTTGCTTCTTATCCACTTTTCTCCAGCTTATTACAAGCTAATCTCAAGTTCTTTATATTTTTTCTTAGTCTATTATACTCTAAAAGAAGCATCCATTTATATTTTCATAACCTATCTTTAAGGAAACAGGGTTACTAAACCATTCCACTTCTCATTTCTTCGATTCTTAATTTTTAAGCTTACAGGAAGTGAACAGATGACAGAAACCGAGTATAAAGACAAAAAAATCCTGCTCATAATTGCCCAGGAGCAGTTCAGGGATGAGGAATTCTTTGTTCCGAAGCAGCTTTTTGAGGCTGCAGGAGTAAAAGTTACCGTTGCAGCCGAGTCTACTAAGACTGCAAAAGGGATGCTCGGAGGTACAATCAAGCCTGATATCGCGATCTCTGCTGCCAGAATTGAAGATTATGACGCAATCGTAATCTCAGGAGGTTCAGGTTCAAGAAAATACCTGTGGGATAACAAAACTCTGCAGGCACTTATAAAGGAAGCTGATATCTTGAAAAAGGTGATCTCTGCAGTCTGCATTTCCCCTGTAGTACTGGCAAGGGCAGGTATCTTGAAGGGCAAAGAGAGCACAGTCTTCAAAAGTCCGGATACGTTACGCGAACTTAAGGAACACGGAGCTGTCTATCTGGATCAGGAAGTAGTGGTTTCGGGACGGTTAGTCACAGGACGCGACCCTGCAAGTGCTGACGCGTTTGGAAAAGCCGTACTTGAAACCCTGAAAAAAGCTTAATTTTCATCAAAGATCATGAAATGCTGCTCTCCTTTATTTATAAAGCAGACATCCTTTACTGAAACAATTGTTTGAAAATTGGGTTTCTCCGGCTACGGGTGTGCTTATTATGACAAAAGAACTTGAAGCCATACTGGCCTATCACCAGGCAAGTAAACACAACTTCAAATCTTATGCTCCGGGTCCTCACCGCCTGGATTTACGTCTCAAACCAGATCTTTTCCTTAATTATCATGGGACTCGACTTTTGAATCTGGAAATCTGGAGTGACGAGCAAACAAAAGCTGAGATTTTTCCTACTTATGAGCAGGCTTTCTCACCTGAAAAACTTAAGCCGTCTGAGCTGAATGCGAAATCAATTTCCAGGCTTTTTTTTGATAGCTTTGCAATTTCGTCCTGGAAAATGGCGGAAGGTACAAAATGGCCACTCCGTGTTAATCCTTCAAGCGGAAACCTTCACCCTACCGAGGTTTACCTCCTTTCCGGTCCTATGAAAGGGCTCCTGAAAAACCCGTCTGTCTGCCATTATGCTCCTTTGCCTCATGCCCTTGAAATCAGAGCAGAATTTTCCCAGGCTACCTGGAAACTATTAAGTTCAGGTTTTCCTGAAGACACTTTTTTCGTAGGTTTGAGTTCAATTTTCTGGCGGGTTTCCTGGAAATACGGGCTCAGGGCCTTTCGATATGTTCAGCATGATATAGGGCATGCAATTGCTGCCCTGACTTTTGCTGCTGCCGGGCTTGGCTGGAAAACAAGTCTTCTTCTGGATATGAGTTCGGAAGATATTTCTTCGCTTCTTGGTATTTCCGGAGAGAAAGGCCTTGAAAAACAGGAGCCTGCCTGTTTGATTGCGGTTTATCCAGCAGAAAAGACCTGTACAAAAAGCAGGATTTCTTCAGGTGTGATTCCTGATTTTAAAAATCTTTCATGGAAAGGTGTTCCTAACAGTTTAAGTCCAGAGCATGTTGAATGGGTAGGTATTGAAGATGCGGCCTCTGCAGCTCAGAAGAAGGAAACCGATTACCTGGATAAAAGAGAAGAATCAAACGAAAAACTAAAAGAGNNGAGGAATTAAAAGAAAAATCAAATGAAGAACTAAAAGAAGAACTAAAATCCAATATGCAAGCTGCTTCATCGCTGAAAACCAGCTTCAGAAACCTGTTCAATCTTGATACAGTTCCCCTCCGTGAAGTTATTCGGAAAAGGAGAAGTGCTATTGAGATGAATAACAGTGCATACCTGGAAGATGAAATTTTTTATGCTATGCTGCAAAGAACCCTTCCGGAAAATAATCCTATTTTCAATTCCATTGCTTTCGGTCCCTTTACTCACCTTCTTCTTTTCGTAAACCACGTAAAGGATCTTCTTCCGGGACTTTATATTTTCCTTCGCAAACCCGAGGAAAAAGATATGTTTAAAGCTGCGATCAGACCGGACTTTTTATGGGAAAAACCAAAAAACTGCCCTTTAGACCTTGAGTTTTACCTCTTGATGGAAGAAACTCTGGATTCTTTTGCAGCCCAGCTTTCCTGTAAGCAGCGAAAAGCTGCCGATGCATGTTTTACTGCCTGCATGCTCTCTGAGTTCGAAAAGCCTCTGAAAAGGTTCGGGGCCTGGATATATCCATACCTTTTCTGGGAATGCGGAATTTTAGGACAGCTCCTTTACCTTGAAGCCGAGGCATATGGTCTCAGAGGCTGTGGGATTGGGTGTTTCTTTGATGACCCTTTGCATGATGCCATAGGTCTCAAAGGGCTCGAATTCCAGGACCTCTACCATTTCGCTGTTGGTTATCCACTTCCGGAGATAGGTGTTATTACTCTTCCTGCATACGAAGAGTAAACTTTTATTTTTTCCCCGGATCCTTTCAGCTTAAAATACCTTG
>DAQQ01000040.1:0-16143 GCA_002508465.1 Methanosarcina sp. UBA7 | reverse complement strand
ATAGCTCTCAGTTTGAATAGATTTCAGTCATGACAAATGACAAACGAAAACTATTCAGACTTACTGACCTCTTATGACCTCTTCAAAATTGTCCAGCATACTGAACATCAATAACTTTGACTCCGTAAGAAGTGAATCTTTATCCAGCATCTCTTCCTCGTTCTGGATATACATTCCTTCAACCAGCTCATCCCTGCAGTTTTCAATAACATTCCAGATTGTTTTATTGCTCATTTCCAGATGGAACTGAAGTCCGATTACCCTATTTTTGTAGATAAAGCCCTGGTTTTTGCAGGCTTCACTTTCAAAGAGTCTTATTGCCTCTTCAGGCAGGCCGAAAGTGTCTCCATGCCAGTGAAATGCAGTAAATTTTTCAGGAATACCTTTTAGCAGAGGATTTTCGGACTCCGGTTTGATCGTAAAAATTGGGAACCATCCGATCTCTTTATAATTGTTTTTAAATACCTCGGCTTTCAGAACATCAGCAATAAGCTGAGCGCCAAGGCAAATCCCAAGAACTGCCTTTCCTGCGGAAATAGCTTCTTTGAGAAATATTTTTTCTTTCCTCAACCAGGGATATTTTTCATACTCATAGATATTCATCGGTCCACCCATGATTATGAGAAGGTCGAAGTTCTCCAGACTGGGAAAGTTCTGATTTTCATATAAATGTGTGGTTGATAAAGAGTGCTTTCTTTCTTCTATCCATTCAACAATAGTTCCCAGTGTTTCAAACTCAACGTGCTGGATGCAGTGTATTTTCATGCTTAAACCTTTATCTAAAACATTTAAATTAATACTCTCTTTAATAGATAGTTTACCAAAAATTCCGTAAAATATGATTAACTCTGTATCCTTTTTCTGGATTACGAAAACAGATTTACCATTTCATTGACGCGTGGTTTTTTATATCAAGAACTCTGCATCGAAGTCAGAGTTTACAAAGCTTTTTATATACTGCCCAATTTTTCATTTTTTCTCTTCTTTTTTATTTTTTCTCTTCTTTTTTATTCTTTCCTTTTCGTTATTTCTGTATCTCATCTTTATTTCTTTCTTCCGTGCTTTCTTTCTTTTTTCCTCTTCTTAAACTTCTTCTGACAACTCCAGATTGGGGAGGCGGAACAGGCGCTTCGCACCCAGATTTCAGGTCACACTCCACTACAATTCCCCGCAGTAGTCTGCCCAGAATATCCGAGCCAGTAATAATTCTTTTCTCCTGGTCCCAGTAGAGGATAAGGTCCTGGTCGATTACATCGTCTTCAGGGTATTGAGGATACACCTTAAACTGCCTGATTACTTTTTCAAGCCTGGTTTTCGGAGATTTCACTACGACCGGAAAGTGGCAGTAAGAAAGGGGAATGAATGGACCTTTCTTGTAGACTGCATCCCTCAAAAAGCCATCCGCATCAAGTACCATGGTAGGCTCATCCTGAGGGTTGGTAATAACTACCCACTTTTTCCCGGAGGCTTCTATCTTTTGCAAAAACGGGTCAGTCGGTTCTCTTTCGAAAGAAGGAAATATCGGACGGTTATTTTCCACTGGTAGTGAGATTATACTTCTCTCGTCTATTAGCGAGCCCTCATCTGAAATGCTGACATCGTCTATGGAAAGAAAATTCAGGGCCCCTATCCCTTCAAAAGAACCAATATCGGACTTTCCGGACTCAATGTGCTTTTCAAGCATAATCCGAATAGACTGTTCCTTGAAGAGGTCAAGTTTCTCTCTGCCTAGCCACCAGTCAAGAATCAGGGCTGTAGGTTTGGCAACTGGATAGAGCAGCAGCTGGTAGAAGCGGACTAAAGGAGTTAGTTTTGCTCCTATTGACAGGGCATTTCGAGAAAAATAAGCCTGAGGCACTATCTCTCCGAAACTGGTGATTACGAAAGTGGAGAAGAGAAAAGCTGAAGCTCCTGTCAGCACGGAACCTGTAAGCTGGGCAATTAGAACGTTTACCGCTATGTTTCCCCAGAGCAGTGTCGTAAGCAGAAAGTTTGAGTCCCGCCTGATCTGCAGGATTTTGATAGCCTCTTTATTGTTTGCTTCGGCCTCGATCTCAAGCCTGAGTCTCCCAAGGCCGAAAACCCCGATTGTCATTCCGGAAAAAATAGCGGACTGCATCAGGCAGAATATGATCAATATCCAGGTAATAATTTCATTCATTGTGAGTCTATAACCTCTATAATATTCATACTGGAATAATTTAACATAATTTTATTGGTAAATCCATATATAATCAATAGGTAAATCCATAGAAATCTACAAGTGAATCCATAGGTGAATCCATAGGTGAATCCATAGGTAAATCCATAGGTAAACCATCAACGATTCTGTTTTTCTGGTTTTGCATTACCTTGATTTGTGTGAATTTAGCCTTAAAATCTAATTTAATCTCGGATTTTTTTTGCCTCGAACTAGCCATTAATTTATTTTAAACCTTACGTGATTTTTAACAGTACTAAAAGGAAAGTTTCCAGGTAGTTTTAATCTTATTATTACCCGTTCTTTAATTATTACACCGTTCTAATAGTTTAACTTGCGTTCTCAGACTTTTTGCAAGCCTTTTGAAAAAACTGTTTGACCGCAAGCCTTTTCAAAAAAGGCTTGACCGAAAACCCCAAGCAGTGTTTGGATTTGAGAACCTTATCCCCAAACCCTATCGGCGTGATAAACCGGCGCAACGGTTTCGGTGCAACGGTTTCGGGTCAATGGTTGCTTCTAAAATTGCTTCGGCGTAATGTTTAATACAAATAAATTGTACTAAATGGTTGATCAGTCAACCACAATGAGGAAACATTATGAAGAGAATTGCCTCTTAACTAATCTATCCTGCAGCATAAATCGATTGCGATTTTTCTGACACTATAAGCCGTAGATAATGACCCTTTAGATAAGTGATATACATGAAAAAAGACACAAATAACGCCGAATCACCTGCCAAAGTTCCGGAGATCTACCATACACCTGATGTTCCTGTTGCCGGCACAGGGAAACAGGTAGTACTTTTTATTGCAATACTGGCGGGATTTATTACCCCTTTTGACGGTTCGGCAGTAAATATTGCCCTGCCTGCGATCGGGGCAGAATTCCATATGGATGCTATTGCCCTTTCCTGGGTTGCGACTGCTTACCTTCTTTCATCAGCATTGTTTCTTGTTCCCTTCGGAAAAATCGCAGACATTTATGGGAGGAAAAAGGTTTTCCTATATGGTATTACGATCTTCAGCCTTTCATCTTTAATCATGACTATGGCTTCCTCATCGGAAATGCTGATTGGAGTACGGGTCGTGCAGGGTATAGGGAGTGCAATGATTTTTGGAACAGGCGTCGCAATAGTTACTTCGGTCTTCCCACCAGGTGAGCGTGGAAAAGCTCTTGGTACTTATATTACTGCAGTTTATATTGGGCTTTCCGTTGGTCCCTTACTTGGAGGTGCAATGACGCAGTATCTTGGCTGGAGGAGTATTTTCTTCGTAAATGTTCCTATAGGTATTACAGCAGTTCTCCTGATTTTATGGAAGATTAAAGGTGAATGGGCTGAATGCAGAGGGGAAAAGTTCGATCTGACAGGATCAGTCATATACGGTGCAGCGGTAGTTGCAGTAATGTATGGTTTTTCAGTTCTCCCAGAACTTAAAGGGGTTGCCCTCTTAGCTTTGGGGACTCTTGGGGTAATTGTTTTTGCTCTATTTGAGATTAGAACATCTTCTCCAGTTCTTGACATTAGCCTTCTGACTAAAAATCGAATTTTTGCCTTTTCGAATCTTTCTGCGCTAATCAATTATAGCGCGACTTATGCGGTGACCTTTCTTTTAAGCCTGGATCTCCAGTACACGAAAAGCTTCACTCCAGAACATGCCGGACTTATCTTGGTAGCACAGCCAGTTGTCATGGCTATGGTTTCGCCAATTGCCGGTCGGCTCTCTGACAGGACTGAACCTCGGATTGTTGCATCCGTAGGGATGGCATTTACTGCGCTTGGGCTCTTCCTTCTGATTTTCCTTACAGAATCGACTCCTCTCTGGCATCTTATTATCACTCTGGTTATTCTCGGTATAGGTTTTGGGCTCTTCTCATCTCCAAATACGAATGCGATCATGAGTTCTGTCGATAAAAAATTTTACGGCGTTGCATCGGGAATGAACGGGACTATGCGGCTCCTTGGGCAGATGCTGTCGATGGGCATCGCAATGATGATCTTTGCAATTGTTATTGGCCCTGTGGAGATTACACCTGAATATTACCCTCAGTTTGTTTTAAGCCTGCATTATGCTTTCATCCTGTTTACAGCCTTCTGTATTCTGGGAATATTTGCATCCCTCGTGAGAGGAAATAGAAGTCCTGTGTCTCATGCTCATACATCTGAAAAAGGCAAAAAATAATACGTTAATCCTGTGTAATTCATGTAGTTGTTGCATAATCCATTCAATCAAGGTGATAATCATGAAAATTCTTGGAATTAACGCAAGTCCGAGAGGAAATGAAAGCAAGACTCTTCAACTTGTAAAGGCCGTGATTAAAGGTGCGGAGTCCGAAGGTGCGGAAGTCGAGCTTATAGATCTCTATAAACTGCAAATAGAGTACTGCACAGGATGCGGAGCCTGTTATGCGATAGGGGAGTGCCCTCAGATCGATGACTTCGAGGAACTTTTTGACAGGGTTCGGACCTCCGATGGAATTGTCTTTGGAGCTCCGAATTATATTAACTCGGTTCCTGCACCTATGAAGGCCTTCTTCGACCGACTTTCGGACGCTATCCACTGCCAGATGCTGACTGGAAAGTTCGGATGCTCTGTGTCTACGGCAGGAGGAGGCAAAGCAGATGTGGTTGTAGAATATATGAACAGTGTACTCATGAATCTCGGTGTTACAGTTGTCGGTGGTCTTGGTGTCGCAGTTGGGATGTATCCTTCTGCACTCGAGCAGGCTGCGGGAAACGCCGAAGAGCTTGGTAAAAAGCTGGCAAAATCGATTCGTGGAGAAATAAAATATCCGGATCAGGATGAAATGCATCGCCAGACAACAGCATATTTCTGCCAGCTTGTAAGGTCTGATAAAGAGCGGTTTGCCCATGATTATGACTGGTATGTCCAGAAGGGCTTGATAAAATAAGAATTATCCGGATGCCTTAGACTGTACGCCTGAGACTGTAAATAGAAATCGTTGTTCAAACAATAGAAAGTGTTGTTCAAACTTAAGAGATAGAATAAACGATACTTCTTCCACATATTTTTTTAGTTTCAAGGTGAAAAGTAAGTCAGGCTGAAAATTCTTACTTTTTTAGCCTTCTTTATTAACATGTCTAAACTTATATACTTTAGTTTATATTTTCTTATAAGCAATTTATAAAACTTGCAGCCTGCCATTACTTCAATTTGTTAGCAGGCTCAGATAAAACGCGCTTTCAAGGAAAGTACTCATAAGCATACTGCCATAAATTTATCGTGGCAGGGGGTTAACCAAATGGACATATCTACTCTGGATAAAGAGAAAGGAGATCACATTTCCGGAATTGACAGAGGTAAGGTTGTAATGTATGGGCTTAGCACCTGTGTATGGTGTAAAAAGACAAAGAAGCTGCTTACCGATCTAGGTGTAGATTTTGATTTTATATACGTGGATAAGCTTGAAGGAGAAGAGGAAAACCAGGCTGTTGACGAGGTAAGACGCTTCAACCCTTCAACCTCTTTCCCGACAACTGTCATAAATGGGGAAAAAGCGATTGTAGGTTTTAAAGAAAGGGAAATACGTGAAGCTCTGGGGTTTTAAGGGGGAATTGGGCTGAAAGAAGAGGAAGCCGCTGAAGAAGATATAAACGAAGAAATGGTGGACAAAGTATACAGGCGTTTGAACGACCAGGTCGAAAAGTCGGGATATCACCTCAATCCCGATGTTGAGTTCACAAAGGATCTTGTGCGTGGGCTGCTCGCAAATGAGCAGCGATATGGTTACTGGTCCTGTCCATGCCGACTTTCTGCCAACAATCTTGAAGAAGATCTTGATATTGTCTGTCCCTGTTACTATAGAGACCCAGATCTGAACGATTATGGAGCCTGTTACTGTGCGCTTTACGTTTCAGATGAGGTTATCCGGGGAGAAAGAAGGGTAGAATCGATTCCTGAAAGGCGTCCTCCTAAAGCACAGAGGGATGCCGAAAGAGAAGATGAAAAGAAAAGAGCCGAGATGATGGAGAGTATGGAGTTTACAGAGAAACTTTCAAAACCGGTGTGGAGATGTAAGGTTTGCGGATATCTCTGTGCCATGGATGAACCGCCTGGAGTTTGTCCGATCTGTAAAGCGAGAAAGGAAAGGTTTGAACATTTTATGTAAATTTCAATAAATAGGAGTTTATTGAAATCAGTAATTTTTTTTTCTATTTTCAGTTTTTAAAAATAGAGATCCGAACTGCTGTAGGAAGTTCTTTTTTAGTAAATGAACATAGGATTCATAGTTACATAAGAATCCAGACTAATTTCAGAAACTTTGCCTTTTAAAGTAAAGCAAATATAACAATTGGTTCTGAACTTTTTATATTGTATCCTTAGTTTGACAGAATTTATAAATTGACAAAGTATTTTTCTACAAAAAACGTATAGTATTGACGCAGAATTTTTCGGAAAAATGAAAATNNGCATGAAGCTCCTTTTTTCATTTTAATTTTTATTTTTCTGTCAAATTAGGGTTGTATCTCAAATACTAAACTTTAAGATTTAAAATAGGTGAATTAAAAAGATCTAAATGAATATGAAAATCCAGTTAATAAAAACTCTGATCGAGAGAGGTAAACACAGAAGAAAAAATTAATAATTAACGAAATTAAAAAAAGAATTAATAATTAACGAAATTAAAAAAAATATAATTGTTTAGGCAAACGCATTAAGGGATCTACGGTTAAACCCGGAAGATTAACACTTCCTATATCCCTTTAATTTGCTTAGTTGTAAAAATCTTCATGCTGAAGCAAGTACTGTAGGTACTTTAGCAGCTGGAGCATGCAGTTTTAATCGTAACGGTTGCACAATCTTTCTTTCCATCTGCACCAATTACACAGTAGCTGAAACTGTCAGTGCAAGAGTTTTTGCAGCTTGCTGGTTTTGTGTAGCAGAATTTACCATTACTCTCCATACAGACCTTACCACCCTTTGCGGTAGTATAGCATCCTGTTTTTACGACCTTAAGGTTACATCCTTTGTCATTCTTCAGAACATTAAAGCAACAAGACTTAGATTTACAGTTACATGTAAATGTATCGTTTTTTGCATCGGTTTTCGTTTTGCAACTAGATGCTGCTGCTCCTGTCATTGACAGGACAAAAAAGACCAACGTGAAAATACATACTGTTTTTAATATAGTTTTTCTCATCAATTTTTCCTCCTTATTAATCCTGGGTTAGATTTAGTCTAAGAATACCTGAAATCGAAATCTAATAGAAGTTTAGAGAATTTGTCTTCATTTTATTCAACTATGTTCAATTTTTTTATCCTAATAGATTACATTTGATCAAAAGGTACTCATAGTCGAAATTAATTGGGAAATATTATTATATAAATTTACTTATTTTCATGTTCTTGAATAAAAATAGAAATCTATATTAAAGCTTTATAATACTTTATCCATAAAGATGAAAGATGATAAAATAAAGAATTTTACTATCTGTATTTTATATCAGCTTAAAATGAAATTTAGTGTATTTCATGAATTATTGGTTCTTGATATTTTCTTACAGTTCTTTATATCCAATCATGCTACGTTTTTGAAGTTTTTTTCTTTAATCTTGAGATATTAAGGTCCTGTACTCTATTAGAAAAACAGAACTTTGCTATTTGATAAAAATAAAGGTCATAATCTCCACAAAAAATACTGTAATTTACTATTATGGATTTTCCAAAGACAAAAATTTCATATATTTTATCCTTACAATATGTTGTCAGCGTGATTAGATTTAATATATAATGCTTGCTTGTCAAAGCGGGAACCAATATCGTAAACGGGCAGTTTAATCATAATTAGGAAACCAAAGGATATGAGTTGCCCATATTTATTATTGAGATAAAGTACCGTTCTACTAGTTACATTTCTGCCAATAATGAAGGTGACAGGAACTTTAAAAGGAATGGATCTTGAAAAGTCCATCTTTCTAGATTACAAAATTACTTTTTTGATTTTGGTTTCTTGTCGTCGCCCTTTGGTTTACAAGCCATATGTTCACCTCTATTAATTTATTCATAAATTTAGAACTTCTTTACTTATTACAAAATCAAAGACAATAAACATTTTAGTTTAAGTTAATATTGTTCTATGTCAGGGCATGAGGTCAGGAATTTGAAGGTACACTACCTTTCAAGTTTTCAGCATCAAGAGTGAAGAAACGACAAAAACGAAGAAATGGCAAGANNTGGCAAGAATAAAAAATGGCAAGAATAAAAAAATGGCGAGAATGAAGAAACGATAAGAGTGAAGAAACAACATATAATTAACTAACGGAGCGAATAAATAACTTGGAGCTAGTGTTTGATATAGTGATGGTACAGGAGTTAACTATTGATAAAGCTAAAACAGCTCTTGTGGTCATAGACCTACAGAAAGGGATAGTCGCACAGCAAACAAAGCCTTATCTTGCACAGGACGTTATAGCAAATGCCTCAAAGCTCGTAGACTCATTTCGGAAAAACGATATGCCTGTATTCCTTGTGCATGTTATAATAACAAAAGAGACGATGCTCAAGGTCTTAAGCGATGAGTCATTCTTGAGTTCCTTATCTCTATCTCCTGACTGGTCTGAGTTTGTTCCTGAAATGTCTCCTACCTCAAAAGATATTGTTATAACCAAAAGACAGTGGGGAGCATTTTACGGGACTGACCTGGAACTCCAATTACGACGGCGTGGAATGAGCACGATCGTACTTTGTGGGATTTCGACCGACTTTGGCGTTGAGAGTACAGCACGTTTTGCCTACGAGTATGGATTTCAACAAATTTTTGCCGAAGACGCTATGGCTTCCAGATCTGAGGAACAACATAATGCAGCTGTGAACTTCATATTCAAAAGAATAGGGAGGTTAGAAAAACGGATGAAATCCTCAAGGCTCTCCAATAAGGTTAAAAAAATTTAATCTTATTATTCTGATGTGGCTTATCATAATATGGAGCTCATCACAATGTGAAACTCATCACAATATGGAATTCGCAGAATAAAATCCCTTTCAAGATTTGGTTGCAGCCATTATGGCAAGGTTGCGGGATTTCCATAAACAGTCAACATACCTGAATCCTGCTGCCTTCATGTCGTGAAATGTTTCCCAAAGTGTTCCGGGTTTATCTCCCATCTTTTGGGCGTTTTCCAGGCGATTAAGCTTTAGTTCGTCGAAAGTCCATTCCTGTCCAAGTTTTTCCTTAAGCTGTATCATTAGAGAAGATATGTGATTATTAAGTTCCCATTCATCAATAACCAAAGAATCTTCCCTGAAAATATCTCCATTTATAAATAAACCCTGCTCTTTTAGAAGTTCACGGATATCGGAATATAGCTTGGTTCTGTTTTCAAACTCTACATGATGAATAGAAAAACAGGATACAACAGCATCAAATCCTCTATCTTCGGTTATATCCAGGATTCCTTGATTCAGATCACGTTTGACTACAGTTATGTTTTTATTATCCCTGAACCTTTCACTGCTTCTCCTTATCATTTCATCGGAGAAATCGATCATGAGAACATCCGCTTGAGGCTTTAACTTCAAGATCTCAGCTGTCACATCTCCCAGGCCGCATCCCAGATCAATTATCTTAGGATTCATTGACCCTAGTTCTGTTGCCACCTTTGAGATGATCGACAATATTTCTTTCCTTTCAGGTATGATTATGTCAGCTGTTTGAGCATATTTTTCAGCAGCCTCTGGATGAGTCCATCCTTCTTTTTTCTCTTTTTCCATATCCAGCAATATCTCCTTAATCAGTTATAAAATTCAGCTATTATGTTAGAGCTTATCCGGTTTATCCCAAAACTCAAAAAGTTTCTCTGAGTCATGTACTTTGAATAATTAGTCGTTTAAGGAAATTCAAAAATTGCCTGCTTTGCAGGCAACTACGCAAGTTATAATATAATTTTGTAACGTTTTATTACTATGCGACACCAGACTTTTCTTGGAAAGGGTCATTACCTCCTAATCATTTCCGGCAGTAATTGATACGAATCGGTCCTGAGATTGAATTGAATACCAGATCGTTATTATCCAGATATTGCAGAACCGCATATGCGCCGTTTCCGAAATTCACATCGCTAAAGATAGTCTGATGAACTGTTTTACCGGTATTCCAATCAAGTCCGAGTACTTCCCATCCTTCTGGAGATTGATAACCATTGATGAGAGCCATATTGCCAGATGTGCTGTGGATAGGTATCATGCTTGTCGATGAGACATCTGATCGTGACCATACGGAAGACCATTTATGCGTTGAGGTATTCCATTGGAAGCGCTCAACGCCATACGAGGTAGGGGATGCCGGACCCATGAGTGAGACTTGAAGAATCTTGTTCTTGTCTACAAGATTAGAATCAAAAGTTTTCGGAATGTTATTCACAACAAAGGCTCCGTATCCATATACAACTACGGACTGTTCTGACTGTATCCACTCGGTATTATTTGGCAAACCGCATGTTACCTGGATCTGGTCAGCAATGCGCTGGGATCCATCGGGAATTTTGTCACGCCAGAATGCAACCAGGTTCATCCGTTTGTCACCATCGGTTATGACCACCAGTTTATCTTTGTCATTGACGAACCCCATAAGCGTTGGAGTGGATCCTGTGCCATTGCCAAACTTAATCATAGGAGGTTGTACCGAACTGGTGTATTCTTGCGACCACGCACCATCAGCTTCATTGTCTGAAAGTTTCGTACCGGTCCAGACGAGCTTGTACATAACACTATTGCTAGCTACGTATATACCGTTGTTTTCATCTACTGCAATTGAGTTGCTAACGTATTCACCGTCACTAAGCCGACAGAAAGATGCGCTATTAGTGTTGAGGTCGCGGTCGATGACTGCTACACCATTGGTGAACGTGATAATAAGATGACCGTCGTAAGTCATGGAAAGACCAGACACTCTTGCGCTTGCCAGATGATTCTTACCCTGAATTGCGGTTACTACATCTTCTATCATATGGCAAATTTTTATGCCTGCAAATGGTTGGTCTGGATTCTTTAACGCAAAAGCATAGATGTTATTGCCATAGTTGACATATAGTATGTTTTTGTTATCGACTACCGAATATCCCCCATTTCCGAAGCGATCTGAGTAATTTTCACCGAAAAGGCTTTTTAAGTAACTATCCATCGAGGTTGCATTCATTCCTACGGCAGATGACTTGCCAAAGGTGCTGAAATCTTTATCCGGAACAGCAGGTAATTGTTTGTTTGTCGCATTGGCAAGTGCCTCATATTCCGCCACTACAGTCCAATTATCGTCTTCAATGTTAACGTAGCTTACACGATCGGTACCGACTGCCCACATATAGTCCTTGTCTGTTGAGGCAAGAGTCATAATGTTAATCGGACCGCCGTAAACAATCGGTTTTGTTGTTGGATCTATAGTGAAAACACCGCAGATGGGCCCATAAGGTGTAGAGTCACTCTGGGAAGAGTCAAAATGGGTGATAGAATATAGTGAAGATGCCAGGTAAGGATTGGGAACAGGCCCGCTGACATTGGAAGCATTTTCGTTACTCAAAACTTTAGAACTTTCATTATTTCCAAATGACACTGCGCCTGTGGTACTAACCAGTATTAAAAATACCAGTGCCGTAATTCCTAAAGCATTTAATAGAATCAGTTTTCCAGGGATTATATTGCTCTTCATATCAAACCTCAACTTTCGAATTTGTATATTGAGCTGATCCCAAAACCTAAAACCGCAGCTTTGAATTATATAAATTGAATATATGTATAGAAATTATCCAATTAATTTAATCCAAATTTTTTATTTAAAGTCGGTCTGGTTTTAAAATATGCTCGTTGATAATACTTTTGTTCAATCCAGAAATAATTTCGCTCTAAAACTTTTTTCCTTCTGTCTATCTTTTTCACAACCCAAATAATCTGAGGCTTTGCCATTTCCCACGAAATTCCTTATTTTCCAGTAATATTGGGGAATATTATTTATTTTGCCAAAAAATTTGTTTAAATCAGTTTTAATTTAAGTTAATGAACTTTTATGTCAATAGTTTAAATTATAGTAATTTTTAGTTGTATAATAACGAAAAACATCCAATTCAAATTTTTAACACATAATTAATATTTATTTTATTAACCAACTAGTAAACAGAAATCATATGAAATATTAATTTTATTATAATATGTATCATTAATTAAGTAATTATCATTGAATTTCATATTTGTTTACATTTTGCGATGCTATTTTAAAGGCATTAAACATAATTTTTTGGTTAAATAAGCTATTTTAGATGTTTTTTTGCTTTTAAGGCCTTTTCGCTAACTTTGGCAAAGCTTCATCTAATTCCTATTCCAAATCTTGCCTCGATTGGTAACCTGTTACAAACTCTTTACCATATACAAAAAACTATACTGAGAAGAATTGAATAATATATCCCGCCGAGACACTTATGCCAAACAGTAAAAGCAGTATAATCAGTACATTCTTCTTGTTTTTTTCCTCTTTAAACAAAACCAATAATCCTATACCTCCGCTGGCGCAGAGTCCAGCAATCACCGAACCATAAGTGATAACACCTTTGAGATACAGCATTGTTATTGCGACAGAAGCAGCACAATTTGGAATAAGTCCGAATAACGCCACCAAAAACGGTTGGAAAACACTGTGCATTAAGAACACTTTTTCCAAAGTTTCTTGCCCCATTTGAGTAATAATGTAACTTATTGCGAACGAAACACTAAAAATAAAAATAAAAACCTTGACTGTATGGATTATTGGGTGAAGGAAAATCTCTTTTGGATTGAATTCTGTTGATGAAGGGCTTGCGCTGTGACCGCAGCAGGCTTTTTCTTCCAGTATTGTTTCATGGTTGTGATATTCGTCATCGTGACCTTCTGAATAAGCCTTAATATGGGCTAAGGTCTCTTTGTTTGATTCCTTAAAAGCAAAATCAACAGCATAACCACCGATCAGAGCGATAATTATTTTTGTTACCATCAAAGGCACAATAATTTTAGCATTTTCCGGTTGAGATAGAATTACCGGAATCGCCTCGTCTGAAGTAGACAAAAAAACGGCGAGCAAAGTGCCAATAGTAATTAACCTTTGCGTATATAGAGACGAAGCGACAACGGATATGCCGCATTGAGGAAGACTACCTGCCACCGCTCCTATAGCAGGTCCGAACACTCCAGCCTTTTGTACTCCTTCCCTGATGTTGTTTGCATATTTATATTCAATTAACTCAATCACAACAAAAATGATAAAAAGCAACGGAATCATTTTTGCGCTGTCTATTAAAGCCTCTAAGAAAATACCGGACAAATAAGCTGCTTCCATCTAATAGCCTCTACTTCGATCTGGTTTACCATTATTTCGGGCTTCCCAGGTCTTTACTTCACCAAACTTGGCAGGTAAACCTTAGTAACCTTCCACGCTTCATCGATTTTGCCAGTAGCCTATTTTATTAGTGACTCCTGACCCGGAAGTCACTTCGTTGATTCCTCAATACAATATTCGGTATCTAAATCGAATAAAGTATAATTTTTGTTGAATTTTCATTTTTGTTGAACTTTCATGTTTTATTTTATCTTTATGCAACAATTGTGCTACTCAAGAGTTTTTTAATGCAGCCTTAGATATTTAAAATACGTGTTTTAAAATTTTAAAACTTTTAAATGTATATAATTGATGTGGAAATAAAGCTTTGTAATAATAAAGTTTATCCGCTATAATAAAATATTATTAATTGGGGGAGTTTCATGGAAACAATGGACGCAATTTTAACCAGGAGAAGTATCCGGAAATATTTGCTAGACCCTGTGAGCCGGGATGTGATTGAGAATGTTTTAAAAGCCGGAATGAATGCACCGTCTGCAGGAGGCGAACAGCTCTGGCATTTCATTATAATTGATCAACACGGCCTGCTTGAAAAAATCTCAGAGGTCCATCCGTATGCAAAAATGCTGAAGGGTACTCCTGTTGCAGTGCTTGTCTGAGGGGATCAGCACGCTTCGAAGTTCAAAGACTTCTGGATTCAGGACTGCTCAGCTGCAAGTCAGAATATGCTACTTGCCGCCCACGATCTCGGACTTGGGGCTGTCTGGATTGGAGTTTATCCCGTTGAAAAGATGATCCAGGAACTCAGGAACTTATTAAGTATTCCGGCACATGTGACTCCGTTTTCGATTATTGCAATGGGTTATCCGGCAGAGGAAAAATCAGGCAGAATGAGATACGATACTTCCAGAATCCATAGTAATTCCTGGTAAAATTTTTCGAATTCGAACTTGAGTCCAGATATTGCCTGACAGAAATCAAGCAGCTTTCCAGCTAAGTTCCCGGTATCGTGTGTTACTGAAAGGTATGGTTTATGCAGTTTTTTCATTGAAGATTTCCTTTACTTTTCATTTATCTCCATTTACCTTTTATTTATCTCAATTAAATTCCAATATTAGTTCCAGATAATTTTTTTGAAATACTATCCAATTAATGAAAGACAATTAAGTGCAAAATAAAACAACAATGTAAATAAAGTGTAAAATTAAGTATCAATGTAAATGAAGTGTAAAATTAAACGGCAGTGTATAAAGTGTGAAATTAAATATCAATGTAAATAAAATATAAAATTAAACAGAAATATAAATGAAATTTGAAATTAAATATCAAGATAATAAATGTAATAAATGCAAAATTAAGTAGTGATTTAGATTAAGTAAATATTAAGCAATAGTGCAAAGAGGGCTGATTTATGGAGAAAAAACTGGTGTCAGGTCTTATTTTACTTATAGTGCTTTTTGCTGTGCTACCTTATTCAGCAGGAGCTGCCGATGAAAACGTTCTCAGATATACGAGCTCAGGAAATACTTTTGGGGCTGGTGATGATCTTCAGATTAACCAGAACACTCAGGGAGACCTGGTGCTTGCAGGATCCAAAATTGGAGCAAACGGGAATATCGGAGATGATTTCCTGGGCGCAGGAGGGGAGATAATTGTTAATGGAGACGTTTCAGGAAACATTATCGCAGCCGGGGGCTCTATCCGGGTAAACGGGAACGTAGGCGGAGATGTGGCAGCACTCGGCGGCCAGATTATTCTTTCCCGGGGCAGCGTGGTCGAAGGAGATATTCTGCTTGGTGGTGGGGAAGTAACGCTTGATGGTGCAGTTAACGGAGATGGGGAGGTCTCAACAGGCACCCTCAAAACCGGAGATGACTTCAAACTTAAAGGAAATCTTTCACTCCAAGCTGATAATTATCCGTCGAACCTGAACGATAAGGTTGGCGGAAACCTGAATATTACGCAGGTAAATGCGACAGAAGAACAGCATGAAAGTTTTTACAAAGGGTTTAGCATTTTCTCCTTCATATGGAGGTTGCTCGCATCCCTGGCTATTGGCCTGGTCCTTATCTACCTTTTCCCGAGTTTCGTAGGTGGCCTTGTAGAACTTGTAAAAGACTCACCTCTGAAAACAGGACTACTTGGTTTTCTAACTCTAGTTCTTCTTCCGGTACTCTCGATAATCCTGCTTGCTACTCTTATTGGGTGGAGCCTTTCGATCCTGCTTATCCTGTTTATGGTATTTGCGCTTCTTATCGCGACAGTACCTGTAAAACTGCTTGCTGGCAGGATAATCTATAATAAAATATTAAAAAAAGAAGCAGGAAAAATGATGTACTATATTTTCGGGGCAGTCCTGTTTGCAATTGTATATGAAATTCCTTTTCTGGGAGGGCTTATACGTTTTGTTGCCCTCATTATTGGGTTAGGGGCTATAGTAGCCTGGCTTGCGATTCGAGCCAGATCGACAGGTTAAGCAGGTGAGTTTTCTAAGTGGGGAAATTTCAATTTTCTCGTGAAAGTGGTTTCAGGCAGATATTAAAAAACTTGGTAAAAAGTGAATTTGGATAAAATATGAGAACTTGGTAAAAAGTGAATTTGGATAATATATGAGAACTTGGATAAAATAT
>DAQQ01000240.1:1517-6223 GCA_002508465.1 Methanosarcina sp. UBA7 | reverse complement strand
GATACTGTCAAACTAAGGATATATTATAATTGCGAGCGACTTTTTTACTCAATTTTTGAAATTAGCTTTTCCATTCTTAGAGAGCCTATCCTATAACTTAAAATTGCATCTCCTAATCTGGAATTAAAAAAACGCCATGATAAAAGACACCTTTTAGTCAGTTAAGAAGTTTAATAATATTAGTTTTCATTCAACCGCATAAATTATAAGAGAGTAAATATCTATTTTTCGAAATAAATAGTTAGATCTGTAATTTCAGAGTGACTTCCAATCCTTATTGGTGGACCCCATGTGCCGAATCCAGAGGAGACAACTATCTGATATTCTCCTTTTCTCAAATAGCCCCAGCTGTTTTCAAATATATGCTTGGCAATCAGATTATTGGGAAAAAATTGTCCGTTATGCGTATGACCAGATAATTGTAAATCGATTCCATTTCGCTGTCCTTCGTCTAGATTAATGGGTTGGTGATCCAACAGAATAATTGGGAGATTGTTGTCGATTTCTTCTATAAGGCTAGATAACTCAAGACGTACTTTTCCGAACATACGACCAGCCGTGCGATCATCTCGGCCAATTAGATAAAATTGATTGTTTATTTTCATGCACTCATCAACCAGCACATTAATCCCAGCCTGCTGCAAATATTCAATGGCCAGCTCACTATTGCCGCTAATGTATTCATGGTTTCCAAGAACTGCATATACACCGTACCTGGATCTTAGTTTTTTCAATATTTCCGGCATTTTATTATTGGCAAAGAATCTTACATCCTCATCTATGATATCCCCGGCAAGAATTACAATCTCTGGATCGAGCTTGTTGATTTTATTAACCATTGCATCGAGACGATCATTATCAACTACCGGCCCAAGGTGTATGTCGGATACCATAACAGCATGAATTTCTGATAGATTTTGTACTCTTTTTTTAATGGTAATGTCATAATGCACAACTTGTGGATTGTTTGCATTCCAGGTTCCATATATTAAAAGAAGAAAAACCAGGGATAAAACTAAAAAACCCCAGTAAAATGATGGATATTGAATAATCTGTGTCGTTGGAAATATGAGGTTAGTTAAGTGATGAAGAATATCCATAACAATCCACATCAAAAAAGAATAGTAAACAGCACCCAGCCAGTAATCGCCCGTTATAGAGATTAAATCATTAACATATCCAGGATAAAATCTCTTTCCTAACCTGGATGCAAAAAATGATGTTGCAAGAAGTGAATAGCAGGTCCAGTAAAGCAAAGAGTAAGGTTCGACAAGATTGGTTAATGATTGAAAAAAACGTAAACCTACATAATAGTTTCCTGCAACATAGACAGAGATAAAAATACTTAAAATAGCTAGAAAAATCAAACTTATCTTTTTGTTTTTCTTCTGTACTTTGTTTTTCTGTACTTTGTTTTTCTGTACTTTATCCGTCATAATATTCTATCTCATAAATACTTTCTTAATAGCGATTTTCGAAATATTTAGTAGAAGCTAAATTTATATTAAATAAAAAATTATTCAGAGTATTAGCCCTTCAAAAATAACTTGGACCCTCTTAAGACAGCTTCTTGGAGATATCTAAAAAGTATTGTGACTATTTAGTATGATTAGTCCTGTATATTGTTTCGTGGCTTAGTTTTCCTTAAAGACTGCCTTACCATGGCCAATCTTTGCTCAAAGTCAGGCCCTTCAAGCTCTTCTGCCACAGCTTTTAGCAAGTCAGGGATTTTCAGACTCTGGGGACATTTCTCCATACATTGACCGCACTCAGTACATAGAGAAGCAAATCCTCCAGGCTCACTGTCCGTGAATGCTCCGCTCATCCTCATAGCATACGCGAATTTGGATCCATCCACATTGCCAAACATGTGCAAGTTGTTATAAATATCAAAACATTCAGGGATGCTTACTCCTGAAGGACAGGGCATGCAATACTGACAGCCAGTACAGCCAATTTTTATTAGCTGACGGTACTTTTGCTCAACTCTGTTAACAAGCTGCAGTTCGGCTTCAGTCAATGAGTTAGGATAGGCTTCATCTGCTGTTTTCAAGTTCTCCTCTATTTGGGCTTCCTCATTCATGCCTGAAAGCACAGTTGTGACTTCCGGATGGTTCCAAATCCAGCGAAGTGCCCATTCTGCGGGTGTACGTTTTACAGATGCCTCATTCCAGATTTCCTTAACTTCAGAGGGAACTCGGTTGGCCAGATTGCCTCCTAGCAGAGGCTCCATAATAATAATGCCCAGACTCTTTGAAGCCGCATATTTAAGCCCTTCTGTTCCTGCCTGGTGCTTCTCATCCATGAAATTATACTGAATCTGGCAGAAAGTCCAGGGATATTCATCGACAATCCGTTTGAAATCCTCAATTGAGCCGTGGAAAGAAAAACCTGCATTGACAATACGTCCATCGGCTTTTGCCTTATCAAGGAAATCAGTCACACCAAGAGGCTCAAGTTTATCCCACACTTCTCCTGCAAGACCATGGACCAGATAATAATCAATATGGTCCGTCTTGAGTCTCTTTAACTGAGCATTGAGGAAACTATCCATATCTTCTCGACTTTTTATGAGCCAGGATGGAAGCTTTGTAGCAAGTTTAACCTTTTCTCTATATCCGTCCTCAAGTGCATGACCAAGGAAAGGCTCGCTTTCTCCCATGTGATAAGGCCAGGCTGTATCAATGTAATTTACTCCGTGGTCGATTGCATAACGCACCTGTTTTGTGGCTCTTTTTTCATCTATAGTCCCATCTTTTTTGATAGGAAGACGCATGCACCCGAATCCCAATACTGAAAGTTCGTCTTCATTCTTAGGCACTTTTCTGTATAACATCTTTCTTTCTCCTATGGCTTCTCAAACGAATTCATGCTATGTTTTTTCCATTGTTAGTTCAGTAATGTTTGAATTCTTTCTGATTGACTGATCACTCATATTGTTTAAGTTTTTCGTTCCTATTTTTGCTAAATCTTATTATGTAAAATCGTTATAATTCACTTATTAATCTCTTCTCAGTCTAATTTATTTACTAATTTTCCTTTCTGCATTAAATTCATTAATGGCTTTTGCCGTATTCTCAAGCAGCTTGAAAGCAAGGTCCTGATCCGGCCAGAACGCCAGCCCGCAGTCCGGATTCGCATACTTTATGCGATCCCCAAGAACGGAAAAAGCCGTTTCAAGTCTCTTTTTTATGACGTCTGGGGTCTCTAGCTCAGTTACGATTTTTTGCAGATATTCTTTTTCCTTCCAGGCATTAACTCTATACTTTTCATTGATAATGCTTGTAAGACTGAAAATATCAGTTCTTGATATTCCAACTCCGACATAAGTATTTGAATCCTCCAGTACTTTTCTGTCCAGAAGATTGAGGTAGGAAGGAGTTCCTGCATATTCAAATCCAATGATATTGATAGGGGTCTCGCATATAAGCTTATACTTCAAAGGAGAATACAGATGAATTTCCATGTCCGCTCCTTGCTGCCGAGCATAGGTAGAGGCAACTGTAAGAGCCGATATGATATCAGAGTCAGAAAACTGAATCTTATCATTTAATCCCAGGCTAATTTCGTCCAGAGCTATAACTTTAATTTCAAAATTTTTTGCTGTTTTAAACGCCTGTTTAATGAATTTCTCGATATCCAGTGCAAGGATATTATAAGCATCCACATAACCAGTTGCCCCGAAGGCCTGAAGATAGAGATCTGTCGGGCCTGCAACACAAACCCTGACTTCAAGAGTCTTTCCTGTCTTTTCTTTGTAGTGTTTTGCAATCTCGTCAATTATTTCCAGCTCAAGAATCTTTGCATTTTCCTCTTTCAGTACATAAGGATCAGAACAGTTCTTTTCATCCTTGATGATGTCCAGAAACTGTCCTATCATATCTCTGAACTGAGGATAAGTAGGTACGTGTACTCCCACATCTATTTTCCTCTGAAAAGCCTCCCTTACTACGGAAAAGAGTTTTTTATCTTCATTTTGATTTTCAGCTGCAGCCTTTACCCACTCCCTTGTGATGCCTTCAGGTGTGGGAAGGCTGCCTTCATCGATAAAAACAATATCTTTCATGCTTGTATTAAGAGAGCTGAAGTTTTATAGGTATTGAATTACTCTCGTAATAAAGTTAGAGTTTCGAATTTGGTTTGTCCATCTTCTCTGGACCTTTCTCTTGACCTGTCAATTGCTCAACACTATAAATTCTGATAAAGATTAACGTTTAAAACAGTTTTTCTTTGGTTGCTGTTTAACTGAAAAACGAAGAACTATTGATTTTCGCAATTTATTTTTAACTATATTGGACAAAGATATTTTTTGTTTAGAAAGTAATTGGGTTTGTCCCTTAATAATCGGTTGATATTTTCCAGAATACTAACACATTCGCTTTTCACTCTATTTTTTTCGTTACGTCCACTCACTTACCTGTAAGCAGGTAAGCTTAGAAAACAGATGCAGATTAGCAAAAATGATCAAAGAGCCTATCCCAAAACTCAAATTTATCTCACCAAATCTCGAATTTGGAGATGTCAATCGATCATATGATACTAGATCCTATGATACGGAAAATATTTTGAAAATATTATCGCTGTTGAAAAAAGTGGCTCTGTAAAAGTCCTATCCAAACGTGCACCTTAAAATTAAATCAAAGCTTAAGATTTGATGCTAAAAAGACTCAATTAAAAGTTCTTGACAAGTTCTACGAAAGAGACTT
>DAQQ01000240.1:0-1484 GCA_002508465.1 Methanosarcina sp. UBA7 | reverse complement strand
TACGTATCGTATGGATATTTACAACCAGACTACCTTAATAAGGGAAATAAAATTGCATAAAGTCTTTCATTAGTTATACAAAAGCTACTCCGAGATAGTTCAATATGATAATTAAAAGTGCTCCAAAAATACCTCCAATTGCGCAAATCAAGACAGTTAATAATGTTATTGCGATTTTAATCCCAAATAAAAACTTTGCTGCAGCTAAGACTAAAATTCCAAGTACAGCATTCATAGCAAGCTGAGTACCGTTCTTAAGAATTACGTATAATACAACAGCTATTATAATTGCCAGAAATAGCGTTGAGATTTCTATAATTGCAAATGCCATAATTTCTAGTTAGAAATTCAATTCATTTATAACTATCATTGATTTTTGGATTCTAAAGCTTCTACTATTTCTTATTTTGAAGGAAATTTGATGCTTAAACAGTCTTCGTGAAACGACCTTAACAACCTTCGCTAATTATTTTATATTTCTGGATTAATTTATTCACCAATATCCCGAAAACCTGCTATCGATAGTGTATGTAATGTGTAGATGGCTTATAGTAGCTTTATAACACTCAACGTGAATTATCGAGTAATTTTTTGTTATACAAAGCCAAATAAGATAGCTAGAGTCCAAATAGTTGATGGTAGGAAAAAGCTTAGAAATCCTGCTATTATGGATTTTCTCATACTTACATTATGCACAATCATACCACCTATAATAAGAAGATACATCTCGTAAACTACAGCGACTGAGACGACATAAGGAACTGCTAAAAATACCAATGCAGCACTTGCATATGATGCAAATCTTACGGTACCTTCATAACTTCCAATTCCTCCAAGCGCCCTATAAAGGAGATTAGCGATTAGAGATAGGATAAGAAGAGAAACGAATACTAAAAAAAGTCCTACTCCCACTATCATAGAAATACGGCCAAATTCGGAAAAGCTAAATCCCGAATCTTCCATTGTTAGCACACTGAAGAAAACAAGTAGAGATAAAAGCCAGGATATGATATAGCTGATTGCTGCAAAAGTAAGAGGATCAGCGTACCCCCCACTCGTAGGCATTTTCATGAAAAATTCAGCTGGTTTCAGGATAACCTCTTTCCAGGTTTTGATATAGTTCATCTTAATTAGAAATTGAATTAATGATAAATAAATTTATTGAAACTGTCCTTAGATTGAATCATGATGAAAAGTAAGACTTTATAGACCCTAAAGCTACTACTTTTTTCTTATTAAAAGAAATTTAATGCTTACATCAGTCTTTGTGAATATTTCAAGCAACCTTCGTAGTCACTTTGAATATTTTCTGGATATAAATACTCCACCAATATCGTGAAAATTTGTTACAACTAATGTACGTATCGTGTGTGATACTTTACAACCAGACTAGCATTACATGTGATAAGAAATAAATGGACGCCAAATATTTTAAAAACCTCACTTTTCCTTTTTTTATTTATAACCCGAATTTGACAGAAAAA
>DAQQ01000271.1:0-36589 GCA_002508465.1 Methanosarcina sp. UBA7 | reverse complement strand
ACTTTTTCTTTACTTTTTCTTTAATTCTTCTTCACTTCTCTCTTTACTTATTTCTTTACTTATTTTGCTACTGTGTTTTACAAGGTAACTTATTTGAGGGATCGTTAACAATTATATATAAAGAAGGATGGAGTGTAGAGACAGATTAACAATAGTTTCCGACAAATGAGCTGTTAAATAAATTCTATTTCCTGCGGGCTTTTGTAAGTTATTCTTCTTGCACAGCTTGCTACAATAGTATATATTCTCTTGATTAAAAACTTAAACAATGCTCAAGACCGCAAACGAAAGCGGCAAATCTAATATATACGATCTTAGATATACGGTTCCACAATATATGAGCGATAGAAACATAAATCCTGAAGGCACAAACTCAAAAGATCTATCTGTAGACGACAACTTACAAAGCAATCTTCACAATAGTAGTGATTACTCTGTTCCTGATAATGGAACTTACGGTACGAGTGATAACTCCTTCGACAGCTCTGCCCCTTATGGTCCAGAGAAAATAGCTGATCACGGGACTCACGCTGAGATCTCTGAAAATAAAGAAGTTAAAAACAAGAGTTTAAGCATGAATCCCAATTCTTATCCACAGAAAAGAAAGTACAGATGGATACCCTACCTGCTGGTCATACTGGCTCTCATAACTATCATACTGATGAGTCTTACGGTGATCTCCTCCAATCTCGGTATAGGGGGAGGATTGGGAAATCCGGATAAGATAGCTGTTATCTATATTCAGGGTACTATATTTTCCGGAAACGTTGCTGAAGGACTTGGTTATGCTACTTCAGAAGAGATTGCAGGAGATATCCATAGGGCAGCCGCAGATAACGGAGTCAAGGCAATTGTGCTTAGAATTGACAGTCCTGGAGGATCTCCAGCAGCAGCCCAAGAAATTGTAGAAGAAATTAAGAAAGCCCAGGCAAAAGGAATTCCCGTTGTTGTATCCATGGGGGACCTTGCAGCCAGTGCTGCATATTATATCTCTGCACCGACTGATTACATTATTGCAAGTCCCTCTACGAATACCGGATCTATTGGAGTTATCTGGGTCTTCCAGAATATGTCTGTCTCTTATAAAGAAACAGGTGTAGATTATTACGTTGCAAAGTCTGGAGAAATGAAAGATATGGGAAGCGCCTGGAGAGGACTTACCGATCAGGAAAAAGAGTATGCTGATTCTGTGGTTATGGACAGCTACGAAAATTTCGTAACCGAAGTTTCCGAAGGGCGCAACATGTCCAAAAGTAAAGTAAAAACCCTTGCTGATGGTCGTATATACACCGGAACCAAGGCAAAGGAGCTTGGGCTTGTGGATGGCTTTGGAAACTTTTATGATGCAATTGACAAGGCTGCGGAACTTGGAGGAATATCAGGGGAACCCAAAATTGAGTATATGAACAAAGCAAGTCTTTCAAGGTTGCTTTTGAGTTCGGACTCAGGAAGGTCTAATGAGACTGCCGAACAGTTAGTCAGTTCCTTTGAAGAAAGTCCATATGGAAAACTTATTGCCTGAACTCTAACAGAATCGATAATTAATGTAAGATAGTTTCGATTGTGGATAGTTTCGATTGAGAACAGTTAAGTTTTTCATATTTTTTATTTTTATTTTTATTTTTATTTTTCTTAATATTTCCCTGTTCTTCTTTTCTTTTTCAATTTTGTAACTTTCCATAACAGCGTTACACCCGAAAAATCACAAAATATATATTCTCTCACACGCTGGATATCTCGGGCTTAATATGCTGGATCTTAAACTTGTACGTAATAGTCCCGATGTAGTTAGACACGCTCTCATTAACAGGAATATGAGCACCGAGCTTATAGACAATCTTCTTGAGTATGATATAGCGTGGAGAGAATGTCTCGCCGAGGGTGATGAGCTAAAACATAAGCGCAATGTGGTCACCCGTGAGATAGCGAAGCTAAAGAAAGAAAACAAAGATACTTTATCCAAGATAGAGGAAATGCAAGGCATTAATAGCCGTATAAAAGAAATTGATGATTTAATACGTGATTATAAGTCAAAAATACATGAAATAATGCTCAGAATTCCCAATATCCCTTCATCGACAACTCCGGTAGGTAAGGATGAGAATGATAATCCAGTTGTAAGGGTTGTTGGCGAGCCAAGAAAGTTCACATTTACTCCACAGCCCCATTGGGATATAGGAGAAGCACTGGACATACTTGACTTTGAGAAAGGCGCCAAGATCGCAGGTCAGGGTTTTACGGTCTATAAGGGTATGGGCGCAAAACTCGAAAGAGCGCTTGTAAACTTTATGCTTGACGTACATTCAAGGCAGGGTTATCTTGAAGTTTTTCCACCTGTACTTATTAATGAAAAAGCCATGACTGGTACAGGCCAGTTGCCAAAATTTAAAGAAGATATGTACTTATGTACTGATGGTTACTATCTTGCACCTACTGCAGAAGTTCCTGTAACCAATCTCTATATGGACGAGTACATTGAAAAACTGCCTGTCTTCCTTACAGCGTATACTGCCTGTTTCAGGCGTGAGGCAGGAAAACATGGTCAGGATACCAGGGGCATCATCCGCCAGCACCAGTTCAATAAGGTTGAACTTGTCAAATTCGTAAAGCCGGAAACCTCATATGAAGAACTGGAGAAACTCACCCTTGATGCGGAAGAGATCCTTAAACTCTTGAAACTGCCATATCGCGTGGTAAATCTGTGTACCGGAGACCTGGGATTCTCAGCAGCAAAGACTTACGACATCGAGGTGTGGGTACCCACACAGGAAAAATACAGGGAAATATCTTCGTGCTCCAATTTCGAGAACTTCCAGGCCAGAAGGGCGAATATCCGCTTCAGGACTCCTGAAGGCCCGCAGTTCGTCAATACCCTTAATGGTTCAGGCCTTGCTGTAGGGAGGACTGTCGTTGCGATACTCGAGAACTATCAGCGTGAAGACGGAAGCGTGGAAATCCCTGAGGTTCTCAGACCTTACCTTGGTGGGGCAACAGAAATTAGAAACGAAGCCAATACTTAAACTAAGGAAGTCTAACTTAAAAAAAGTCTATGTTTAGACAGACTGTACGGGAATACCAAAATAGATCCCAAAACTACTGTCAACGCGAATAAGCGTAGAAGAAAGAACTTAAGGGCGCAATTTTTCAGTGCTTTGCGTACTGTTAGCGTCTGTTTTCTTTCCTATTTTTTATATAATGAATTAGTTTATTCCAAAAACATTTTGTTCCTAAATCTATAAAGTTTCAGAACTATTTTCGTGATCAGAAAATCGATTGATTGTTCAGAGGCTATGACTAAGAGAAGTAATTTTGAGTTTTGGGATAAGCTACTTGTTTTACAATATTTGATAACCTTCCTCATAGTCACGATTTTCAATAACTTGATCTCACCATCTAATTTTTTAACTCTTCTCAAACTGCTTTCTGGATTTTAATGTCTTGTTTTACGTTTTTGTGCTGAAATCCTTTTATTTCACGCTAGTCAGCTTCAATTAGATTCTTTCGTAGACACATTTTCTCTAATTTGAGGATTTTTATAAAATTCTGATTTTAATACGAAGGTTTAAAAATTAAGATGAAGTTTAAAGTATTTATATCTGTTATATAAAAAATAAACTAAAGAACCAGGGTAAGATAATGAAATTTTACGAAAAATTGAATTCAGTAGCCTTAGTGTCAGTAGCTCTGATCTTGTTTTTAATTTTCGTTTCGTCTACAACGTCGGCAGCTACTGAGCAGAGTGCTTCATATGCAGGGACGTATGCATATATTACGGACCGTTACAGCGACACTGTCTCTGTAATTGATACATCTACAAACGCTGTTACAGCCAAGGTACCTGTAGGAAACTGGCCTAGTGGAGTTGCGGTCAGCCCAACGGGAACAAAGGTATATGTGGTGAACTCTGATAGCGGGAGTGTTTCTGTAATTGACACAACCACAAACACCGTTACAGCCACTGTTTCTGTAGAACGTGGTCCTTATGGGGTTGCAGTAAGTCCTAATGGAAAAAAGGCATATGTAGCGAGCATGGGCTTAGATACTGTCTATGTAATTGACACAGCAACAAACACTGTTACAGCCACTGTGAATGTAGGAACTTATCCTAATGGAGTTGCAGTCAATCCAGCAGGAACAAAAGTATATGTGACGAACAATATGGATGGTACTGTCTCTGTAATTGATACAGCTACAAACAAGGTTACAGCCACAGTAAATGTAGGAACCAGTCCTGAAGGAGTTGCAGTCAGCCCGAACGGAAAAAAAGTATATGTGACAAACAATGGAGAAAATACCGTCTCTGTAATTGATACAGCTACAAACAAGATTACAGCCACTGTGAATGTAGGTGATTATCCTAAAGGAGTTACAGTCACACAGGACGGAAAAAAGGTGTATGTGGCGAATTTCGGCAAAATTGGCGATCTAGGAGGTACTGTCTCTGTAATTGACACAACCACAAACAAGGTTGCAGCCACTGTGAATGTAGGTTTCTATCCCTGGGGAATTGCAGTCAATCCAGCAGGAACAAAAGTATATGTGGCGGACTATGGAGATGGTTCTGTCTATGTAATTGACACAGCAACAAATACTGTTATAGCCACCACTATGTCTGCAGGACACAAGATTATTGCCTTCGGACAGTTTATAGCTTCTGTCCCGATACCAGTAATTCCTGTCGCAAACTTTTCCGCAAAACCTACCTTTGGAATGGCACCAATGATAGTTAAGTTTACTGACAAAAGCACGGGCTTACCGGATAAATGGAAATGGACTTTTGGAGACGGGGATACTTCAACCGAGCAGGATCCAATCCATAAGTATTTCAAAGCAGGAACATATACGATAACATTGACAGTGACCAATGCAGCCGGCAGCAATAAAACAACAAAAACAAAGTATATAACTGTTCTACCTTTTCTTAATAATCAGAAAGTTCCGGTTGCTGTTTTTTCTGCATCTCCTACTACTGGAAAAGTACCATTAAAGGTTGCCTTTACTGACAAGAGTAAAAACACACCCACTTCCTGGAAATGGAGTTTTGGAGACGGAACAACTTCAACCCAGCAGAATCCGGTCCATAAGTATTCAAAAGTAGGGAATTATACGGTCACCCTTATAGCGATAAATGCAGCAGGTAATAATACAACAACAAAAGAAAATTATATAATTATAATAGAAAAACCTGTTGCAAACTTCACCAGTAATGTCACATCAGGAAAAGCCCCATTAACTGTTGCCTTTACTGACAAAAGTACAGGCTTACCTGAGAAATGGAAATGGAATTTTGGAGATGGGACAACTTCAAGAGAAAAGAATCCGACTCATAAGTATTTACAGGAAGGAAAATACAAGATTACACTTACAGTAAGCAATACCGCAGGCAGCAGTACTGTAACCAAGACAAATTTCATAAAAGTAACAACAAATACAAGACCGGGTATATACTCTGAAAATTAATAAACCTCAAATTGAAAAAGAAAAACTCAAGGACAAAGAGGGGCGGGAGAGCTTTTTATGAAGTTCTCCTAATTAACCAACTCAGGATATGGAGAGCTTTATATCTAAACAAGTACCGGTTAGAATAGGTCTGCATAGTAAAATTAGTGTTAAAATAATTAAGCACTTTTACTACGTTCGTTTCAGAAGCCCTAATATTCCCACTACCAGTTTCGGGTTTTCAATGCTCTCCTGCGTTCCTACTTTTTACACCTTTCAATCCTTCTCTCTACTTATCAGGTTCTCTACCTTTCGTTACTTCTCAATTTTCTTCTGAATTCCCGGCTTTTCTCCTGCAGATTTTGTCCAGAAGCAGAATATTGTTAAGTATTAGAGATCCGCTCCATCCGAGAGGGATTGCCCATGCAGGGTTGCCTGTAGACTGGTCCACTTGTTCAGGAAGTAATCCTGTACTGGTTGCTCCGGCAAGAGCCCATTTGAGGCATTTAATTCCTTCATTGGTCAGTGTTTTCACTTTTTCTTCAGGGATTTCTTCTTTTTCATATGAGTTTTCATGTGTGGGGGGAGTGGAGGCAAAGCTTGTTTTTTCATAGGGAAGGTCAAGGGCAAAGGCGAACATCGCTTCCGAAAGCCAGAGAGTAGTTACTATCCACGGGTTTCCGTTTATGTAACTGTCGTTTTCATACCTTTTAATACCATAACCGTGGTTTACTGACATCGAGAGTTTTTTCCGAATGTTATCTATCATGAACTGGATCATATCTTTCTCAATTGGATCTTTTGGAGAGAGCATTCCAAAAGGAACATAGGTACCGAGAATACTTGCATCAATAGTTTTGTCCAGTTTTTCGTTGATCACTCCTTTTGCAAAGTAACCTTCCTGAAGCCAGAAACGGTCAATTGTAGCCTGTTTGATGAACTCCGCTCTCTTTTTCCAGCGCCTTGCCATGCCAGCTTCCCCATTTTCTTCAGCGAGGTGGGAAGCACCCATGAGCCCGGCATAAATTGAAGCATTCGTATATGTAAAAATTCCGTAGTAAGTCTCCCAGAGATCCATACAGCTTTCGTGAATTCCTGACTTTGTCCGCTTCATCAGATATTCGGCAGCCCTGAGAACCGAGACCCAGACCTCTTCAAGAAATTCAGCTTTTTTCAGGCCTTCGAGAATCCTGTAGTAAACATCCATAGCATATAGCGTGGATCCGGTTTCGTCAATCTGAGTCGAGTACTCAAAATTGCCCCAGGAGGGAGCAATATCTCCATTTAGCCAGTAACGTTGAAACCATGAACCATCAGAGAGCTGAGTCTGGATGCACCATTTAAAAAACATATCGCAGTATTCTGGATAGCCTGAATGCCTTAGTGCGAGTACGATTTCTGCGGCATCTCTGTTCCAGCAGAACCCGTACCCTCCGCATTTCTCGAAGTTTGAGTCAAATTCGGGAGCAGCTACAAAAGATCCATATTCACGGTCATTAAGAAGGTAAAGCATGAGAAGAGCTCTGTTGTAGGCATTAAACAGCTCCTGACGCAGATTATCGTACTCTTCTAGCCCTGGGATTTTGATAACCTGCTTTCTGGAGAGCCACATAACCCAGTGTTCCCTCGTCTTTTCAAAAATATGTTCAAGAGGCAGTTTTGAGAGCTCCTGCATTCTCTTATACAGGAGGCGTCGGGAAGAAGCGGCGCCTATAAGAATAACAAACTCGTTTGCTCCGTCAGCTTCCAGTTCAAGATCCCAACCAGCCGCGTTATTAATGTTTCCGATGTCTTCTTTATTCCTCTGGAGCTTTCCATCTTCCATATCATACTTGGAGTTCGTCCACCATATAGTGTCCATTGCCTTTCCGATTTGCCATTCGGTAAATTCTGGCTGGGAGTATATCCCTATATGATAGTTTTGCCAGTACTGTACGAGCAAATGAGTGTCGGTATCGCAGAATCCGGAGTTTTTCTTGGAGGTTTCTCCTACATTAAAGTTCGAATAATAAAAAAACTTTCCTGAAAGCTTTTTCTGGGACTGAATCTTAAACCTGCGGATAAGGACAGGCACATCAGGGTGTACAAGGTCAAGAATGGAAATCCGGATTCCCGAATCATGATAAAGTTTTGTTGACACAATATTTGTGTCCTCTACATAATTCTGGATGCCGTTCCACTCATTATCATTGGTCCAGAGAAGCCTTTCTCCTGTATGAATACAGGCTAAGGATTCCTCGACATGCTGAGCATGGTCTCTACGGGGGTAAAAGAAACCTATAATGTCTCCTTTTTTTCCCATTGTTACAAGCAGCTCGTCATTTCCAAGAATGACATTGGGTTGCTTTATCACCGCATCTCCCCTCTCAGCTGGTATTCCTGGCTTGTACCGCCCGATGGAGCCGGTGAGATTATGTGTTCGCAGAATTCTTTTCCTGTAGCTTTACAGCTTACCTCCCTCACACTTATGTTTTTCCCGAAATATTCGGTCAGGTAACCTGCAAAATAACCACTCATAAAGGCACAAACCGGCTGGTCTGATTCTCCGTATACATCAGCTATAAACGAATCTTTCACAATGATTTTTCCTTCGTAAGTTCTGGGATCACATTCGATTTCAAGAATTCCCCATCCCACACCTTTAAAAAGTTCTGCAAGCACATTCGCAAAGTTACTGTCATTTAGATCCAGAATACTCTTGAAATACTTTGCAGCGTGAGTTCCACCCTTAAGTCCTGAGAAAGTGAGAAGTCCTTCTGCGTGCGGTGCACTCTGGTTTAAAGTTTTAATGATATCAACAATGGTAAGTGCCCTTGCCATAACTCCCCTGACTCCTATAACATTTAGAGGGAAGTCCACTGAATAAACCATCCCGTACTCTGAAATCCCGTACTCTACCTCATTTACAACCTCAAGTTCTTTTATTTTTAGAGCGAAATCCTCAGGATCAACATCTTTATTGAGCTCGGTAAATACTGAGTATTCTCCGGTTTTCTGTGTGATATTATCCAGATGACCAAACATAATAAACGCATTCTTCTTTTCGAGAAAATCAGTTATTAAAGACAGAGATCCGGGTTCTTTCGAGTACATTATCTTAAACCATACAATCTGCGAGTTTTCGTTGAAACCTGCAAACGTGAATAAGTCTCTTACCATGTGACCTGACTCCCATGAGTTAGTATGTATTCTTTAGTTAAGCTATTATGCTAAGTTTTCTGAATATTTGTGCTTTGAAATCCATAATTACAGCCATAAAATTAACCGCTGCATCGAAAGGTGTTGAGTGAACACTGAAGTATGAATGTACATCCCCATCTCCGAGCCATTTGGTACACATATAGTAGTAATGGTCCGAAGTCAGCAGATGCTTCCATATACGCAGGATTTCAGGGTCTTCTGTCCTCCTTACAAATGGTTCAAGCAGCTTTATTTCTTCAAAGCAGCGCCTTTGCATATCGTTCCCAAGCCACGCGCTTGTATCACGTTCCATATCAGCCCAGGAAATTGTGGAAAAGTCCCCAACATCGATCTCAGCTACAGGTGAATATTTCTCTACAAGCTCAAGAGGGGTGTTGAAATCCAGGTGATTTTTGAGCACTTCTCCCGGAAGGTCTTTCAGGAAGGAAAATATCCCGGTTTCTTCCCACTGATGCTCTCCGAAAGTCTCGTAGTCCATAAAGATATTAACACAATCTTCATTATTCCCTGAAGCCCATGAGGCCCATTTCTCTGCAGTGAGAGGATATCCTTCCCACCACCTTGCAGAAAACCTGTATCCTATATCGTCACTCAACTTGTAATTCCTGAAGATAATGGGAAGTCCCGAACCTTTTGCCCTATAAAGTACGTTGGGAGACTTTCCATCAAGCATATGGTCCGCTCCTTCGGTAAGGATTGCCCTGTACCCGAGATCCGAAACAAGCTTCGCTATGGTGTTATTGTAAAGCAATTCGGTATTCCGGAATACCTGAGGTTTAACTCCCAGAAGGTCAAACATAAGTTTCCTATGTTCTTTTATCTCTTCAATAAATTCGGTTTTGTCTTCAAAAAGGCTTGAAAGGGAGTGATAAAATGTTTCATCCAGAAATTCTACTGCTCCGGTTTCTGCCATCTGCCTGAACCCTTCTAGGGTATCTTTTTCCCAGAGTTCGCATTGTTCGAGCAGGGTTCCGGTAACCGAGAGCGAAAACCTGAATTCTCCTTTGTGTTCATCAAGAGAGTCCAGGAGGAGTCTGTTTGTGGGAATGTAGCATTTCCGGGCTACTCTTTCAAAGATCTCCCTGTTGCTTCTCTCGTCAAAATAGCGGAAAAAACCTGTTCGGTCATCAGGCCAGAACCTGCGTAGTCTGAAAGGCTGATGTACCTGGAAATATATACAAACCGAAGTCATGCTCCCTCCTCCAGCACAGCTCTCCTGAAATCGGACAGGATGGAAAAGTAATTGACAGCCCTTTCATACCCTTCCCTGATATTCCCAGAGTTCATAGAGAAAAAGATTTCACTCTGTTGAAGGTAACCGAATATCTGTTTAAGTTCTCGATAGTTCTTATTTTCTTTAAGCTCTGAGAGTTCTTCTTGAATTCTTACCAGTTCTCGTAAGTAAAGCTGCTGAGCATGATTACCTAATGCGTTATTCATTCCATAACGGATTGTCTGTTCGGTTCCCAGGGTAGGAAGTCTTAAGGGTTCAAATATCTTGACAGCTTCGGAAGGTGTGAGCATGTCAATGCCCCTGGACTTTAGGGCTTCTGGAAACATCCTGATAAAATCGTCTATCATGCTTTTATTTCTGTAGTGAAAGCAGAGGCTTGTATAATTAAAATAAAGGGTAAGGACATCACCTTCCATGCTGGCAATCCAGTCCGCAAACTTTTCCGGAATAAGAGGATAGCCCTGCCAGTTTTTTTCAGAAAAGCGCAGTTCAAGATCCTCGCTAAGGTTTATGTGCCTTAACAAAGTCGGAAGGCTATTTTCAAAGATATGTACAGGGTCATATCCGTTCATGAGGTTCCTGGACCCTTCTGCGATAAGACAGTTAAACCCTAGATCTGTAAGAATCTTCCCTACTCTTTCGGTGTACAGAAGCTCTGTGTTTACGAAGGTTTCAGGAGTGATATCCAGTAATTCCCGAAGCATTTCTCTGTACATGAGCACTTCTTCCTTAAATTCTGAAAGATTGGGATAAAGCGAACTCAGGGAGTGATAACTGCAACTCCCTGTAAATTCTACGCTCACATTTTCCCCTAGTTCGTGGAATGATTCAAGAAGTTCGGGGTCCCATCGACACTGTCTAAGGAATGGCCCGGATAGATCAAAGGAATATTTTCCCCCTTTTTCTATGGACTCCATAATTAGATCATTAAGGCGTAAAAACTGTCGGCTTGTTTTTAAAAATTTTGAAAAAATATTATTCCGGTCAAAATACCGATCCATTTCAGGCACCCCGAAAAACCCTTCTACAGGCCAGTACCACTTGGGACTGTAAGGCAGATGCACTCCCATACAGATGCATACAGCTTTCATAACACAGTAATCTAGTATGGAAACCTACTAAAAACTATTGTTTTGGTTAACTCAAAACTATTTTTTATGTCAAATCTAAAACTTGCAATGGACAAAAATACTGAGCATAAGATCAAAAACAGATCAAAGACAGATCAAAAAACAAATTTTTGAATTCTCAGTATGGACTGTTGAAAAAAATAGTAAATAAAAGATGGGATGAAATCTAAAAATAAGAGGGAATCTCTTATCCCATCATAAACCTTGTAAGGCTGCCATATGCGTCGGAGATCTCTTTGAGGGAGATGGAAATCTCGAAGTCTTTTCCTTTAATCTCAAGGGAATTGCTTTCTACTTTACCGATTATCGTATGAGGCACATTTTTGAGGATTTCGAGTACAGCCTCGGGTTCGCCTGTAGCAAGTAGAGCTCTTGCCGGAGCTTCTGAGAATAATAATTCTTCAGTTTTTAATCCTGAAACTTCACTCAGATCTACCTTTGCACCGGAGTTCTTGCACATCCTTGCAAGTCCTGCGGCAATTCCTCCAAGGGAAAGGTCGTGTGCCGAACTGAGTTTTCCGCTTCTTGCTGCTTCTATTACGGCTTTTATTATCTCAGGAGCATTTTTCGGGACAGAAGGAACTTTTCCGGCATTTTGGGCCCCGAGACAGGTATAGTATTCTGAAGCTCCCATATCCGCAGTTGTCTCTCCTACAAGGATGATGGTATCTCCGGGTTTTTCAAAGAAGCCTGAAGGAAGAGGAGTCTCAAGGTTGACTTTTCCTATTACTCCTATTGAAGGGGTTGGAAGAATTGCGGTCTTAAATTCATCGCTTTCATTATACAGGGAAACATTTCCTCCCACGACCGGGATTGAGAGTTCCCTTGCCCCATCTCCAAGTCCAAGTACGGCGTTTTTGAATTGCCAGTAAATTTCCGGGCGATCTGGGTTTCCAAAATTCAGACAGTTCACAATAGCAAGCCCGTCGGCCCCTTTTACTGCAAGGTTCATGGCATTTTCAATTACTGCAATCTTTCCTCCGTTATAGGGGTCAAGCAGGGTAGCTCTTGGCTGGCAGCCGCAAGAAAGTACGAGTCCTTTTTTATCGGTTATCTTGAGCACACCGGAGTCTTCTCCGGGTTTGACAACTGTTCTCAACTGGACTTCGTGATCATACTGCCTGTAGATCCATTCTTTTGAGGCAATATTGTAAGAAGAGAGAACTTTCAGGAAGGCTGCCTTAAGGTCTTTCGGAGTTTCGGGAGCTTTATTTTCTTCAATCTGGGAAATAGGAGCTATTGAGGGTTTTTCGCAGGTCGGAGCTCCACCTGTCAGGAAATTAATCGGGATATCTGCAACGATATCTCCTTTAAATTCAACCGTATAATTTTGCTTCTCTGTCAAGTATCCCACTACAGCCCCATTAAGGTCGTATTTTGCTATCAGAGCAAGTACGGCATCAACGTCTTCAGGAGTTACTTCAAAGACCATGCGTTCCTGAGATTCTGCAAGCAGGATTTCGTACGCGTTCATATTGGGTTCGCGCTGGGGTACTGCATCTGCAATAATATGGGCTCCAAGCCCTCCCTTTGCAGCCAGTTCTGCGCTTGCTCCTCCAAGACCGGCAGCTCCAAGGTCTTTGCAGGATTTTATGTATCCCTTCCTCATGGCTTCCAGCGTCATTTCAATTACAAGTTTCTCAGTATAAGGATCTCCCACCTGAACACTTGGGCGATCTTCAGCTTCGGCTGATTCGGAAAGATCCCTGGAGGCAAAGGAAGCTCCTCCAAGTCCATCTCTTCCTGTGCTGGAACCTGCGAGTACAATCTTGTTTCCGGCTTTCTGGGAGCGGGCCGTTATGACTTCCTCTTCCCGGCAGAGCCCTACTGCGACCACGTTTACAAGAGGGTTTCCACTGTATCTTCTATCAAAGAAAGTTTCACCATTGACGACTGGCACTCCTATGCAGTTTCCATACCCTGCAATTCCCTTAATTATCTGTTCAAAGAGGAACATATTTTTTGGAGTGTCCAGAGGTCCGAAATAGAGTGGGTCCATAAGGGCTATTGGGCGGGCTCCCATTGAAATTATGTCCCTTACAATGCCTCCTATTCCGGTAGCAGCCCCGTTATAGGGATCGACATATGAAGGGTGATTATGGCTTTCCATGCCTATGGCAAGTACATAGCC
Source organism: Methanosarcina sp. UBA7 (assembly GCA_002508465.1). Lineage (GTDB taxonomy): Archaea > Halobacteriota > Methanosarcinia > Methanosarcinales > Methanosarcinaceae > Methanosarcina. The sequence goes on along the minus strand of DAQQ01000271.1, from coordinate 23,454 downwards.
ATCATCGAACTTTATAATTGCAGCATCGTCCCCCGGGCCAATAATCACGTTTTCACCAGTACTGGTGAAAGTTTTCAGGAGAGGAGCACTTGAGCGGTAGGAACAGTGTTCGCTCCATAAATTTAAAAAGCAGCCCTGTTCTACCAGGGTGGGCTCTCGCCCTAATTCTTTTTTAATAATCTTAAGGTCTTCTTCAGGTAACATTGCCTTGCCTCTGATGCTTAATCCTTTTTTGAATATCGAAGCTCTGGTTTTTTCTTAATAGATATTGATTTTTGATTATTCAATTAAGTTCAAGAGTTTTAGTATTAGCGTTAACAGTCTATGCCGACATAAAGGGATAAGAATTAAATAAACATTTCTAACCCAAGCCTTTTCAAAAAACTGCTTGGCCGCAAACCTTTTAAGAAAAAGTTTGATCTCAAACCTTTTGAGAAAAGGTTTGATCGAAAACCCTAGGTTTCTGAGTTTGAATACCTTATCCTCAATCTCTATCTGCATGCTCGCAAACCTTTTGAGAAAAGAATGGTCTTGGAGTTTTTATTGATTGAGAATAAAACCGGTTTTGGATTAGCTAAGGTAAAAAAGGATTTAAAATAAAATGGTATAAGAACTATGTTTTAAGGTTATATTTGCTGAATCATTTTTTCCACTTTTACTCCGGATTCGGTAAGGGAATACATTTCTTCCTTTTTTGTAATCAATTCTTTCTGTTCAAGTTCGTCGAGAGTTTTTGCAATGGTGGGATGTGCAACTCTTAGAGTTTTTGAAACTCTTTTCCCTTCCATTTCTCCTTTTGAGGAAAGTAAGGAGAGTACTTTTTGTCTTATATTGTTTCCGTTTACGAAACCTATTAACTCGTTTAATTCGTTCATCAGGTGCCCCCGATTTATTAGTGTACTTTATATTTTTATACTGCTATATTTATATAATAGAAGTACATATATATCCATGCAGGTTAAAGAAAGAGATGGAATTCAAGATATATCTAATTTATCGCTGGGTATGAAAGGTTCTTTCCGGAAAAATCAGTGATTTTAAGCTTTGTTTAGTTTTTTCAGTTTTTTCAATTTTTCGGCTTAGATCCGCATTTCCAAAGTGTTAAGCTTTTTAATTTCCTTTAAATATTTCACTTTTCGTTTGCAGTTTTTACCAATCTGTAATATTCACTAAGAACATAATTATTAAACTTACTTTATGAGTAAATATTCTAAACGAACACTATAACCGAATATTAACCGAATATACTAATATATAAAAAATTGAAAAATAATAAAGCTCTGGCTGGCTTTTTATATTGTCAATAAGTTCAGGTTATTATCTGTAATTCAATATAAAGTGCCTGAAAAATACCATTAGGCTTTAATACCTTCATTGATAAGTACTTTATATCTATTTAGTTATTTTTAGATGTAAATTACATATACAATGATTACAAATTCGGAGGATATATCAACAAATGAGCAGCGGAATGTGCCCAGTATGTGGGCTTCCAAAAGAACTTTGCATTTGCGAAGAAGTTGCAAAAGAGCAACAGAGAATTACTGTAAAAGTTAACCGAAGAAGATACGGCAAAGAAGTTACCGTTGTAGAAGGTTTCGACGCAAGTGAAATAGATCTTCACGAACTGTCAACTTATCTTAAATCAAAGTTTGCATGCGGCGGTACGGTAAAAGGAAATACTGTGGAACTTCAGGGCAATCACCTGACCCGCATGAAAGAAGTCCTCATGGAAAAGGGTTTCTCTGCTGAACAGATTAAAAACTAAACCCTGGCGAGCCTCAGGAATAAACCGGATCTGAGAAGTATCAATAACATTTTCAGGTCTGGAATCGCATATATTTTTGTCGGTATTTTAATAGCATGCGTTTTAGGTAAATTATGAGATATATTTCTACTCAAAAACAAAAGTATAAGGATACATAATTGATTAAGAAATCTATAAATATGAACTGGTTAAGAGAATCTTTCGTAAATTTACCTGATTTATGTGGTGTTGGTCTCCCATGAAAACAACATGTGAAATTATGGTACAGAAAGTCTTGCCTGCAATTAGGGCAGAACTTTCCAGAACAATGATCTTTGAGCATGGGTGCACGCAGCAGGATGTAGCGGACATCCTGGAACTTTCAAGGGCTGCGGTATCCCAGTATGTGAGTGAAAAACGTGGGGCTGAAGTCGGTTTTTCCGAGGAGACTCAATACGAAATTCGGAAATTTGCATCAGTGCTTGTAAATAAAGACTTATCCTCTCAGGAAAAGGTAAAAGGCATGTGCAATGTTTGCAGGTTTGTTCAGAAATCCGGCTGGCTATATAGAAACGCTCCTGAAGCTAAAGCCTGCATTATCTGCGAGGATACGGATTTAAAGTGAATGGAGCGCTGTGTATTAAATGTAAAGGAAAAGGACTTTGTGGACGTCCCCGTTGTCCGATCCTTGAAAAATTCAAATCCTTACAGTCGATTGTTCCTGCAATCTCAGGAGACTCTATTTTTGGAGCATCTCCCCCAGCTATTTTTGTCGGAAGCTATGGTTACCCCAGGGTCTCGGCAGGCCCGCTCATTCCCCCTCTGGCAAAAGAAAGCGAAGCCTCGCTTTTTGAAAACCCATCAGCCTGGGCAAATATGCAGATTGAAGACATTATCTCCATGCGTTCCCGTATGGTCAGGGCAAACGCAAACTTTCGTGTAAAAGATGCTCGCAGCAAAGAAAATCCTCTTCTTATAAAGGCTCAGGAACTTGCTCTCTCCAGAATACCGGTGGATACAGAAGCCTGGTTTTTTAAAGCCCCTAAACAGGAACTCAAATTCGATGCCGTACTGACACCTATGGGCCCATCAGGGCTTGTCAAAAACTTTGAGCTTGCAGAAAATCCGAATGTCCCAAAAAAAGTTGATTACCTTGTCTATGACACTGATGCCCTGGCAAAAGATGCGGTGCTTGAACTCTATAAAGGGGATATTCCTGCTGAACATATTACTCGCCTGTTCTCAATTGGCCTTCTTGGAAAAGAACGAAAAATCGTGCCAACACGCTGGTCAATTACAGCTGTGGATGATATGGCAGGAAAGGAACTTGCAGGCCGCATAAAGGATTTTCCCTGGATCTCGGAGATTCAGCTTTTTAGCGGGACTCATTTTGGTAACCATTTTGAAGTCCTTATCCTTCCACGGGCTTATGCCTTCGAACTTATGGAAATCTGGCTCCCAAAAGCAGTCTGGTCTGGAGAATCAAGCTGGATTGGAGAAGACAGTGAGGGTTATGATGGAAAAAAAGGTTATTCTCCTCTGGCTGGAGGTTATTATGCCTCAAGGTTGCCTGTACTTGAATATCTGACAGAAATCAAAAGGCAAGCCTCGGTCTTCGTACTCCGGGAAATAACTCCGGACTACTGGGCCCCTCTCGGAGTCTGGGTCGTCAGGGAGGGTATGAGAAAAGCTCTTCAGAATCCTCCGAAAAAATTCGATTCTCTTGAAGTTGCAGTTTCAGATCTTGCGGGCAGGATAAGCACACCAAAAGCCGAATGGGTACAGCAAGCAAAGACACTTTCGGACTTTCGCTTTCAAACGACTCTGGACTTCTTTTTTAAAAAATAATTAAAAGCAAAAGCCAGTGTTAAAGCATAGTCAGTATCAAAGCATAGTCAGTATCAAAGCATAGTCAATGTCAAAGCATAGTCAGTATCAAAGCATAGTCAGTATCAAAGCATAGTCAATGTCAAAGCAGAGTCAGTGTAAATAAAGGCAGTGTAAATAAAGGCAGTGTAATTACAAAAATTGCGTAACAGCAGAAGCAGTGCTAACCGAAAATTGTGTAACAACAGAAGTAGCGTAAATAAGAGTTAGATTACTGACTTGTTATTTAAACAAAAATAAACAGGTAGGAAAACTTTAAAGCCTTTTGTCCGGCTTGTTTAAGTTTCCTGGCCTTTTTTCACATTTATTCAAATATTTCAGGCACTATGCGATGTGCAACTTCTTCGTAAGCCTTGGAAATGTCGCCTTTATCAAACCTGAAGACGTCTTTATCCATGGACTGTCCGGTCTTTTTGTCCCAGAACCGGCAAGTATCGCAGGAAATCTCGTCTGCAAGGATGATTTCTCCGTTCCTCCTTCCGAATTCTAGCTTGAAATCCGGAAGTAAGATACCTTTTTTGTCCAGGTAGGGCACAAGCAGGCTATTGATTCTCAGGGCCAGTTTCCGGAGTGTGGCAAGTTCTTCCGGTGTTGCCAGTCCAAGAGCAAGAGCAATGTCATCATTCAGCATTGGGTCTCCATATTCATCGTTTTTGAAGTCAAAAACAAGTACAGGAGACTTGAAGTTCGTGCCTTCTTTTATGGGGTATCTTTTTGTAATCGAACCTGCGGCAATATTCCTGACAATGACCTCGATTTTTATAATCTCAACTTTCTTCACAAGCATATCAATGTCAGAAAGCATTTCGACAAAATGAGTCTTTATTCCCTCGGTTTCGAGCATCTCAAAGAGTTTTTTTGAGATTTGGGCATTGTAATACCCTTTTTTTTCCATTTCCCCTTTCTTTTCTCCGTTGAACGCAGTCAGACTGTTTCGGAATTCGCTAATAAGGGTGTCAGGATCATCCGTCTCATAGATAGTTTTTGCTTTCCCTGAATAGAGCTGTTTTCTTGTCATACAATATTCCTCTCTAGGGATAATTCTGGATTTCCTTAGATAGAGAGATCTTAGGAATGATAGTTTTAATATACTAGTTCTGATAATGCAGAAGTTTTGATAATGCCGTGGCATTCCAGAAATAAGCTATATAGGTCGGATCCTCTCTAGTACACGAGTACATCTCATGGGGATAATTCGGTTATTTCCAGAATTCACAATCACTCTCTGAAAGTGAGACACTTTTCCGGAGGCAGCAGATGCTTTTCCCGGAAATATGCTTTGACTCCCAAAAGAGATAGAGTAGATGATAACGTGTTCTGCTAGATAAAGTTATCATCTCCAGTCGGTTTTTCCTTTTACTGCCGACTGCTTCGTAAATTTTATCACTAAAGAAAACCAATTACTAGGTTTAACAAATTAAAGAAGGATTTAAGAACTTACCGCATTTGAGTGCCCAACACTTGATAGTGGATTAATCCAAGCACGCAACAGGTAAAAACATGTCAGGCGCTATATTAGATATCGTAGAACTACTGCTAACCGCAGAGATCTATAATCGCTATCCGGAACTGGATGTAAATGATCTTCCAAAGAACATTCGGAAAAACTACTGGAACAGCACAGAAAAAACAGTTCCCAAACCCATCACAGCCACATTTATTCGAATTGAAAAACTGTACGGGCTTAAGGATGTTGAAAAAATTGTAAGGAACGTCCCCTTCATAAGTACTGACAAGTCTCACTTTGAACTTCGTCTGAGCGCTTTCGAACTTGCTGCGGAATGGTTTGAAAAGCAGGAAGGCTCTCAGGAAAGGATTGAAAGTAACCCTGTTCTGGCTTATTACTTTGGAGAAATAAGACAGGGTGAGACTGCAAACTATGCACTTGCAAAGGCGAAAATAAGGCCCAAGGAAGTCGACAGGGAATGGATAGAGTCCTTGGTAGCGGAGATCCAGAAAGAAGACAAAGGCGAAGATATGCTGAAACTCGTGGTCATTATTGCCCCTGAGGATGTAAGGCAAAAAGTCAAAGACCTTGTGCTTACCGGAGAACAAAAGAACGAAGTTGAAAAGATTACGAAAGCCATCGATCATAGGGAATACCTGCGGGAAATCGGCCTTCATGATATCGGAAAACTTCTGTTTGTCGGCCCTCCAGGAACCGGAAAGACCTCTGTTGCCCGTGCACTTTCAGAACGGCTCTCAATCCCGTTTGTGGAGGTCAAACTCTCCATGATAACAGACCAGTATCTTGGTGAGACTGCAAAGAACATTGACAGAGTCTTTTTGCTCGCAAAGAAGCTGAATCCCTGCATTCTTTTCATAGATGAACTAGATTTCGTAGCAAAAGCAAGAACGTCTGACGAGAATGCTGCCATCAAGCGGGCAGTAAATACTCTCCTGAAGGCCATAGATGAAATCAGCCTTGTGGATCACGGAGTTCTTCTTATTGCCGCGACCAACCATCCCCGCATGCTTGATAGCGCAGCATGGAGACGCTTTGACGATATTGTTCATTTCCCTCTCCCTGACCTTGAGATGCGTAAAGATATTTTGAATATTGTAACTCGACATATTGAAGGGGATTATGATACAGGGGTAATTGCAGAATTGACAGATGGATATTCAGGTTCGGACTTGCGCGTAGTTATAAGGGAAGCTGTTCTGAGTGCTCTTCTTGAAGAGCGTAAAATACTTACTCAGCAGGACCTGCTGGACGCCGTAGACTCTTTCAATGAGAGGGCTGGCCTCAAATCCGAAGAGTACGAAAGGAAGAAGTAAGATGAGGCTAACACTGCTTGGGACCGGCGATGCTGTCGGAACTCCTAAGATCGGATGCAATTGTCCTGCTTGCGAAGACGCCCGAAATGGTGGAAAAAGCCAGCGTCTTCGTTCTTCTATCCTTGTAGAGTCCGATAAAGGTAAGATCCTCATTGACACCAGCCCTGACTTAAGGCAGCAGTTTCTCAAACAAAACCTGTCCTGTATAGACGGAGTGATCTGGACGCACGGACATTACGACCACTACTCCGGATTTGGAGAGTTCTACAGGGTTCAAAATAAGGTTGATGTTTATGGGATTAGGGAAACCCTTGAATATATAAACCGGTACGTCTCCTTCCTGAAACCCAGGTATCATTATGTGAAGCTCTATGAGCCTTTCGAGCTAATCGGGCTGCAATTCACTCTTTTTAAGGTCAACCACCCCCCTGTGGAAGTTCCGGCAGGGGTTGTAATTCGGGAAGGCGATAAAAAAATAGTGATCACAGGAGATACAAACTCAGAAATTCCTGAAGCTAGCCTGGAGCTTATGAAAAATCCTGATCTTCTTATCGCCGATGCTATAGTACCTCCTAATATCCATATCAAAAAACACATGAATTCAGAAGAGGCTATGGCACTTGCAGGGCAGCTCAATGCAAAAGAAGTAGCTTTGACTCACCTCAGTCATCTATTTCGTCCTCACCATATCGAAGCCTTATTTTTGCCCCTTGGATATGATGGGCAGGTTTTTGAGTTTTAAAAATTTTAAAACTTTAATTACACTAAAATCTTTCTAAAACTCCTGCTTAAATTAATCCGGGATCTTTGTTAAAAATTATCTTTCTTTTTATTATCTTTATGTTAGCTCTATATATTCCGGATCCCAAAAACTAGTAATGAACCCTGAACGTATTCGGACCATTCTATCCGGGAAACCAGGCAAAGGACCGGTTGCTTACTGGATGAGCCGTGACCAGAGGGTTGAGGACAACTGGGCTCTTCTATTTGCCCAAAAAATAGCGTTGGAAGCCGACGTGCCTGTTTTTGTTGTTTTTTGTCTGGTAGATAAATTTCTGGGAGCTATAAGAAGACAATATGAGTTTATGCTCAAAGGGCTGCAAGAAGTTGAAGCTACTCTTGCAAGGAAAAAAATTCCGTTCTTTTTCCTTCGAGGAGATCCTGAAGACGAAATTCCGGATTTTGTTAAGAGATACGAGATTGGAACTCTTGTTACTGATTTTAGTCCACTTAGGATTAAGAGGGTGTGGACAGAAAAAGCTGCATCAGGCATTAATGTACCCTTCTTTGAGGTTGATGCCCATAATGTCGTTCCCTGCTGGGAAGCTTCTAATAAGCAGGAATATGCTGCCCATACTTTTCGTCCTAAGTTCTTAAAGCTCCTTCCTGAATTCCTTACGGAGTATCCTGAGCTTGAAGCAAATTCCGAATTTCCTGAAATCGCTGCAAACTCCGAAAAATCAGAAATGTTTTCAGAATTTCAAAAAAATGAACTTGGAACTCTTTTTCCGGGGGAATTTCTTGAAGAAAAAGCAGGTCTCTTACCTGACCTTGTACCTTTCGAAGCTGGAGAAACAGCTGTACGAAAAGTTATGAATGAATTTCTCACCAATAAGCTTGACTCTTACTCTACCCTGCGAAATGACCCAACTAAAGATGCCTTATCCAATCTCTCTCCTTATCTGCACTTTGGACAGATCTCAGCTCAAAGGGTAGCTCTCAAAGTAGAAAAAACAAAAGCTGACATGGAATCAAAAAGAGTATTTCTCGATGAGCTCCTTGTGCGTAAAGAGCTTGCCGATAATTTCTGCTATTATAATCCTTCTTACGATAGTTTTGATGGCTTTCCTGAATGGGCAAAGAAAACTCTTAACTCTCACAGGCATGATCAAAGAAGTCATATTTTTACACTGGAAGAATTGGAAACAGGAAGGACATATGATCCTCTCTGGAACGCCAGCCAGATAGAACTCCTAAAAAGCGGAAAAATGCACAGCTATATGCGGATGTACTGGGCAAAAAAGATTCTCGAGTGGAGCGAATCTCCAGAAAAAGCTCTCGAGACTGCAATCTATCTGAATGATAAATATGAACTGGATGGACGAGACCCGAATGGATATGTCGGAATTGCCTGGAGTATCGGAGGGGTACATGACCGTCCCTGGAAGGAAAGAGAAATTTTTGGAAAAATCAGATACATGAGTTATGAGGGCAGTAAAAAAAAGTTCGACATTAAATCATATATTGCAAAATATTCAGCTCTTTAAAAATACTCAATTTTATTCAAACAATTTTATAACTTTTTGTTTACTTTGTAGTTAAAATTTTAATCTTTGTTTATATGTGTGTAAGTTTATTGAAATTTAATTTACATTTTTCCCAGATGATTTAGGTGCTTCTCCTGCTTCTAGAGTTCGAGCTTAAAACTGATCTAGTTCTTTAGATAGACTGGCCTTCAAACTTACCAATCAGCAGGTAAACATAATTCGCATTGAAGCATTAAGTTAATATTTATCTAGATGTTTCTCTTTTTATTAAATGAATTTATACGGTGTAAAAACATGAATCGGCACTACTTTTCTCTAGATAATTATTATAAGTATTTCGTAGGTCTTGACGGCATTATACTTACTTTTTTAATAATAAAAAGTTATCCGACTGTTGTCAATTTAGCAACAAAGTCTAGCTTTTTTATTATGCTAGTAGGATCATTGTGCGTGTTCATTGATAATTGGAATCGAAAATCAATAAAGTACAGATTGTACGTTGAGCTATATGAAAATGAGTATCAAGCTATTTCTGACTATAAAGCTGGTAAAGTATTTATAAATTTAATTTTTTACGTAATCTCTATATATTTAGTATTTGGGCTATTTGGTACGTTCTGATACTCACCAGTAAGCCTTCGTAAAGGAATGGGTTATTTAATCCTGAACTCGAGGACATGGCTATAGTGAGATTTAATTTCTGGTTTTCTATTTTTTTTCTCTAAAAGGCTCTAGTTTTTATAATAGTCACATATAAATACAAGTACATCTAATTTTAATATCGGGGTTATTATATTTCTTCATATTATAAAATATAGGAAAATAAAATAAAAATGGAGTGATATATATGGCAGTAAGAAATCCAGTAGATTTAATTGCACTTATACTTGTTATAATAGGTGGATTAAACTGGGGGCTTGTAGGGCTTTTCGACTATAACCTTGTGGATGCTATCTTCGGGGTAGGAAGTACACTTTCGAGAATTGTGTACATAATTGTTGGGCTTGCAGCGCTTTATGCGATTTATTTCGCTACAAGAGCTGACACATATCACACTCGTGAGGCTACGACACACCACTAAATTATAAATTAATAAACTCCTTAGTAACGTTAACACTGTGAAAGAGACCTTAACCAGCCATAGTTTTTTCAGAAGGCTGAATATCAAATTAAGATAAGGTTACTTTGTTCCTTTTTATAATATTATTTTTTGATTATTTTTTGCTCCTTTAACAATTTTATTTTAAAATTTATTCTTATTTCTTTAATTTTTGTTTTTTATATTACTTTTTCAATCCTTACTTTGTCTTCAATTCTTTGCCTCAAGGCTGTACCAAGACTGTACCCTGGCGTGATATTTCTAGGATAAAATAGGTGATTACCCATTTTCCTCTCAGGTCTTCAAGACACATTTTATTTATATCCAATATTTTCTTTAATATTTTCCTAATATTTTCTTATTTTTGGCTTTAAACTTTATCTTTTAAGCTTCCAGGGCAACAATGCTGCTTCAAATGCCAGAAGAGGGCCTATAAACCATCCTGCCCAGAATAAAAGTCCGAGTATTCCCAAACCAAAGAAGTAAAGTCGCTTTCTTGCTGATCTTTTACCATAATTTTCATTTCTAAGGGTTAAAGCTATTGCGATAATTCCAAGTCCTATACTTAGCAAAATTAAAATGAGAGTAATGCCAATTTCTGAAGAATATGAACTTTTACTCAACGAAATCAGCATCTGAAAAATATATGTTACTCCTGTACCCAGAAAAAAGAGGCCTGCAAGCATTCCTGAGATGCGTGCCGGACTGTACTCTGCTACAGTTTCCCTTTTTAAGAAAATTGCTAGAAGCCCGGCTGCAAGGGTTAATGCAAGTGGGGTAAAGATCAAAAACAGGCTTTGACCCTCCCAACGATATATCTTTATCTGATTCAGAGGTATTGATACCCATTCTTTCAAGGTAAAAGTTTCTCTGTACCCTAGAATTAGCCCATAATTTCCTTCCTTTGGGATTTCCTGCAAACCTTTTTCATATATCACATTTTCTCCTTCTCTCGAATCTGTTTCCTGTGCCGCTCCTACTACAGCATAATACATTCCGCTTTCTGGAGCTTTGATATCGAGCTTAACATGTGAGTAAAAGGTGCTTGGGGTAAATCCTTCATATACAGGGCTCTCAGGCAGGTTGTAGGAAAGAACTTTTGCACCGTATCCTTCGGGCACTTTCAGTTTATCGGGTACTTTTCCTTCATCCTTAAGTCCAGGTCCTATAAGAATCAGGTGCGGGGTAAAACCCTTGTTTCCATCTTCAACAGGAATAGTGAGCCCGAGTACAATTCTCTCTCCTTTTTCCGCATTAAAACCATAATACCTAAAATCTCCGGAATCTAATTCCCCATAAAATACCCTTGATTTCGAAGGGTCTTCAATCTGGATTGCTGTTTCAATACTTTTGCCTTCTCCTCCGAATATTGGCACGTGGGCAAGCGCAGGAGCGGATAAAAAGTATGTAACGACCAGTAGAAAAATTCCCGAAAACCAGACTATCCCACGTTTCATGGGCTATATCTTCTCATGTAGTATGTAAATATGTATAAGAATTAAGAATCAGACACAGAACATAGGTCTTAATTTTCGCATTAAGTGAACTCTTTTTCATTTCCGAAAACCATTTCTTAGATATGCTAGAAACTTATCTTATGAGAATCTGGGACATATCTCCTGAGAAAATGTGCAGACAGCATCTTTTAGGGGAACACCGTGAGTTACATGCTCTCTGGTCTATAATCACGAACAATAAAAAAGCCTATGCCCACCATCCGGAAACAATGCGCTGGAGAGGAAAGCTTAAAGCTCTTTATCTAAGGCATGAAGCCTTGGTAGAGGAGATGACAAAACGAGGTTACAAACACCATACTCCTCTCGATCCTGCCCTAGCGACAGGAAAAACCATTCAGGACGAGTTTGTGGACTCTTATGAAGAACAGGTCAGGCTTCTTAAAGAAAGAAGATGTAATTGCAGGGTTTGAAATAGGCTCAGGAGAACTCTAGTTGTTATATCGAGTTACATTCCTTTACCTTTTTGAAAAGTTAGTTTTTTACAGTCGATAAAGAAGGAAAGTAAAGGTGCTGAACAAAGTTAAAAATAGCTATATCTTGGATGATTTATATTAATTCTAACACTTCGAAGTTTCTACCTGAATCTCACCTATATGGCCAGCTATAGACAGAAGCTACCTAAAAACTTTTATTGATTGTTGTCTATTTCATTGCTTCTCTCTAAAGGGAAGTTTCTTAATATTGTAATCATAAAATTGAAAATATAGCCCGATTTTACAATATTTTGTTATATTCTACTAAATTATTCTTCATAAATAGTATTGCTTTCAATTTAATTTTCTTTTGGAGAAATCGGGAGAATTCGGATAAACTTGTTTCATACATAATTTTAAAGTACATTTTAAAGAACCGTAAACACAGGTTAATTGAACAGGTAATTCCTGACCTCTAAATTATAATTCAAGTGAAATCATTAAGTTAAAGCATTAAAAGGGTTTTGGGATTTTATCCCGGAAGATTAATACTTCCTTTTCCCTTTAATGTGCTTGGTTGCAAAAGTATTCCTACTGAAGCAAGTACTTTTGGGTACTTTCAGCAGGTTGTGCAGCTGGAACAGCTAGAGCATTTAACTGCAATTGTAACAGTTGCACAATCGGTTTTTCCATCCTTACCTTTTACACAGTATTTGAAACTGTCAGTGCAAGAGTTTTTGCAACTTGCTGGTTTTGTGTAGCAGAATTTACCATTACTTTGCATACAGACCTTACCACCTTTTGCGGTAGTAAAACATCCTGTTTTTGCTACTTTAAGGTTGCATCCTTTGTCATTACTCAATACATTAAAGCAACAAGACTTAGATTTACAGTTACATGTAAATGTATCGTTTCTTGCATCGGTTTTCGTTTTACAACTGTTACTACATGCTGCTCCTGTCATTGACAGGACAAAAAAGACTAACGTGAAAACACATAATGTCTTTAACATAGTTTTTCGCATTATTTATTCTCCTTATTTATTCTGGATTAAATTCGATTTTAAATACCCACACTAAAAGACTTAATATGAGAAGTAAACGGATTTATCCAATTTACTTTACATCTTTTGTCGTATTAGGTGGAATTTGATTACATGGTACTTGTAATCGAAACCCACTGGGAAATTTTAACATATAAACATACTTATTTTTATATTATTAAATAAAAATTCGAAGCCGAATTTAAAGCTTTATAACACTTTGTATCTAAATTTAAAATATTATAAAATTAAGAATCTTTTTTACTTGTGTTATTACCCGTTTAAAACGGAGTTTAAGGTATTTGAATAGGTAGTGATTTTTAATATCTATCTTGTGTTCTTTATATCCAAGCATATCACATCGGTGAAGTTTTTTTTCGCATGCCTGATCTATTTAAGTCCCTTACTCCATTAGAGGAACAGATCTACTGTGTTTGAAGAAAAGAACTTCTATTATCTTCACAAAGAGCGCTGCATTTTATTATCAGGGATTTTTCAAACACTAAAGCTCCATACATTTCGTCCTTGCGCTATGTAAGCAGGATTAAGTTTTGATTCATATGCTTGATTACACTATAAATCTGTATTATAAGCCTTAATAATTTAAACATAATTTACACACGGCATTCAGTACTATATCATTTACTTAAAATTTAGGAGCCAAGATCAGGAAATAAAACATATTAAAATAACAATTCCATGTCTATGATTTTTCTTATATTTAATTTTCTTATCTTTTAAGACTTAAGTCTACTATATATAAATATCGATAACTTAATATGCTATTGCTTTCATTATTATAGAGAAACAGATTAATTGGAAAAACATCATTCAAAAATTCGCCATAGTAATAAAGGGGAAATCTAAAACCTCATGTAAAGTCCAAAACCCCGTTTTTTGTTGTCTGACGGGAGAACTCGATGAAACTTGTACTTGATGAAGAAGAAATCTGGATAATTGAATGCATAAAAGAAGCCCATATAGACTGTGGATTCCATGTTCGAGACGTTATAAAAAAGGCAAAAGCAAGATATGGATTATCCAGATCGACAGTATATGAAATCATTAGTTATCTGGAGTTTCACGGCCTGGTAAAAACGAATAAATCTGGCAACCGGGAACTCGATCAAAGTATTTCCCACTTTATAGTCTGTCCTGTGTGCGGGAAGGAAGTTCCTGAAAATGAGTATATTGTAGAAAACGGGAGGGCAATATGTGAGGACTGCTATCTGGAAGAGCACCAGAGAATCAAGTTTGCGGATCCTATGGCCGTACGTTCTAAAAAACTCTTTCGAAAAAGTCATGGTCTGGAAGGTACAGAAGGTCTAACAGACATTCAAAAAGAGCTTTGTGAATTTATACAGACGGAAGGGGCGGTTACGCCTGAAAAAATCTCCAAACTTTTTGGGCTTACACCCCAGGAAACAAGGAACCAGCTTGCAATATTAAGGCACTGTGAGCTTGTGAAATGGCGGCAGATAGAAGACGAAATATGCATTGTACCTTTTGATTCTTAACTTATTCTCAAAATATATTTGTTTAAAAGTGAAAACCTGACAAAAAATATTTGTTCAGGAAGTGAAAACATGACAGAAAAAATCGACATGGACCAAAAGCTAAAAGTTATGGCCGGCCAACTTCCCGGAGTAATGAATGCACTCTCTGGTCTCCATTCTGAAGTTGTTAAGGATGGGGCATTAAGTGCCAGAACGAAAGAACTCATGATGGTTGCGATTGCAGTATCCCTGCGTTGCGAATACTGTCTATGGAAGCATGTTCCTGAAGCTGTACGTTTGGGAGCAACTCGTGAGGAAATTCTGGAGGCTGTCAGTACTGCCATAGTAATGGCTGGTGGGCCTGCAGTAGCATATGGATCTGTGGTGGTTCTTAAAATTCTGGATGAACTGAACGTTTGAATAAATGAGGTGAAATATTGACCGACGAGATAACTAATCCTGTCAAATGCCACATTTGTGGGTGTGAACTGGAAAAAGAAGATTGCATAGAAGAGGAAGGCAAGGTTTTCTGTGAAGATTGTTTTATAGAAGCTCACCATAAGATTCAGGCCTGTGATCCCTGGGCAGCTTATTCCAAGAAACTCTTCAGGAAGGAAGCCGGGCTTGAAGGTACGGAAGGCTTAACTGAACTGCAAAAAGCCATCTATGAATTTATCGTCTCCAGTGGTGGGGTAAAAAAGGAAGAAATTGCAAAAAAATTCCAAATATCTATTCTTGAAGCCGAAAACCAGTTTGCTCTCCTGAGGCATTGTGAGCTGGTAAAAGGGCAAAAAAGAGCAGATGGTGTGTACCTTGTACCTTTTGAGAGTTAATAACTTCAAAAAGACTTATATAATTTTATCTATTTTATAAATTTCAGGATGAAGATTAAACTTTTAATTTTTAGTAACTCAATATTCACAAAAACGTATTTTTTGATAACCTTTTCATATATTATTAAAACAAAATTTCATGAAAAGAACTGTATATGAAGTAATTCTTTTTGAAGTAATTCTTTTTTTGAAGGAGAGATAGGTTTTCTGTAAAATCTGTCTCTCAACATCAAGATGATGAAACGAACAAGCAAGTACATCAGGTTATTCTCAAGTTAGTGGAGTTCGTTATTTCGGAAGAACTCTACAAGCTGAAAAAATACCAGTTTTGAAAATTACTTCGGGCAGATTTCCTTAAGGCCAGCAGCTACATCAGCCATAAGTTCAATGGGAATTCCCATAATCATTTCTTCATCTGCGATTTTGGAGTATGTCCTGCTGCCGCTGCAACCGACTGTGACTCCAATTTTGCCTTCTTTGTATACATTCACAACCCCGTCGGAGCACAGGCTCTGTTTTCCTGCAAAACTCGCTTCGATTCTGCCTCCGGTTTTGTACATTGCAGCCTGCGTAAGTAACATTATTTGTTTGGGATTACTGATAACCACAACAACATCTGGAATAAACGTGGCTTTTTCCAGAGGAGAGTACAGGATAGCTTCGGTTGAGTGCGGGGGAAGCTTGGGAACTCTATCAAGGGTACGCCTTGCAGCTCCCTGGGTGCTGAACTGTTTGAGTTTGTTAAAATAAAATTCTCCACTTGCGACCTTTGGAGGCATTTCGCCAAGGCCCATTGCGCCAGCGCCACCTTTACACATCTGGTCTTCTATAAGGGTATAGAACTCCTCGCCTGTTCTTCTCACTCTGTCAACCAGCTGGCAGTGCCTCATAGCCTCATCTACTTCTTTCATTCCTTCAGGAATTTCTCCTCCTTTTGGGATCAGCTTTACTGCAACAGGGGAAGTCTTCAGTTTCAGACAGTCTACAAGCTCTTGCCCATATCTGTTTATTTCTTTAATATTCATTATCTCAACTCCAATTTTTAGATTATTTTTGAAAAGTTTTCTTATCAGACTTTATCAGTCACTGTATTAGTCTCACAAATAGTGTTTTTCTTTCCTTTTCTGAAAAATCTCTTTGTGGTACATATGATCCATTGGCCGTGCAGGATAAGATGGACAACTATAAGAAAAACGATCAGGATTCCTGCTTTGCTGTGTATCCAAATCCAGGTAGCTTTCGTTAATCCCACATATACTACATACTGTCCTCTTGGAATTCCTGAAGGTATTAAAAAATGCATAACTAAACCTGTACCTGCAACAACAAAAAATAGAGTTGTCAGAATAAGGTCTATTAAGTAATTGGTTTCTTGTCGGCTTACGGTTTCACCTCGTTAGATAGCTCTGATTCAAGCTCCTATTCAAACATTGTTAATTAAGTTGTTTAGTGATGAGAACAATTACAGGTGCCGTTCATAGATAATTCTTGCAACAAGCCATTATTATAGTCCTTAACTGCGTTGGAAACCTTACCCGTTATTCCTGCAAATACTTTGATGTTCTTTTCTGCCAGTGACATCAGTGGTCTCCCGCCAATACCCGCAACAAGCACGGCATTGACATTATGTGATTCTAATATTTTTGATGGGGCAGCGCAATTGTGCTCGATTTCAGGAGACAGGTTACTTATTGTTTTAACACTCTCAATATTTTCATCGCTTACATCCACGATGGTAAAGTATTCGCATGAGCCATAATGAAAACAAACGTCAGATTCCAATCCACTTTCATTCATTGATGGTATAGCAATTTTTGTCACTTTTCACACTTCCTGCTTTAACATTTACCGCTGCTGCCTTTACCTTGCTTCTGGGGCAGCAGTATTCGTTCTCAATGATTTTTATTCTCTTCCGTTTGCCGCCTATTGGATATACAATTTCGGAACCGCACTTCGGACAGCTAGCTGGGCGCTCGGTATCACACTTTAATTCCCATCTATACTCACACCCGCTACAGAGAAATTCAACTTTGCACTCTCCATTATTTATATACTCTCCGGAGATCTCTATTGCTTTGCCATTGACAAGGGCCTCAGTCACTTTCTGTCGGGCCTTTTGCAAATCATTCCAGAAAGTTTTTCTGGAGATACCCATCATATCTGCGGCCTCGTTTTGGTCGACATGAACGAGATCGCAAAGGCGGATAGCTTCAAGTTCTCCTATGGATAAGTTAATAATTTCGAGATCGCAGAGAGAAACCTTCCTGGGTTTATAATATGTAGCTTTTGGAAGGCACGATACCCTGCGCTTAACTCTATTTACCATCAAATTACTCATATGCGATTTATTATATATAACTTACGAATTTCTACAGTTCATTTAGGACCTATCCGAAAAATCCTGCTGTTCCAAATGTTATCTATGTATAAGCGAAATGAAGCATAGTAAGGTAATTTTCAATTTCTTTTTATATTTTATACGGAGTTTAGTAATAACCTGATAGTTGTTTTTGTTTTAGTTTAGAGTCTTACAGCAATATTGGTTATGTAAAATAGACATAACTATAATTTTATTAATGTTTATCTACATCCTGAGTTCCGCAGTATCTTTTTGGAAATTTTTATTCTTCCCGCTGACGTTTTCGAAATAATCTCAAATAATTATTATTTGAAATTTAGTATAATTGGAAAAATTGAAGCTATCGTTTTTTTTGTATCTAAGTACTGAATCTTGCTATTTTTACCTCATTCACCTAAATCCAATAAACTCGTGCTAAATTTAAAATCGCTAACAAGAAGCCTCATGAACATGTCCCAATTTACTGCAAAAAATAGGCTGAAGAATTTATAACTTCCTGAATACAAAGTTATATATAATACATAATGGGAAATAGGTTACCGGTTTCCTATATGTATGTCGTGAAAACAATCAGTTAACTACGAAAACGAATAAGTTTTCTAGAAAGCGTGTTCAAAAGCGTTTTCCCAGTTTCTTCCTGTAAGAATATATATTTATACCATTATGTTCATGCAAACATAACAACTAACCTATAGAAGTCTGTCAGGTATTACTATGCGTGGAAAAATAGGTACAATACTACTACTCTCTATTCTGGTTCTGGCTGTAGCATCCTGTGGATGTGCAGAAAATACGCATCAGGCTGTCCAGAACTCAAGCACAGTACAGATAACCGATATGTTGGGCAGGCAGTTAACTGTGCCGGCGGAAGTCTCTTCAGTTGTAGCCACTTCTCCGCCATCAACTATTCTCGTGTATATGCTTGCTCCGGACAAACTTGCAGGGTGGAATTTTAAAAATAATTTTACTCAACCTTTTATGGCTGAAAATTACTCAAACCTGCCTGTGATAGGGGGCTGGTTCGGAACACAGACCGGAAATTATGAAACTATAATCAACATGCATCCTGATATCGTAATTGAAGGATATACTACTGATGGGGAAATCCATGAGGCTATAGAGCGCAGACAGGAAAACTTTGGAAACATTCCTGTAGTAGCTGTTAATGACTCCATTATCTTCGTTAACAAATCTGACCCTACTATACAATATGTGGGTAAACTTCTTAATTGTGAAGACCAGGCACAAAAACTGATTGATTTCCGCGGTTCAATCCTTAACGAGATCAATAACACTATAAAAGATATTCCCGAGGACCAGAAAGTACGCGTTTATTATGCCGAAGGTCCAAAGGGGCTGATGACTGACCCTTCGGGTTCTCAACATTCTCAGGTTATTGATATCTGTGGTGGTATTAATGTTGCAGACTGTCAGCTTACTCCAGGGAATGGTATGACACAGGTCTCAATCGAGCAGGTTATAAACTGGAATCCTCAGGTAATTATCACTTCAAATCCACAGTTCTATTCGACGGTTTACTCTGATTCTCTCTGGTCAAGCATAGATGCTGTGAAAAACAAAAGAGTATACCTTGCTCCTCAGAATCCTTTCTGCTGGATTGACAGGCCACAGGGCCCTCACCTTATCATAGGGACTGCCTGGACCGCAAAAATGCTGTATCCTGACCGGTTTGCAAATATGGATCTACCCAAATTGACCCGTGAATTCTACTCGGAGTTCTTCCACTATGATCTCACGGATAAAGAACTGGATACGTTACTTAATCCTTCACCAGAGGCTAAGACGTGAGCGAGAAGGATAAATCTCCAGGCTTTCCCTATATTGCAGAGAACATCTTTGCCCCCATCTACCCTGTAATAGCTGCTAATATCGTCAAAAAAAGCGGGATAGAGAAAGGTATATGCCTTGACCTGGGATGCGGTATAGCATCCCTGGGAATTGCTGTTGCGGAAATAACGGATATGCAGGTATATGGTGTCGATATTTCAACTGAGATGTGCAGACTTTCAAGAAAGAAAGCCTTCCGTCACTACCTTTCAGGTAAAGTTGCTCCTGTGCAGTCCGATGTACATCTGCTCCCTTTAAGGAACAATTGTGCAGATCTTATAGTAAGCCGGGGTTCCGTATTTTTTTGGAATGATCTGCCTGTGGCCTTTAAGGAAATTGCTCGCGTTCTTGCTCCGGGTGGGCAGGCATGGGTAGGAGGTGGCTTTGGCACAAAAGAGTTGAGAGCACAGGTCTCTGAAAAAATGGTTGAAATAGATCCTGACTGGCATGCAAGTTCAAAAGAACGCCTCAGTCCTAAAAACCTTCAGGCTATAGAGGAAGCTGGGAAACAGACAGAGATTCCCTATCATGTAGTTCAGGATGAATCGGGGTTCTGGATGGTACTAAGCAAGGAAGGCTGAAAAATGAAATGCAATGTGTGTGAATTCAGGTGTAAAATCGATGAATATAGCAGGGGAAGGTGCGGGAACTACATATGTGCTGGCGGTAGTATCATCCAGGACCCTGATATCGGATATCTTGGAGCATATCCTGTTTCTATAGAAACCATTCCTTTACTTCACTACTATCCTTCAGGTAAATTCCTTCAGGTTTTCAGTACTGGATGCAATTTCCAGTGTTCAGGCTGTGTGGCTCGCCTGTTAGCTTCAGGGAAATCGCTTGACCTTCCTGCACTTATCCCGTCTCAGGTGGTGGAAAAAGCAGTGCAGCAGGAGTGCCTGGGTGTAGTCTCCACACTCAATGAACCTGCTGCAAACTATTATCTTTTCAGGGACCTTGCGGTTCAGGCAAAAGAAAAAGGTTTACTTGCAGGCTGTTCTACAAACTGCTATTTCACAGACGAGACACTGGAGGAACTTGGAAAGCTTGTAGATTTCATGAACATTGGAATTAAGGGTTATTCTGATAAGAGCTACATAAGCTGCGGAGTCCCGTCCTCAGCCCCTGTTTTCCGCAACATATCCAGGCTTTTCGACATGGGTGTACATGTTGAAACTTCGATCGTTTACTCAAGGGGAAATGAAGACGATGTGATAAAGATTGTAAAAGCGTTGTCTAATATCTCTCCTACCATTCCGGTTCAGATCATGAGGTTCATTCCTTTTGGGGATGCCCCAATTGAGCTTGAACCCTCTATCGGAGAGGCTGAAAGCCTGTGTGCTGCTCTGCGTAAACATATAGACTATGTTTATCTCTTCAATTCTCCAGGTACGGAATTGTCAAACACGTACTGTCCTGAATGCGGCAGCCTTCTTGCAGAAAGGGAATTCTATGGGCCCATGGGTTCCAGGCTTCTAAAACCCTGGACAAGTTACACCTGTAATTGCGGTAAGGATACCCCGGTTAAAGGGATAACTGCGAATGAAAGTTTCAATGAGGAAGGTTTCATGGGCGGTTACAGGATAAGTCGAGCTTTCAGTATGGTCCATGCAGTACTTACATGCCTGGGAATACTGGACGACAACAGATTAATTGAAATATGGGGAAAAGTCTCCAATCCCGAAGCCCTGAATCAAATACATCATATGGTACAGCAGCCGTACTCCTATCTTGAATTTATCAGGCTTATTGCTGAGAAGGCAAATGTACCGGAAAAAGGTGAAGAACTTATTTCTTTTATTCATAAACGTCTGGAACTTGTCAAATCGCTTGCAGTGGAAAATAGCGGTCATAAAGTTTATTATTGTATGGGCTCTCCTCTTTTTGCTCTAAACGCCGGGAGAATGGAGAACAACCTTGTGACATTTTCCGGGGGAGTTAGCATCAATAAACAGCTTCAAAAAGAAGGCAAACCGGGTGTAAATGTTTCTCCCTCTTTTATAAATGAGCAGAATCCCATGACAATTTTTATCTCAGGTTTTCTTTCTCGCCCTCTCGATGAGTTTTATGGTCTGTGCCAGCAATATGGCATATCTGCAGATGCAGTAAAAAAGCATCGTGTCTATGAAGTTCCTCCATCCTGGGATTTCGGGAACCCTCGCTGGATACTGGGACTCATGTATATATCAGACAAACTGAACCCCGAAAACTCAACAATTGACATAAATAAGGAAGCAGATGAGTTTTATCTACGGTTTTACGGTATACCTTTTGAGGAAGCAAAGCCTAACAGGTCATTTCACAGACCCTCTTCCGGCATATGGCCCATGCATGTGATGAGGGATACTCATGTTTGATTACAAGTTTAATCGCACTACTCTGGTGTATCTGTTACCTATCGCATTACTCATAATCTCCCTTTTTGTCGGAAGATACCAAACTCCACTATCGGCAGTTGTGGATGAGAGCATTAGCACTTTTTCATCCTTTTTTTTCGGCACTCCTGCTTCGGTTTCCACTCAACACACAGTACTATTCAATGTAAGGTTACCAAGGATACTTGCAGCTTTACTGGTAGGTGCAGCTCTTTCCATATCTGGAGCCTCTTTCCAGGGAATCTTTCGTAATCCTCTTGTGTCTCCTTATATCCTTGGAGTAGGTTCAGGGGCTGGTTTCGGAGCATGCCTTGCAATATTGCTCTGGAACAATTATCTGATTATACAGTTGATGGCTTTTGCTTTCGGACTCCTTGCGATGTTTATTGCTATAAGTATGGGTAAAGTCAGCAAAGGTACTGGAACTCTGGTATTCGTGCTTTCGGGAATTATTGTGAGCTCTATTTTCACGGCTCTTACGTCGCTGGCAAAGTATGTAGCAGATCCTTATGATCAACTTCCTGCGATAGTATTCTGGCTTATGGGAAGCCTTGCCACTGTCAGGTACGGTGATCTGCTCTACATATTATTGCCTATATTTATTGGGACTCTAGTATTGTTTCTTTTCAGGTGGCGTATCAACATTTTGTCCCTGGGCGACGAGGAAGCTAAAGCTCTTGGAATGGACGTGGAAAAAATGCGGCTGGTCATTATTGTTTGTGCGACCCTTGTAACTTCAGCAGCAGTAAGTATCAGCGGTGTCATTGGCTGGGTTGGACTGGTTGTACCCCATATCTCAAGAATGATCGTTGGTCCCAATTATAGCCGTCTTTTACCTATGAGCATGGTTATTGGAGCATCGTTTATGCTGGTTGTGGATGACCTTTCAAGGACCATTGTAGCTACAGAAATTCCCCTGGGAATTCTAACTTCGCTGGTAGGAGCTCCGGTGTTTGCATACCTTATCAAGAAGGGGCGTATGGGATGGAACTGATGCTGGAAGTAAAGTCCCTTGCTTTCTCTTATGGGAACAAGCCAGTATTTAACAATGTATCTTTCTCGCTGAAAAAAGGCGAAATCATGTGCATCTTGGGCCCAAACGGGGCAGGAAAATCTACACTTATCAAATGTATTGCGGGAATTCTCAAACCAGATAACGGATCTGTCTTTATTCAGGGAGAGGATACAGTTTCTCTTGGGGTAAGAGGAATTGCCAGGAATATAGGTTATGTACCTCAGCAAAATGAAGTGATTTTTCCGTTTACTGTATTGGATTTTGTGGTCATGGGCCGTGCTCCTCATCTTTCCATGTTTGCATCCCCTGGTGCAGAGGATATTAAACTTGCAAAAGAATCACTAGCAATGGTGGGAATTTCCGATCTTGCAGAAAGACCGGTTGCTAAGCTCAGTGGGGGACAGAGTCAAATGGTGCTTATTGCCAGAGCTCTTGTCCAGAAGCCTGCCCTACTTTTGCTTGACGAGCCAACTTCTCACCTTGATTTTGGCAACCAGATCCTTGTGCTGGAAACTGTCCAGAAACTGGCTTCACTTGGAATGTCCATTGTTATGAATACACATATGCCCGATCATGCTTTTTTGTTAGGTGACAGAGCTGCAGCATTGTCTGGAGGTAGACTGGTTGCAATAGGAAAAGTGGAAACCGTTGTAACCAGTAAGATGATGTCTTCAGTCTATGGTGTAAATGTAGCTATCAGGGAAATTGAAGATATGAAAAGGAAAGTGTGTTTACCCTTAAGAAGATAAACGAAATATAATAAAAAATATACTAA
>DAQQ01000109.1:0-13864 GCA_002508465.1 Methanosarcina sp. UBA7 | reverse complement strand
GAAGCACTTCTCCTGAAGGATATATTATCTATCCGGCAAAAGAGCTTAACAGCTCTGGAAACTATACCTTGAGAGGTTTGCCTTTTGACACTAACGAGACTTCATCCGACGGTTTCAGCTGGAATGCGACCACTTTTGGCGGTTTTAACTATCCTGTAAACAAACACAAGGACTTTGTAGCGTCTGAAAACTGGTGGGGCGAACGCCTTCAATATATCGAAAAAGACGGTCAGGATGAACTTGGCAAAGGCCATCCCGGAAACCATGTAATAGGTGAAGATGAACTTGTATATACCACCCATCCTTTCTCCAACAAATATGAACTTGTTTCCGACCTTGGACTGAATGCCAATACAACTCCTAAGGAACTTGGCGGGATGTTCTACTATAAGCTTCCTTTGTTTGGGAAAACAGATGTTACCGTTGGAAACGACTCCACCCGGCTTGCAAACCTTGTAATTTCTCAGAAATCTGACGATAAGGAAACATTAAAGGCCGGGGATTCCTGGGATCTTGGGAGTAATTATTCTCTGGTAGTTAACCAGGTTGATGTTGATGGCGAAAAGGTATGGTTTTCACTGGATAAAGACGGGAAAGAAGTTGAGTCAGGAATTGTAAACACAAATGGAAATGTTGCTGATAAAACCTTTACTGCAACTGCGGATTTCGGAGGTAAGAAAGACCAGATCTACTTTATAACCTATGTAGATTCCGTATTCACAAGTGCTACCGATTCCTTTGCAGTCTTCAAGTATACCTGGCTCATTGATAAAGATAAAGTAATGGTCATCGAAAACGGAGACGAATATCAGGGATTTGAGGTAAAGGAAGCTTCTGAAAATGAAATTGTCCTTAAGAACTCAAATTCCATCACCTTGACCCTTGACAAAGATAAAAAGAACTACTTTACCGATTCCTGGTACTTCCAGACCTCAGACGAAGGAAAGGGAAGCACTTCTCCTGAAGGATATGTTATCTATCCGGCAACCGACGTTACTGTAGAGGATAAAACTGTTTCAGGTGTCAATAAATCTAAAAATGCCTCGAATGAATCTATCTCGAATGAGTCTGCATCTTCTACACCCTCTGCTCCTCTTCTCGAGAATAAGGCTGACGATCCAAAAGATAGTAACAGTAGTCTTCCTGATGAAAAATCCGAAACACCAACTTCCGCAAAAACTTCTGGGTTCGAGTTACTTGCAGGAGTTCTCGGAATAACTCTTTGTCAGTACTTTATCAAAAGGAGAGGTTAAGAGAAATATCTTGAGAGTTATAATTAAAAATGATTAATTTTCTTCCATTTTCCTCTCTTGTTTCTCTTTTTTCTTCCCTATTTCTTTTCTCTTTTTTCCTCTCTTGTTTCTCTTTTTTCTTCCCTTTTTCCTTTTCAGTTCATTTTCTTTTACATTTTATCCTTATTTTTAGCCTTATGACTGTTTTCTAATCACCATTAACTAGTGTCGAGTAAACAGCAAAATATCGTATAAAATCGAGTGCAGTCATTTGGAATCATTGACTCCCTAATGACTCAACACAGTCTTGTTAACTGATTTTTTGTTAGATCAGAAGAAGAGCAATGAATCCGCTTAGGAAGATTCCGTCAAAGGTTCCTGCCCCTCCTATGCTTGCAACCGGAGCACCAAGGTTCTTAATTTTTCCCAGGTTAAGAAGATCGGCTCCAATAAGGGTTCCGAGTACTCCTCCTGCATAAGCAGTGACAACGCGGCATTGATCAATTGGGCAATCCGGGATATGAATTATCGACGTCAGCAAAATCGCAGCAAGGGCAGCTGCAAGGGGTGGAACCAGCGCCGGGGTTGCAATACCTATTCCACGAATTGGTTTTGCTACGGAATGAGTTATGATTGTAACTATTAAAATGCCGGCTCCTGCAAGCAGGAGGGAAGAAGGGAATTTCATAAGAAGGTAAGCTGAAATTAGAATTGGAATAATCGCTCCTCCTACATTCACAGCAATTGTCGTCTCGTTTCTTACCACACGCCTGAACGGAACCCTGTAAGATACGCCAAAAACACGGACATATGTGTCTCTAACTACCGGGGCATCGGATCTAAGGGTTGCCAGAGGAATATTAATGCTGCTTCCGAGGAGGGACAGTAAAAGGATAAGGAGCGCGTCCTCTATAGAGAAGCCAATCTTCATAAAGGCGGAAACAACTATTCCAAAAAAAAGAGAACCAAGCCCGAAAATTAGAATAAAGATCAAAAGAAGAAGGAATGTAAGGCTAAAAGGAATGTAAAAAAGTTGCCTTTTCATGGAATCGTCCCACTTTCTTTATTTTCCCGCATATTTAGAAATATACTTTCTTTATTTATGAGTTTATGTGCTATCCCTCTTCTTTATATGTTTAAGTGAAGACTTTGTCTTAAAAAGTAAGCAATTCAACACTTTGGGGATAACTCAACACTTCCCGGATATAATTAAAATTTCTAATCCTGTGTAAAAAGTTCTGATTTTCAGGATTAGATATATCTTACAGCAGGCTTCAGGCATTCCATGCAGATTATTTCTTTCGCGTCTTTATATACCCTTAAAATTCCTCCAGACTCGGATACCGTAACCGCGATCGCAACCGTATCTCTGCTAATTGCGGCTGCTGAAACATGCCTGCCTCCCAGTCCTTTCTCTATATCCACATTTTTCGCATCAACGTCAAGGTAGCGACCTGCGGCCTGGATTATTCCGTTTTCGTCTACCACAAAAACTCCGTCAAGCTGGGAAAATTCCTTTATGGACTCCCAGTTCCTCTTGTCAAGAATATTCCGGTAAATTTCATCGTGGCCTGCATAAGGATTCAATATTAGCTGGTGAGAACGTTTCAGAACCTCTTCGGAATCGCCTATTATGAAGGCAGCTCCTATTTTTTTGCCTTCCCTGCCTGTCAGGACAATATCAAAAGAAATTTTCATAATTGCACTCATTACTTCAGACTTTATCCTTTCCTGGCATTCCTTCATGGCCTTTATAAGGGGATTTTCGTCGATATTATGTACAATAATCGAACTGGAGCTGCGGGTTTCGACCACACCTACTATAATCCCTTTTTCCAGTTTTCCAAGCACGTATTCTATGGCGGCAGCTTGCTGAAGATGATCAGAGTTGCTTGCAGCTTCGCGGTTTATCTGGTCGCCGAGCTCCTTTAGAGGATTTTTTCCATCCTTTCCAGTGGAAAAAAGGTGGTCTATTATGCTTTTAGGACGCATGGAGATGTAGTAGACCGGAATTCCCCCAGTTTCGATCCCTTCAAAACTCAACTCTCCGGAAACCATAATTGCGGCAGCATCAAGTTCTCTGGAAATACGGGCTGCCGTCTCTGCAATTATATGTGCTCTATCCATATGATCCACCGCTTTTTCTTTTTGCAGCAACCGATTTGTGGCTCCACTTTTTATTTTAAAGTTATTGTTTTTTTGAACTTACATTATTTTCTTAAATCAGGATTATTATTTTTTAACTTAGCGTTTTTTCCAGGCTAAAACTCTTTTCCTCAGGTTAACATTGAGGCCAACTTTATAAATACTTAAGCTTATTTCCTTTTCTGTACTTATATCTTATATATTATAATTGCCCTGTAATCCCGTTGATCTGTCCTTTTTTCTTCCTGTTCTTTTTCATTGTTACATTTCTCATATTTTAAGAAAGTTTATGGGGGGTTTACAATTCCTTTGAAAAAGTATCTAAATTCAGTTTTGCCAGACGATAATTAATAGGAAGATTTTTCTGGTTCGCTTTTCAATTAATATTGGTGAATGCTTTGATCAGGACATTTATAGCAGTGGAATTAAATCCAGGTTTTGCGGAGAAAATTCGAGAGCTTCAGTCCAGATTTTCCGATTTTGATCTGAAGTTTGTTGATCCTGAGCTCGTTCACATAACTCTAAAGTTCCTGGGAAATGTGGACGAATCAAAAGTTTCCTTGCTTTCTGCAGCTCTGGACTCCATTA
The DNA here is from genome assembly GCA_002508465.1 of Methanosarcina sp. UBA7. GTDB lineage: Archaea > Halobacteriota > Methanosarcinia > Methanosarcinales > Methanosarcinaceae > Methanosarcina. The sequence goes on along the minus strand of DAQQ01000109.1, from coordinate 9,899 downwards.
CATGCGAGCCTTTCGAAGCAAAAATAGGGGGACTTGGAGTTTTTCCCAAACCTTCGAATCCCAGAGTCCTCTGGCTTGGTTCAACTGGAAATTTCAGGGCGTTACATGACAATGTAGAAAAGTTGCTGGAGCCTTTTAAATTCGAAAAAGATGACAAGGAATTTACTGCCCATGCTACTCTTGCCAGGGTAAAATACCTCAAGAAGGATCAGAAAACGGCATTTATAAACATAGTAAAGGAATTAAAGGACACCGAAATCGGCACTATGTGCGTAAACAAAGTGCTTTTAAAGAAAAGTACACTGACTCCGAAAGGGCCAATCTATGAAACTCTGCATACTGTCTACATGGATTGATCTTTGTTATTGTTTTTCTTTAACCTTTCTACTTTAAAGTCGCCATTTCCCTTCTCTTGCTATTCTTTTATTCCGAGCTTTCTATACATTTATATATTGGTTGTATCCTGGCTGTAACGCATAAACTTTATTTTAAAATGCAGTTAAACATACAACTCAGAACATTCAAAAGTTTAAATATAATCTTCTCTAAATATGGTGCAAGCATGAATGGAGGACTCTACGATTAAAGAAGAGATCTGGATTGAGAAGTACAGGCCTGTGAGGCTAGATCAGGTGGTGGGACAGGAAGAAACAATAGAACGCCTGAAGTCCTATGTTGCAACGAAAAATCTTCCCCATCTGTTGTTTTCCGGGCCACCTGGAGTCGGGAAAACCGCTTCTGCCGTCTCGATTGCAAGAGAAATTTTCGGGGAAGATCTGTGGCGTGAAAACTTTACCGAACTTAATGCGTCGGATGAGAGAGGAATTGACGTTGTCCGGACAAAAATCAAAAACTTCGCAAAAACTGCCTCTATGGGAGGAGCCGAATTCAAGATTATCTTCCTTGATGAGGCTGATGCGCTGACCTCAGATGCCCAATCTGCGCTCAGGCGGACAATGGAGCGTTTTAGCAATAACTGTCGGTTTATTCTATCCTGCAATTACTCTTCCAGGATTATCGAACCTATCCAGTCCCGCTGTGCAGTCTTCAGGTTCAGGCGACTTTCCGAGGAGGCTATCAGGAAACGCCTTGAATACATAGCTAAAGATCAGGGGCTGTCCATTACTGAAGATGGATATGAAGCTCTTATTTACGTAGCCCAGGGAGATATGAGAAAAGCCGTAAATTCTCTCCAGGCTGCTGCTTTCGTTGAGCCGGATAAGCCTATATCCAGGGAAACCATCTATAGGACTACAGCAACTGCAAATCCGGAGGATATCCGAAACTTGATAGAAACTGCCCTAAGTGGAAATTTCAGGGCTGCTAGAAAGGAACTTAACAGGTTGCTCTACGAAGAGGGGCTCTCCGGAGAAGACATAATTGGACAGATTTACAGGGCAATCTCCGGAATGGATAACCAGATGATTCTGGACCTTGGGCTCTCTGAAAAGCGCATTGTCGAACTCGTAGATACAATAGGTGAGATTGACTTCAGGCTAACTGAAGGAGCGACTGAAAAGATCCAGCTCGAAGCTTTACTCGCGCATTTTGCGCTTTCTAACTCGGATTAAGAGTTTCAATGACTCGGAATAAAGCTTCTCTCCACCTCATGTCTCTCAAGAACGGTTGAAAAGGCTTGAATTTGGCCTTTTTTAAATATAATCATACGGAATTTATAAATCCTTGATTACCATGTCTGTTGAAATAACATTAGTAGAAATGTTGGGGTCTGTTCCCCACTGGCTTGCAGTTTTGATTATGGGAGCTATACCTATCTCCGAACTGAGAGGCGCAATCCCTATTGCAATTGGCATCTATAGAATGGGTCCCTTCGAAGCCTTCTTCCTCTCAGTGCTTGGAAATCTCCTTCCTGTAATCCCCCTTCTGCTCTTTCTTGAGCCGGTCTCGAACTATCTCAGACGTTACTCGATCTTTGATACTTTCTTCACCTGGCTTTTCTCAAAGACTCGCCGGAACAACATGGAGAGTTTTGAAAAGTACGGACTCCTTGCACTGACTATCTTCGTAGCCATACCCCTGCCGGCTACCGGAGCCTGGTCTGGATGTGCAGCGGCATTTGTCTTCGGAGTCAAGTTCAGGCAAGCTTTGCCTGCAATTGCTGCAGGGGTGGTGATAGCAGGAATTGTAGTAACTGCCGTTACTGTAACAGGTATAGGTCTTGTTGATATGATTCTGGGAGCATAATTTCCTTCTGTCAAAGATTTGCTCTGTAAAATCTCTAGTTGTTGCAAATCTGGAGACCGACAACGTATAATTAAATCATGTGTAAAAATCTGAAAACCGACAGCGTATAATTAAATCATACGTAAAAATAAGAAAATGCTGGGTACCAGCATTTTATTTTCTGTTTTACCCTGTAAAGCAAGAAGCCACTGGTAAATAGCATTAAGAGGTGGTAAGTCTTAACTTACAGCATTTCTTTTGCTAATTTTATGTCTTCAGCTTTTACAGTTTTTCTGCCTGCGTGTTCTGCAAGTTTTATTGCTTCTCTTGAAATCTCAAGTCCATATTCTTCCAGAATTTCCGTAAGGGCCATTCCCGCACTCTCACTAACTCTATGAGCGCCTGCGGTTCTTATTAAACGCTCAATTGGTGCAAATGGTATTACTTTTGCCATATTATCCTCCAATCTTCTTTATTTGTTAATATATATCCTTATAACTCCTGATTTTGTAATCAGATTCTATAAATAACTTTGCTTATATTGAGGTTTTTACGTCCTTTCTAGCTTTTAATACCTTTTTCTTCTTTATTTCACTTTCCAGAGCCTTATCATTTGTTTTTATTTATACCATGAATTTCGCTTCGGACCCCGTATTCGTTTTGCTCTCTTCTCTCACTCAAAAAGACTGATACACACGAGTTCTGCTTAGTGAGTACAGAAAATTGAAAATTTACTGAAGTTATGATATATCCCAATTTCACTGGTGTTTTCGGAAGAGTTGCGGCTCTCCAGCCCTAGTCCCGTCTCGGGAGGACGGTGCCCTTCTCGCTCACTTCGTTCGCTCAAAAGGGCTGAATTATATAAAGATTCTGAGTTGAGGCAAGGGAGAAGATTTAAGTGAGTTTCGTTTCGTCAAAGTCTCGTTTCGGGAGTATGCTGGCTATTTCGCTCACATAATAACAATCAAATGATTTTTTTGGCAGGTATGGAGTTTACGGTTATTGGGTAGGAGTAAACACAGTGTGGATCTCTTTTTCGAAATCTTGATATGAGATCATCCGAATCTAAACAGATATGCTTTTAAAGGAACTCCTTGGCATTAGTGAAGACATTTATTTTGTAGAGGAAAGCTATCTCGCCCAGAGGACTATTGAGCGTACACTTGACTATCTTAACGGAGTCAGGAGGTTTGCAGAGACAGGGAAGGTGAGGCTCCTGAGAGTTCATGAAGGCGAGCACACACTCGGGATTTTGCTTTTTAATTCTGCGGACGTAGAAGTCCCTGTAGATTTCTGGTCGGTTTTTACGGGAGCTCTTGCAGAAGCTCGCTCAAAAAAGGATTTTGAGATCCTTGTAGATCCTCTTCTTACATTTAATCCTCCTGAAAGAGAGGTTGAAGTTTCTTCGGAAATATGGCGAGATGCTGTTAATGAGTACTACTCGCTTATGCTTGTAAACAGGAACCTTTGCCTGGGTTGCGCGGTCAAACCCGAGTCTTATGGGAGTGTTTTTTCTGAAAATCGCGTACGAAGGGTTGAGGAAATCTTCGATATTCTTCAAAAAAAGGGAATTTTCCCTGAAGGCAGGCTTCTTGAAGTCTGCTGTGGAAACGGGATGTCTACACTTGCTCTCCACAGGCTCGGGCTTAATCCGCTGGCTGTAGAGATTAACAAATGTACAGTCTGCCAGGGACTTGAACAGGGAGTTCTAAACCCTCAAAGAACGGTTGTAATGGATGCAACGACCCTTTCCAGACATTTTGAGCCCGGAAGCTTTGACGGTGTAATGGGGTTTATGCTTGGGCTTGTCTATGAATTCAATAAAGATCTCTGGGTAAATATTATGAGAGAGACGGTATCGGTCGCAAGTGAAGGTGCTCTCATGCTTTTTACAGTTAGCAGCAGGCCTGAGGCTGAAATTCTTGCCGGGGCTCTGCTCAGGGCAGGAGTTAAAGGTGAGATTGTAGACAATACCGATTCTGAAGGGACTTACGATCAGTGGCTCTTTATAGGAGGAAAACAAAAAGCTTAATCTGGAAGCTGTAAACTCAAGGGAATTGCTATTTTTCAATTCAGACAAGTATATTTTTTATTTCCAGTTCTCTAAAAACCTTAATTTTCTATTTTCTAACCCATAACTTTTCAAATAAAGTTTAAATTGTATCAGGGTCCTGGAACTTTTTTAAAAACTACTCTTCTAATGTTAACAGGCGAAAAGTATATACTTGTTAACAATTGTATATTAAAGAATTCTTATCAATGAAGATATATTGAGTACTTCATTTAAGTCAGTAATATTGATTTCCTCCGATTGCGGTTCCGGAATGCCAGTCAAATATAACCGAAAAAACCCTCTTTTCGGTAAAAGCATAGAAAATTGTATTAAAACTGCAATATGAGGGCTTATGTACTTTACTCAAACGGATCAAAATCTTAACCCTGATAATTCCGGAATATCAAATGAAACCCTCCGGAATGACTGTTCAAAGTTTGCTATCAGGAATAGTAAACCCGGTTATTTTGATTCGATTTTAAGAGGTTCATCCATGAGTGTAAAAATTACCGAAACCATCCTCCGAGATGCACATCAATCTCTCCTGGCAACCAGAATGAGGACAAGAGATATGCTCGAAGTGGTTGAACAACTGGACCAGATAGGGTATTTCTCCCTTGAAATTTGGGGAGGTGCCACCTTTGACAGCTGTATCCGCTACCTTAACGAAGATCCCTGGCAGCGCCTGAAGGATATCAAGAAAGAAATGAAAGACACCTACGCTCAGATGTTGCTTAGGGGCCAGAACCTTGTAGGGTACAGGCACTATTCGGATGACGTGGTCGAGAAATTCGTTACTAAATCCTACCAGAATGGAATTGACATTTTCCGGATCTTTGACGCTGTCAATGATATCCGGAACATGGAATTCTCTATCAAAGTGGCAAAAGATCTTGGTGCGCACGTACAGGGTACGGTCTGCTACACCATAAGTCCGGTACATACCGTTGAGAAATATGTTGAACTTGCAAAACAGCTTGAAGAACTGGAGTGCGATTCCATCTGTATCAAAGATATGGCAGGTCTTCTTTCCCCAAATGATGCCGCACATATAATAAGTGCCATGAAAAAAGAAATCTCAATTCCGATTTCTCTGCACTGCCACTGCACTTCTGGAATGGCTCCAATGAGCTATATGGCAGCCTGTGAGGCAGGAGTCGATATTCTGGACACTGCACTTTCTCCCCTTGCCTGGGGAACTTCTCAGCCTCCAACCGAAACAGTAGTAGCCGCTCTCAAAGGCACTCCTTATGATACCGGGCTGGATCTGAATGCTTTTGAAGAAGCCGTTAAATATTTCAAAACATTAAAAGAAAAATACAGGGGCATACTCGATCCTATTACCGAACAGATCGACACTAACGTGCTCATTTACCAGATCCCGGGCGGAATGCTCTCTAACCTTGTATCTCAACTAAAAGAACAGAACGCTCTTGACAAATATGATGCGGTACTTGCTGAAATGCCCAGGGTTAGAAAGGAGCTTGGATATCCGCCTCTTGTCACTCCTACAAGCCAGATCGTGGGCACTCAATCAGTTCTTAACGTGCTCATGGGCGAGCGCTACAAAGTTATTCCTAAAGAAGTGAAGGATTACGTTCGCGGCCTTTACGGGCGCCCTCCTGCTCCAATAAGCCCGGAAATAATAGGCAAGGTGATCGGGGACGAAGAGCCTATTCACTGCCGTCCTGCCGATCTCCTTAAACCTGAATATGAGAAAAGGAAGAAAGAAGCCGAAGAAATGGGTATTGCTAAATCCGAAGAAGATATACTTACCTATATTCTGTATCCGGCTATCGCTCCCAAGTTCCTGAAGGGAGAAATGGAAGAAGAAGCTCTAGCAGTAGTTGCATCTGCACCTGCAGTCCAGCAGGAACACAAAATCCCAACTCATTTCAAGGTAGAAGTGGATGACGAAATCTATGAGGTCAGGATTGAACCTCTCGGTGGGGAAGTATCCATATCTGAAGCTTCTCCCAAAAAGCCGAGTGTCGAGTCCGTTAAAGGAGGTGTGAGCGTTTCAATGCAGGGCATGGTTCTCTCTCTTAAGGTCAAGGTCGAAGATACTGTTGCAGAAGGCGACACAATTGCTGTTATCGAAGCTATGAAAATGGAAAACACTGTTCATGCTGCCCATTCAGGCGTTGTAAAAGAGATTTTTGTTTCCGAAGGGGACACTGTATCTCCTGGCGACATAATCATGTCAATAGAATAATATAGTGAGGTGGAAGGCATTATGTTCAAAAAAGTACTCATTGCAAATCGCGGTGAGATTGCAATCAGGGTTATGCGTGCATGCCGCGAACTTGGAATTTCCACGGTTGCGGTCTGTTCAGAAGCTGATAAAAATGCCCTTTTTGCCAAGTATGCAGATGAGGCCTACCTGATAGGCCCGGCCCCTTCCAGCCAGAGCTATCTGAACATGGAGGCTATTCTTGCAGTTGCAAAAAACACAGGAGCTGAAGCAATTCATCCGGGTTATGGCTTCCTCTCCGAAAATCCTGTCTTTGCAAAACGCTGTGAGGAAGAAGGAATTGTTTTCATAGGTCCTCCAAGCCATGTGATTGCCGAGATGGGAAGCAAGATCAGAGCCAGAAACCTTATGATGAAGGCTGGCGTTCCTGTTGTGCCTGGAACGAAAGATGCGGTTGAAGACCCTGTTGAGGCTGTAAAAATTGCAGAAGAGATCGGCTATCCTGTTTTGATTAAAGCCTCTGCAGGCGGAGGCGGAATTGGGATGAAAGTGGTTAATTCCAGCGATGAACTTGCTGCTGCACTCAGCTCTACCAGGCAAATGGCTGGCTCAGCTTTTGGTGATTCCTCAGTTTTCATTGAAAAGTATGTAGAGGAACCCAGGCACATAGAGATTCAGATTCTGGCAGACGGATATGGAAACACGATTTATCTTTCAGATAGGGAATGCTCCATTCAGAGAAGACATCAGAAGCTTATTGAAGAAGCTCCTTCCCCTATCATGACTCCTGAACTGAGGGCCCAGATGGGAGAAGCCGCGGTCAGGGTAGCAAAGACAATTGGTTACGTAAATGCCGGGACGGTGGAGTTTCTTTATTCAAAGGGCAACTTCTATTTCCTTGAAGTCAATACTCGCTTGCAGGTCGAACACGGAATAACTGAGATGGTCACAGGTGTCGATATTGTAAGAGAGCAGCTCAGGATAGCCTGGGGGGAAAAGCTTGAATTTAATCAGGAAGATATCATTATTGACGGGCATTCTATTGAGTGCAGGATCAATGCGGAAGATCCGTTAAACGATTTTGCCCCTTCTCCCGGAAAGATAAGAGGATACCGGTCAGCAGGTGGGCCTGGAGTTCGAGTGGACAGTGGAGTACATACAGGTTACACCATTTCACCTTACTACGACTCAATGATTTCGAAACTTTGTGTCTGGGCAAAGACAAGAGATGTAGCGATTGCCAGGATGGAAAGGGCGCTTTACGAGTATGTGGTCGTTGGAGTAAAAACTAATATCCCCTTCCATAAAGCGGTTATGCGCAACCCTGCTTTCCGCAGAGGCGACCTCACAACGGCTTTTATTGAGGATCATAATATTCTGGAAGCCGTTGAAGAGGTTGTCAAAGCAGATGCTGAAAAAGGAGCTACTCTGGCTTCGGCTCTTCAGGCAAAAGACAAAAAAGTTGCGGCTATTACAGCTGCTGTGCACGCCTATGTGAGCATGGCACAGAATACACAGCGATGACACGTGTCCTCCTGGAAAACAGGAATAGGATTCAGGTCAGTTTGATATAAAACGATTTAAACTAAAAAAATATATACGGTGTAACGCATACATCTGTATGGGGTACGAGGATGGGAGATAAAAGATCTCGAATTATCAAGGCACTTAAAGATGCACAGGAAAGTCCTGTTTCCGGAGAGGAATTGGGGCTTAAGTTAGGGATCTCAAGGACAATGGTCTGGAAATATATCAAGTCCCTTCAGGCTGATGGTTATGAGATAGAATCATCTCCGAAAAGGGGATATGTCCTGAAATCCGTACCTCAACTTCTGTACCCGGAAGAAATCCAGATGGGGCTTAAAACAACTCTTCTAGGAAAAAAAATCCACTATTTCGAAGAGGTAACTTCTACAAACAGTATTGCAAAAGAAATCGCGGCATCGGAAGAAGAAGGCACGCTTGTAATTGCCGAAGTGCAGAAAGGAGGCAGGGGTCGAATGGGCAGAGAATGGGTCTCACCTCATGGCGGGATCTGGATATCTGTGATACTGAAACCCGGAATTCCTCTAAGGCATGCCTCAAGGCTAACTCTGGTTGCAGGGCTTGCAGTTGCAAACGTTATTCGCAATATGGGCCTTGATGCACGTATTAAATGGCCAAATGATGTCCGTATTAACGGGAAGAAAGTCTGTGGAATTCTTACCGAAGCAAAGGCCGAAGTGGATAGAGTAGATTATGTTGTGCTGGGAATAGGAATTAATGTAAACATGGACTTGAAAGATATCCCTGAATCTTTCCGTGCAGGCTCTACAACTTTGAAAGCCGAGGTTGGAACGCACATAAAAAGGGTTTCGTTCCTGCAAGATTTCCTTTTTGAGCTTGAGCAACAGTATATACTCTTTAAGACCCAGCCTTTCTCACACATTCTCAATGACTGGCTTGCTCTCTCCGACACCATAGGAAGAGAGGTAAAGGTCACGACGCCCTCACGAATTATAGAAGGCAAAGCCGTAGGAGTAACCCCGGACGGAGCTCTCGTAATAAGAAAAGCCGACGATACTAAAGAAGAAATCATTGCAGGCAGATGCATTTATGCGCGTTCCAGATGAAAAGAGAAGAAAGGAAATTAAGGAGATAAACCTTATTTCCATGTTTTCTTTTTTCCTTCTTATCTCTTTATGCTTCTCAGTCTTTTACTCTATATCACCTGCTTTAGCTGCTGCTGATAAAGAAAAAAAACTTTCTATTATTCCTGCCGATAAACCCAGTCTTTCCATTATTGCTATCAATGGAGAGGAAATTTATGTCAGGTCAGGATATTCCCATGACTTTTTACAGGACTATCAACTTTACGTAAAAGGCGCGGATACCGAAGGCAAAAGAATCTGGATTGAACTTAGTAGAAACGGAGTTTCCCTTCAGGATGATATCGTTACTGAAGGTTCTCAGTTTGTATATTCTCAGAACTCTACCGAAATTCTTAACCTTACCGTAGATACGATATACGAAGGAGCTGACGGAGTACTTGTAAAATTTTCACCTGTATACCAGTATATTGATCCCAGGCTTCCTGTACCTCAAACGCCAAATGAATCTATTGACAACTCTTCGAATAATAATACCTCCTCTTCCGCCGACCCAGAACTGGAAACTCAAGCTGAAGGTTTTGATATGCCCCTCTTCCTCCTTGGGATGGGAGCCATGCTTCTGGTAACAGGTTTCTTTGCAGGAAAAGTAAAGAGAAAATAAAGTTTTTTAATGACTTAATGGGAAAATTGATTTAGGAAAAATCAATTTATGAAATGAGGTTTTGTCATTTTCCATCAAATTCTTTTATTTTTAATAATATTCGATAAAAAGCCTTTTTTTACAAAAAAATTTATTTAAATACAGTTAAAATTAATTTAATACAATTTTATTCCAATAAATTTCATTAAAGAAATTACTAACCTTAGTTTGACAGTA
>DAQQ01000019.1:0-42091 GCA_002508465.1 Methanosarcina sp. UBA7 | reverse complement strand
ATCTTTCAGTTAGTCTTCTATTCCGTCTTTGCTTACTTCTTTATAACCGTACTGCCTGAGTGGTTGGGACTTAGTGGTATGGAAATACATGTATCCATGGGAGAAGTTGCTCAAAGTGTTGCAATCTATCTGGGGATTCCTTTCGCTACCGGCTTTTTAACCCGTTACTTCCTGCGTCCCTCAAAAGGAGCTGAATGGTATGATAACAAACTCATTCCTACAATAGGTCCGATTTCACTTTATGCCTTACTGTTCACGATTATTGTTATGTTCTCGTTAAAAGGTGAATACATTGTTGCACTGCCACTGGACGTTGTAAGGATTGCAATACCCCTCTTAATTTATTTTGTTATTATGTTCGGTGTATCCTTCCTGATATGTAAACAAACGGGGATTAATTACGAGCAGACGACCTCTCTTGCTTTTACCGCAGCAAGTAACAACTTTGAACTTGCAATTGCTGTGGCAGTAGCGGTTTTTGGCATCAATTCCGGGCAGGCATTTGCAGCAGTGGTAGGCCCTCTCATTGAAGTGCCCGTAATGATCGGACTTGTCAATGTTGCACTCTACTGGAGAAAGAAATATTTTAAGAAAAGCTAAAAAAGAGAAGTAATTTCCAGGTGATCTTATGTTAATGCATGTAATCCATATGGGACATGACGTCTTCAAAGCAAATGATAAAATTGCTGAAAAAAACAGAAAGAAACTTGACAAACATCAGGTTTTCGCGGTAAATGTTATGGGAGCAATTGGCTCAGGAAAGACTACGCTTATTGAGGGGGCAATCGCGCATCTCAAAGAAAAGTATAGAATAGCCGTGATTGCAGGGGACGTAATCGCAGAAATGGATGCTTCACGTTTCAGGAAGCTTGATGTTCCTACTATCCCGGTAAATACCGGAAAAGAGTGCCATCTGGATGCAAAGCTGGTGGAAAAAGCCCTTGATGGAATCGATCTCAATAACACGGACCTACTGCTAATTGAGAACGTAGGTAACCTGATCTGCCCTGTGGACTTTAAACTGGGAGAACACCTTAGGGTTGTAATCATTAGTGTGACCGAAGGAGATGACATTATCCTCAAGCACCCTATGATTTTCAAGACTGCACAGCTCGCAATTATAAATAAAGTTGACATTGCACATGCAGTTGATGTCAATGCCCAGAAAATGAAAGAGGACATTCTTTCTTTAAACCCGAATGTGCCAGTTATCCTGACTTCAAAGCATGACTGGGAAAGCCTGGAAACCTGGATTGACTTTATCGAGCAGGGATTTAAAAAAACGCAGAAAAATAAGGTAGGTTAAATAGAACCTAAAATATGAATCATAAGAACTCCTGTCTATTTGGATGAAAGTGCTTTCACGTACTTTCTTTTATTTGTGTATATCACTCGAAGAATTTCATGTCCGTTTTTTTCAAATTATAACATACGTGTTTATTATTTCAAACCTGACCAAGATTTAGCTTTCAAGATCTTTTCAAGATTTAAGTTTATAATTTAAAGCAGAGGATAAAATGAACGAAAAATATCTTCAGTACATACAGCAAAATAGGAAAAAAATAGGACTTTCTATTGGAATTTTTATATTCTTGGTTGCATTGGGAATATTAATTTTCCATACTATAGAGTCTAACTTTTCCTTTAAGCTATCGAATAAGACGGTGTATGTAACTGGGTATGGAAGTGGAGACTTCAACTGTGATGGAAGTGATGATCAAGTAGAGATAAATCAAGCTCTTGAATATGTTGCAAAAAACCCACAGTTCTCAACCGTTCATTTGAAAGGCCCAAACACATACGTCATCTCTGATAGTATTCTAATTGGAAGTAATACAATCTTAGAAGGAGATGATACAGCCGTGGTAAAGCTCAAAGATAATGCGAACTGGCCAGTGGGCAAGCCCATGATAACACAGATGGACAGCACTGGAGTCTATGGAGTCACTATAAAAGGGTTTGAAATAAATGGAAATCATGACAAGAACGAAGATAAAAAGAGAGGGCAAGGATATTACAACATGCTCAAATTCCTTGACGCTAAAAATGTAGATGTTCATGATATGTATATGCACGACGGGCATGGAGACGGGTTAAGAGTGGAGAGAGGCTCCAATATCAAGTTTTACAATAATAGAGTATATAAATTGGGACACGACGGTCTTTTTGCTATTGATTGCCTGAATGTAGAGGCCTGGAATAACACAATAACCTGCAGGACCAACAGCGGCCTAAGAGTCTGGAACTCAAACCACGTAAAATTTCATAATAACGTAATAGATTCCTTTTACCACTGGAGTGCAGGCGGCTCAGGAGTCATTATTGAGAAAACAACAGGTGTCGTCAACGATGTTGAGGTATATAATAATACTATATACAATACTTATGGCCCTGGAATCTGGCTGATAGGCTATGGAGAGGCTTATCCCAAAGAAGAGGCACAGAATGTCCATATTTATAAGAATACCCTCTATAACACAGGCACTAATCCCAGTATTGACTGGGTAGGAGGGATTGTAACCAGTGGATTCTATGATACCCTGATTGAGAATAATGTGTTTGATAGAGTATATCACGCAGCTGTTATCCATCTGTATCCTCCTTCTTCTACAGACTCATATAGTTCTATCATTGATCTTTCACCCCAAGGTACAGGATACAAAACGATTGTTTGCAACAACATAATCGTGAATACCAAACAGCGTACGAAAAATCCAAATGGGACAGGGTATGCGGTGATTAATTATCTCTCTAAAACACACGCCTTTGTGCTTGAAAACAACTGTCTTTACAATAATACGGGTGGAAATTATAAAAAAGCAAAATCAGCCACTGACATTTATATAAATCCTCTCTTTGTGAACCAGAATAAACATGATTACCATCTGAAACCAAATTCTCCTTGCATTGGTGCAGGATACTTGTCATCAGACTCTTCAAAAGAGCTAGAGGAAAGTGAGAAAGAGATAAACATAGGAAGGTACAGTTAACAGTAATTTACAGCATTAATTGAAAATCAGCAATAAAAGAGTTCGTAAATAAAAGAGTTCGTATAACTTAATTATGTAGCAAATTAACCCCTAACATTTACATGTAACTGAGATTCAAGTAGAATGCATTATTTGAGAACAGGGTAGTGAAAAGACAGTGAAGATCTAATGAGTTAAAAGGAAGGTGATATTGTGGATGCAAATGAAAAAAAGCAAGTAATTAGAGAGACATACGGAAAAATAGCAATGGTAGGCGGGCTCTGTTGTTCGAGTGGATGTTGTAGTGATTCGAGTGCGGCAGATCTATCAAAATCTATTGGCTACTCTGACAGTGACATCAACGCTGTTCCGGATGCAAACATGGGACTTGGCTGTGGTAACCCTCCCGCTTTTGCAGAACTGAAGCCAGGAGATGTCGTTCTGGACCTGGGTTCCGGTGCAGGGTTTGATTGTTTTCTTGCTGCACAGAAAGTCGGAAGCTCAGGGAAAGTTATCGGAGTAGATATGACTCCTGAAATGGTTGAAAAAGCGCAGTCTAATGCTAGAAAATACGGATATTCAAATGTTGAATTTCGTCATGGAGATATTGAGGCTCTTCCGGTTAAAGATAGTTCTGTGGATATCATCATTAGTAACTGTGTAATTAACCTGGCTCCGGATAAGGAAAAGGTTTTCAGAGAAGCCTTCCGGGTTTTGAGGGCCGAAGGAAGGATGTATATCTCGGATATGGTTCTCCTGGAGGACTTACCTGAAGAGCTTAAAAATGACAGTAGCTTGCTTGCAGGTTGTATTGCTGGTGCAGTTTTAAAAGATGAATATTTGAGGCTTCTGAAAAAAGCAGGGTTTTCGGTAGAAATCCTAAATGAAGATTTGGATATTAGTAAAAGGCAATACGGAGATTTGCCAGTCGAGAGCCTGAAATTAAAAGCCCGGGTATAAAAAAGATGGGATAAATATATGGAAAGAGGTATGAGTAAACATCAAAAGTTCTAAAAGACTACTCTTACTTATTTCCAGTTTATCCTTACCTGTTCATAAAAAAGTCTTCATTTCTCATCTGGATTTTTTAATTTCTGTCTAATAGGTTGAAGAAACCTTCATAATGCTAATCAATCATTATATGCAATACTAATTAGATGACACCAAATACAAGATCACAGGAAAAGAAAAAGGTTCTCTTTCTATGCACCCACAACTCTGCCAGGTCCCAGATGGCGGAAGGTCTTTTGAGGGCTATTTATGGAGACCGATACGAGGCTTACAGCGCAGGTGTCAGTGCCACAACTGTTAATCCTCATGCTCTTCAGGTAATGAAGGAAATAGGCATTGATATTTCCAGTCAATACTCCAAAACTCCCAAAGAGTTCCAAGATATCATTTTTGATATGGCAGTCACGGTATGTGATCGTGCTAAAGTTTCCTGTCCTATCTGCAGTACAAATCTGGAGATCCCTGCAAAATATCCCAGAGCGAGAGAAGTGATTCACAAAAGTTTTGAAGATCCCGCTGCAGCTGTGGGATCAGAGGAAGAGAAACTTAAGGTCTTCCGCCAAGTCAGAGATGAGATAAAAGACTGGATGACCCAGGTATTTGGGAAATGATGCCAGGTCTTTAATCTACTTGTCTGGTATTATTCTTTAACTTTTTGACAGCTTTCATAGTGGTAGCAGATTGGCCAGATATCCCGCAGTCACAGCTATAATAAGGATTGTCACTACGAAGGCTGACAGCAGTCTTTTCTTGAATATGGCTGAAAGAAGCGCCAGCTCGGGTATACTGGCTCCTGCCCCGCCGATTACCAATCCCAGAACGGCCCCCACGCTCATTCCCTTTTCAATGAGAGCCAGTCCGATGGGTATCATGGTCTCCGCTCGGATATAGAGAGGAATACCAACAATTGCAGCTACAGGAACTGCCAGAGGATTATCCGGCCCTGCGAAACGGGAAACGATCTCAGTAGGCACGAATCCGTGAATAAATGCGCCAATGCCCGCTCCAATGAGAAGATAGGGCATAAGCTGACGAAATAGGCTGAATGAGAATTTTGCAGACCGCTGTATCCTGGATCTTGCGTCCGTTGTCTGCTGACAGTCGCAGCTGCTTCGTATAACGGCCGCTGACTTAACTTGGCTGGCAAAGCCTAGCCAGTCGAGTAAGAGGCTAATGAGAATTGCAGCCACGAAAGTGACGGTAAAATAGAGAGAAGCCACCTTCCAGCCCAACAGAATGACGAATAGGGATATTATCACCGGGTTTAGCAAGGGTGATGAGAACAAGAATGCCATTGCTGCGGCAAAAGGCACCCCAGCGTTGAGCATTCCCAGTAGCATTGGTATGGTTGAACAGGAGCAGAAAGGGGTGAGAGCACCAAATCCCGCCCCAAGGATGCTGCCTACAACTTTGTGCCGCCCTCCCATAACTTTTTTTATGGTCTCGTCCGACACGTACTCCTGAATCAGTCCCACGAGAAAGGTTATCCCGATGAATAAAACAGTGAGCTCTACGGCAATTTCAATAAAATAATTGACTGCCACGGATAAGTTATTCCAGAACATATTGATCTTCCTTAAAACTAATTTTCTTTCAGACCTCTACTTTTTAGCGTTCCCGTTGCGCTTTGACATTCTAATATTATATTTTTGAAATGAATCTAGAAAATAAGGTTATTAACAAAAGCTACCGCTATCGAAGCAGAAACTCCCAGGATTACTCTGTCTGGAACCTTATTTTTCTAAAATAAGCGTTTTTGAAATGTTAAATTTTCTTTCAATATTACATTTTCAATAGAAGAACTTCATCTAGATATTACTCGTCAATAAGCAGTTTTGCCTGGTTAAGGATTTCAATGACTGCTCCATCAGAAAGACGAAAATGAGACCATTTTCCTTCTTTCCTTTCTTTAATCAAACCTGCATTTTTCAGCACAGAAAGATGGTGAGAAACAGTCGACTGAGAAGTGTTGAGGACAGCAGTTAGTTCGCAAACGCAGAGTTCTCCTTCCTTTAGTAATTTTATGATTTTAAGGCGATTAGTATCTGCAAGAGCCTTAAAAATTCTAACCTCCGAAGGTAATGTTTTTTTATTCAGTTCACTCGACAAAGAACTAAGCCTTTGTGTCCTTAGTTCAAGCTGTTTTTTGTCAGAAATAAAGTGCTCCAAACTTTCAATTTCTATTTTAGTTCCTTCAGTCACAGCGATCTCCCTTTTCCTTCATTTTTCATGTAACTACTTGCAGCAGCTACTTCCCCCTTCTAAAGGAAGCAACTTATTTTTGCTCTGTTCACTAGACCAGCAACCTACACAGAGCTTTATACTTCCTAAATCTTTATGATTCGCCCTGAACAAGGAACCTTCTTCTTTTCCACAGATCTTACATTTAGAGTTCATTCGCGAGACCTCGGAATAATTCATGCTTAAAAGGTGAATTCAAGACCATATCTACAGATATCGATACGACTTAATGCTCATTCCCTTGCCAGTATGTTACATATTCTTTCAATATTGCAGCTTTAAAATTTTCCAGTTCATTTTCAGAAACTACATTAATTTTCAATAGATTTTGCATAAGCTCTCCAGCATCTATATTTTCTGGTGTTTTGCCCGCTTCAAAGTGTTTTTTAAATTCTTCATCTAATCCGACAACATTCATATCTTTGTCGTCAACCCTTATTGTTCTGATACCAACTATGGAAGACCCACAACAGCAGCAACTTTTATCGTTCCCCGTGAGTCTCCCAAGTAAAGTTTTGCCAAATTTGCTCATTAAAGCACACCTCATTTACTGACATAAGAACATATCATTATATCGATATATATCGATATTAGATATAAGTTTTACCATTCACAAGAGATTTTCTTTGAGAAAAGACTGAATTTGAAGAACGTGAGATCTACCTTCTTTCATAGTATGAGGAAATGTGCGAGTTAAAATAGTCTTTATTTCCCATTCAACAATAAGTCTATTTCCTATTTCGAAAAATATATATAGTTTCAAAGATTCAATGATTAATGATATGATTGATGAAGAAAATATAAAACTTTTCAAAGCTCTAAGCGAAGATACAAGGTATAGAATAATTAAGGCTTTAATCGAATCTGAGAATAAATGCAGAGAAAACAAATATGGTAATACAGGGGAGCTATGTGCCTGTGAGATCCCGGAAATAATTGGTAGGACCCAATCCAATACTTCGATGCACCTTGCAAAGTTACAGGATTGGGGAATAATTAAGGTAAGAAAAGAAGGGAAGATGAGGCTCTATTCGATAGAAAACAATAAAATCAGAAAGGTTTTAAAAGTTATTGACGAGTAATTTTTTTGTCCAATCACTTCAGTCGAAGTTCAAGATCTGTAATCCAGGATATATGATGTATTGTTTTTCTATCTCTTATGACTTCTTTATTGGATTCATTTAAGGTTTGTAATTTTAGTTGACTATCTTAAAACCTTTTGAAATCCAATACAAATACCACATAATCAAATAGTACCTAGAGTTCAATAGTACCGTTAACTTTTTATTCCATAAAGAATATATCAATGTATACTGATATGATTGAGAGCGGATTCGATCTCAAATTAGATAACGAACCTTAAAGAAGGATTCCAAAATGGTTGATATATTCTATCCTCTTCAATGGATTGCTGACAAACTGACATACGAGGTCTTCGGGATCGCACCTGATACTCACCTTGGGGCAAGTGTCAATTTCATCATTTATGATGTGATGAAGATTTTCGTCCTGTTAGCTTTTATGATTTTTGTTGTCTCCTATATCAGAACCTATATTACCCCTGAAAAAACCCGAAAAATTCTTGGAGGAAAAAAAGGACTTCACTACTATCTGCTGGCCTCAATGATAGGAGTGGTCACCCCTTTCTGTTCGTGTTCATCCGTTCCAATCTTTATAGGGTTTGTGGAATCCGGAGTTCCCCTAGGAGTAACTTTTTCCTTCCTAATTACTTCCCCCTTAGTAAATGAAGCCGCAATTGCTGCACTGTGGGCCACTCTTGGTCTTAAAGCAACCTTGATCTATGTGGTATCAGGTATTCTACTTGGCGTGCTAGCTGGATATCTTATAGGTCTCCTGAAGATGGAAAGATACGTAGCTGATTTTGTTTACAAGGTTAAAGTCGGTGATCAGTCCAAGAAGCCTGAAGAGCTCAACATAATGGAACGGGCTGCTATTGCCTATGACAGTGTTAAAGATATTGTGGGAAAAGTCTGGATATATGTGATTATTGGAGTCACTCTCGGAGGCATCTTCCATGGATACGCACCTGAAGGTATCCTGGCGAAATATGCAGGTAAGGGCAATCCGTTTGCCGTTCCAATTGCAGTCGTTATAGGGGTGCCTCTCTACTCGAATGTTATGGCTATGATCCCCATAGTAGAAAGCTTGATTGGCAAAGGGCTTCCAGTAGGGACTGCCTTAGCCTTCCTTATGGCGGTTAATGGAATTTCCCTCCCAGAAATAATAATTCTGAAAAAGGTGCTTAAAAACGAGTTAATAGGGGCTTTTGTTTTAATCATGACCATATCTATTATTTTTACGGGATATTTGTTTAATATTATTCTATGATATCAAAAAGTTCTGAAGCTTGAAATATACAAAAAATACAAAGACAAAAGCAATAGAAAATAAAATAGAGGTTAGAAACATGAAAATTGAAATTCTTGGTACTGGTTGTGCAAAGTGTAAAAAAACAAAGGAAATTATTGAAAAAGTATTAAAAGAAACAGGTGTTGAAGCCGAAGTTGTTAAAGTTGAGGATGTTGAAAAAATTTTGAACTACGGTGTCATGGTTACCCCTGCAGTTGTAGTTGATGGGGATTTGAAAACAGTAGGCAAGGCTCCAGATGAAAAAGAAGTTAGAAAGTGGATTTCTCAATAACAAAAGAGACCTAGTTATATTAAAAAATAAAAATTCTAATAAAAGTCAACGAGGAGAATAAATCATGGTAGAAGATACAAAATGTTCATGCGGTTCAGCAAATGTGGCAATTTTCCCTTGTGTCGGAGCTTCAAATGTAGGTCAGCTTTCAAATAAAGTTGCAATTGAACTCGAAAAACAAAACTTTGGAAACCTTATGTGTACCGTAGGAATCGGAGCTAGAGTCCCCGGACTTATGAAATCTGCCGAGGCTTCAGAAAGGATAATTGCAATTGATGGCTGCCCGGTAAACTGTGCAAGTAAAACTCTCGAACTTGCAGGTTTCAAAGTGGATCGACATATTGTAATTTCTGAGTTAGGAATTAAGAAGAATAAAGACAAGAATCTCAAGGACAATGAAATCTCAGAAGCTCTGGAAAAAACCCTTGAAATACTACAATCCGAATGATCTCGGTTTCAATTAATGTCTATGCATTGCTGGGACCATTTATCTGAATAACAAAAACTTAAATGACAAAATTAAGGGTGACAAATTGGCTGAATTTACTGTAAATTCTACTCTCTGTGGTTTTGTCCACAAGATACATGGAAGCAAAAAAGGAAATAAAATTATTGTTGATATCGAAACTCCGTGTGAAAAGATAAAGAAATTCTCTCACATGGAAGTTCCCATGATGGAAATTCTGGATATCAAGAACAACTATGTCATTGATAGAGCACAGGAGGCGCAGTGCTCCTCTAATTGCCTTGTACCCTGTGCAGTGCTCAATCTATGCAGAATGGAAAGTGGTTTCCTTGCAAAATCCCTGGTAAAAAAAGCAGGTAGCATCAGTATAGAGTTTGATGAAGTTTAAATGGAAGCAAACTTCTTTTTTAATTTTTCAATAAATGTCTTCAAGGGGCTTATCCTTTCTTAATTTTGGACATTACATTCTGTTTTACCTCATGTTCATATTTCTTCCAGCTGTGTTCATGAATCTCAGGCATGGAAATTTCCGGAGCTTCATTTCTTTCTTTTCCACTACAGGAATCGATCGCCTGTTGAATGACTGTGTGATCAGTTGTTCCTACAAGGTCAATAATCTCAATTTCCCGGAGGAAGCGGGAGATTGCGGTCGCCGGAATATCGTCAAGATAAGGAATCACTCCTTCTGATCCTATAATCTTTTTTGATCCTCCGAAAGTCGAAATCCCGTTTTCGGCAAGTGCCAGCAAGGACTGCCCTGCAAAATGATCACTTTCCTTCCCGCAGACAACAAGGCAACTTATGTGAGAGTTAGAGAGCACATTAACTATTACCTTCCCAATCCCGAAATTCTCCGTAAAACAGGTTCCACAGATGGCGTAGTTTTTTAGGTTCAGACTTCGATAGTCAGAGGCAAGGGTTACTACTGCTACTGGGGATTTTGGGTCCCCTACTATATAATCACCGGAAGTTACAGGCCACTTCATGTAAAAGCTCCTTTTCTAAGTAAAATTGTTAAAAGGGTGTTTAGTTCACTTTTTGATCATTTACTATTTTCATTTAATGAGTTATTAACTGAGATATTGATTTCTATTTAACGAGCCTATCCCAAAAGCCATTTAGTTCTTAATCATCAAGAATTTTCAGGATTGCTTCCATGATCCGAAATTTAATTGATTATTTGGAACATAGGATTCAGAGAAGCAATTTTGAGTTTATCAGCCTTCGCATGCTTTAAATGGGATACAATATTTCTTTCTCCAGTAAAGTGCAACATTGACAAGTCCTATCATAACGGGCACTTCAATCAGAGGACCTACTACTGCTGCAAATGCTTGCCCGGAATTTATGCCGAAAACCGCTACTGCAACTGCAATTGCCAGTTCGAAATTATTGCTGGCTGCGGTAAAAGAAAGGGATGTCGTCTGTCCGTAATTTACCCCTAACTTCATAGCAATAAAAAAGGAGATCCCAAACATAAATACGAAGTAGATTAAGAGAGGAATTGCAATCCTTACAACATCTAAAGGTAAGGTAACGATATATTCGCCTTTTAATGAAAACATTACAACAATCGTAAACAGTAGAGCGTAAAGAGAAATAGGACCTGCTCTGGGAATGAACTCTTCGTCATACCATTTTGCTCCTCTTGAAGGACGCAGGAAGTAGCGGGTTAAAAAGCCAGCAGCGAAAGGAATTCCAAGGTAAATGGCAACACTCTGAGCAACTTCTCTCATAGAGATATCTATTTCCATACCACTAAGTCCCAACCACTCAGGCAGTACAGTTATAAAGAAGTAAGCAAAGACGGAATAGAAGACTAACTGAAAGATAGAATTGAAGGCGACCAGAGCAGCAGCATACTCATTGTCTCCGTCTGCCAGAGTATTCCATACAATTACCATGGCAATACATCTTGCTAGCCCTATTAGAATCACGCCTACCATGTACTCGGGATAGTCCCTCAAAAATACTATTGCCAGGATAAACATCAAAATAGGGCCAATAATCCAGTTTTGCAGTAAGGACAAAAACAATACCTTATGATTTTTGAAAACCTTGCCTAATTCCTCATATTTAACCCGCGCCAGTGGAGGATACATCATAACTATTAATCCAATGGCAATGGGAATGGATGTAGTGCCAATAGAAAGGCTCTGCAAAAATTCCGAAAAGCCGGGAAAAACAAAACCTAAGGCTACACCGATAAACATAGCCAGGAAAATCCAAACAGTTAAATAACGATTTAAAAATGATAATTTTGATACAGTGGACTTTTCCATATGATCTTCCTCTGTTTTAGTGAAAACAATTATTTTAGATAGTTACTCGCAAGATCTACCGCTTATTTTGAATTTTTCCAACAAAGATAAGTCTTCTTCGCAAATGCTGATCTTTCCAATTTCGTTGTTGAGAATGATTAAGAGAAAAGGATACTTTAGAAAAATTTCCTCATTAAGCCGGTAATAAACCCACTGAGATTTTTTTTCGGAAACGATAATCGTTGTCGTTTTCAACTTATTAAGATGCCTGGAAACATTGGATTGTTTAATATTCAGAACTGCTTCAATATCACAGACGCACAATTCACCGTTTCTTAATAGATTAAGTATCCGCAATCTGTTTTCATCAGCCAGCGCCTTAAATATTTGCACAATATCCGCGGCATCACCACCATTATATGAGTATATGCAATTATATTCATATACTATTTAAAATTATAGTTTTATTATTTTATCGTTCAATGTTTATGAAAATTATTTTCAGAATCATGATTCTTAAGTAAAATTAGTATTCTTAAGTAAAATTAGTAGAAAAAGAAAATCTTTCTGTTTTTCACACTAAAGTAATAAGAAACAGTAAATTAACTTATAATAGAGACAAATAGAGAAAAAGACAAAAGTAATTTATCCGAGTACATCACAAAACAAAATAGAAAAGAGTTTAATGTATTATTGTACAACGATTTATTATACAACGATTTTAAAGGAATCTAAGGTTTTATAAGTTAGTTTTTTCATAAAGTCATGTCATCTAAAGAGTGCTTCTTTCACTGTCTCTTTCATCCTCTCCCCCACAAGTGTTGCTTTTTCGCAATGTGATGTTTCTTTCGGACTGCAATTTGTGAGAATGCTCATTAGCCTGTCTGCTGTCCTGTAATACTTCATGTCTTCAAGCCTGACAAGAAGGTTAGATAAAGTTTCACTAAACTCTCTGCACTTCTCTTTGTTGCAGACTGCCTGCTCGTGTAACTTATTCACGAACTCTAATTCCTTAATAAACTCAGGTGGAAGCTTTTCAGCCATTATAACTTTCCTTTCAGTTGACTCTTATTGTAATCTGCCAACTGTCATTTAAAACGTGTATGCACGTTTACAGTGCTCCATCATATCCTCTACAAGAACGGAATAAAAATTGTCCGGAATTATAACTTTTTCTCTAACGTTTATAGCTCTAGCCTTGAGATCTTCCTGACAGGCATAAACTGTGTATCCGGGTAGTTCCAGTATATCGGAAAGCAGATGATATACTCCATCTCCCGCAAGGTAAATCCTGGCATTTCCAGAGCGAGTAACCAGTTTAAGACACAATTCCGACCGTGGGTTAGATGGAGGCTTTGTCAGCAGAAACACCTCATATTCTTCCTGCATACTATCACCTCTTTTTTTAAAATAAGATTACGGAGTCTAAATTTTCCATCTCTTTGAGGAAGTCCTCTTCATCGACAAGCTCTATGGTCTCTATAAGAGTTTTATCAAAAAGCCCCCTCTCGATCAGTGAGGGTTCATGCACCAGTACTCTTAGCTCACCATAAGAATAGAGAATATCTGAAAGGTTTGGCATTCTAAGATTTGTGCTATCCTGGTCAGCAGCTGCAAGATAAACTCCATCTCCGTAAAGACCGAGAGTCACGTTCATCTCTGCAAGACTTACTGCAGCGGCATTCAATGCTCCTAATGCCTTTTCACTTCCGTATGGGGCAGTATCCAGCAGATAGAAAACTGATTTCATCGTTCAGACCTCTTTTGGGGAACTTATCTTGACAGTGAGATTACTCTATCACTCTTTTTCAGCATTTCTGCGAGTTCATAAAGACTGGAGATCTTTATTCCGGGAAGGTAGTCTTTGCAGTTACTTCCTTTCAAAGTATCACCTTCTGCAATGTAACCTCGTGCAGCAGCACACCTTGCACATGCTCTGATAACAGCTCCCTTCTCTGCGAGTGTGGTAAAAAGTTCGCCTGTGTTAGTAAAAAAAGATGGATTCTGACTTTTTTTGGGTATATGCACTGCATCCAGGTAAAGGAATATGTTCACATGATATTGTTTAAGTGCTTCTTCGGCTAATTTGCAGGCAATTTCAGAGTATTCTGAAATATAAGGACCGTCGGTGAGCACTATAGTAAGTGTCTTCAATGGTTCCTCCTAACGAACTATATTTATTAATGGAGCTTAGATGTAACTGGTCAGAACTTGCAGATGCTCCTGCTTACTTGCGTACTCCGGTTCTTTAAGAAGAGTACACCTTTCCAGAGCAACTTGTCTTGCCATAAGCTTGATGGCAAAGCTATAACATCCCTGCTCTCCACACTTACCACAATTGTTCTGGGGTAGGTATTTGTAGATCTCAATGAGATCGACCTTTGCTTTTTCTCTCGGAGCTGGAGCGACACCTTTTGCAATAGCCTCATTGATAATACTCTTTAGTCTTTCAAGTTCTTCTTTAGCTTCGTCCTCATTTTCGACCATTCTGATGGAGACTTTCCCACTACCATAAACGGTTGTGATGATTTCTCCTTTTTGAATTATCAGGCTATCTTTTCTATCTGAATAATTACTTCTTGGAAAGAGGGGCTCAAGGAGTTTCAAAACTCCACTAAGTGGTGGAGTCATATTTGCACTCACCCTAAGCTTTGAGGAATCAGCTATGCAGGGCAAAACCTGTTTGACCCTTGCAATTTCTATTGGTTTTGCCTGCGAGAAATCCGTAATTTCTTCAGCATTTTTCTCTTTTTTACCTTTTAGGAAATTTGTTCCGTATTCACTTAACTTTACAGTCTCTTCTTCCAGCTCAATAAGGCCGGCATCTTTGAGAATCTTGAGATGAAAGCCAAGCGTTGCCTTCTCGACTATCTCTCCGATTTCCCCGGTACTTCTGTAGCCATCCGCTAGGAAGTTAATTATCTTCCTTCTAATACTATTGGCCATAGCAAAGTTTACGAGTTTTGTCTCATTCGGATTTTCCGACATCTTCAACACCTGCTGAAGTTCTTTTTTTCTGGCAACTTCTTATAGCGGCATACCATTCACAGGATCTGACCACAGCTCTTCTTCTGCAATTCTAAATAAAAATTGTCTGTGTCGATAGAATATAATAAATTTTTGGAATGTTTGGACTGTCAGTGATCACTATTTTTAACCTTCTCTAGAGGTTCCTGTTTAAAATGTTGTTTTTCAAACGACTGCAGATTACTTCTGCTCAAATGTATGCACTTAAGACTTGCAGATGCTCGAAGTTGGTTATATAGCTTGGTTCTTTTAGAGATGCGCATTTGTCTAAAGTGACCTCCCCTCCCATGAGCTTTATTGCAAATGTGTAACAGCTCTGTTCACCGCACTTACCACAGTTTGTCTGAGGAAGGTACTTATAGAGCTCCATAGGTTCGATCCGAACCTTTTCCCTTGGAGCCGGAGCGACACCTTTTGCAATAGCCTCATTGATGGTACTTCTCAGGTTCTCAAGAGCTTTTTTTGCTTCGTCTTCGTTTTTAATCATTGTCATGGTAACTTTTCCAGTCCCGTAAACCGTTGTAATGACTTCTCCTTTTTGCATTATCAGAGCACTTATCTTGTCTGAGTATCTGCCTCTGGGAAAGATGGGCTCAAGAACCTTGAGGGTTCCACCCAGGGGAGGAGCTATGTTTGCAATTACCCTGAACTTTGAAGAATCGGCTATACAGGGTAAAAGTTGCCTGACTTCAGTAATCTCTATTGGTTTTGCCTGAGAAATCTCTGCAGTTTTATCTGCACCTTTCTCTTCTTTCTCTTTAAGGAAATTCTTTCCATATTCGCTTAGTCTCACAGTCCCTTCTTCGATTTCAATCAAACTAGCCTGCTGAAGAAGCTTGAGATGGAAATCAAGCATGGTCTTCCCTATCTCTCCTCCAATTTCCTCAGTACTTTTATCTCCTACCGATAAAAAGTTCATTATCTTCCGTCGGGTAGCATTAGACATAGCATTGTTTACCAGTTTTATTTCATTAGGATTTCCAGGCACTTTTAACACCTACGAAAGTTATGAAAATACTTATTCTCTGACATAACAATATCAGTATTTCTTCTTTCAAAAATAAAACTTGATTCTCGTAATCGATATGGGTTTAGTTCATAAAAACCCACAGGATAGATATCAAAAAAGATTGATATGAGTTTTAGAATCTGGCTTATTCATTTATTATTCGTTAATCCTGAAATTGCCGTAAGTAAGACTTTTCATATGAATCGTTCTAAGTGCTTACTTCGATCCCTTATTTCTATAAACTTCCAAAAGCCAGACCCAGGATATAATATCCGGAATTAACTATTCCCTTACCGACGAGAACTTTCACCATCATTGAATTCAACTTGGTATCACTCTGATCAGCATTCCTCAGAATTAAATCTGTGATAATTGATCCGGCACCAAGAAACGAATTGTTTTCTACGATCGAAAAACGAATATCGGTATTAATAATTGAGTTGTTCATAACATAACTCATAATAAGATTTCTATTGACAAGCAGACTGCTTCGTGTTCCCATCACTCCAAACCAGATTGTACAAACTGGCTCAAGAACAACATAATCGCCAATTTGTGCTATAAAAAACTCAAAAATTATCAATGAATCACACTAATAACCTGACCAAGAATTCCACTAATGATTTTATTAACAAGTGCAGGAAAAATAGGCAAAAATTAACAAGTGAAAAAACCCCGGATTATCCAGTGTAATCAAGGCAGCTCACTCTTTGGGACCCCACTATCCAGATAGTGAAGTGTAATGTTATCTCCATTAAGGTCAACCTGGATAAGTTCGTATACTTCTGCAAACACTACAATATCCCATTCAAAATCGTTATCGCTTATAGGGATATCTTCAGGATACAAAGTCAGAAAACTGTTATTGTAAAAGAGTGATGAAATTTAATTAAATTTTATATAACAGTAAATTGAACGTGAAGTTATTACCTGTGAACATCTCCTAACAGCCTGATTTTTCTTCTAAAAGCCTGGATTTAGTTCTCTAAAGACAAGTTTCTTACCTTGAAAAACTCATGTTTTGCACGATACACGAAATTAGTCACTTTCGTTTCATCTTTGAAACCATTAGAGCCTTTAAGCCCGGAACTAGCGTCTACACCATATGGCTTTACAAACCGTATAGCCTCTCCAACGTTTTCTGGAGTCAGACCTCCTGCTAAGATAACTGGTCGTGATATCTCTTTAACGATGTTTCTACTAATGTTCCAGTCATGGACTAAACCTGTTGAACCTACTTTACCATTGGCTAAATCAAGAGTATCCAGAATGAAAGCATCCACCACGGATTCGAAGGGTTTCATAGCGTGAATAATTCCTAACCCGGTAACATGAAAGTTTTTGATTATTTTTATATGAGGGAAGATTTTACGCAGCAATATGATACAATCAACTGTACAGTCGGAATGCAACTGGATAGAAGTAACACCTATTTTATGCACCAGATTGGAGATTTCTTTAGCATTATCCAGTTCTGTAACCAGAACTGGCGAAATATAAGGCGGGCATTCTTTCACGATCTTTTGGGCTAAATGTTTGTCAATAAAATCGTCTGAATTATGCTTTTGTCCCACTACCAATCCAATTGCATCAGCTCCACAGTATGCAACCATAATAGCATCTTCGACCCTTTTAATACCACAAACTTTTATTCTCATAATTTTCTCCTGAAAAGTCTTTGATAGTGCTCTGACAAGTCAAGTGCAAATCTATTGATTACTGTGAAAAAGAAAGACTTATTATATGAATCATCTGTGTTCAATACTTTCACCCAGCTCGGTTACTCCTTTTAGCCTATTACTCATAATTCATTTTAAGGTTGGTTGAAATGGATACATCAGAGAAATATATCAGAATGTGCTCACTCGCGAAGGAAATTCAGAAGAACTGGGTATTCCAATCCGGTGATTTTGTTTATAATCCTGCTTTTGAAAAAGTTGAGGTTTTACTCCACCTCGGAAATAACTCTATTAATTATATCTGGCTACCGAGACAGGATCAACTGCAAGAAATCTGTACTGCATTCTTTATGCAGAAGCTGAGGATATCGAAATCCGAAGCATTCTTACAATTTTTGGAATGGTACTCTGGACGCCTTAGATATACTTTTGAACATGGACTTAAGAATGGAAATGGTTTTATTGACTCGGGAGAAGAACTTTTGTTAAACCGTGCAATGATAATGATGCACTGGAAAAAATGGGATGGGGAAAACTGGATAAAAGCTTTAGAAGTGCCTGCCCCGAAGCCGCAGCAGTCTTCACCTGGGAATTATGGAATCAAAGTATAAGGTGTTTTTATGATAGACAAGTATAAGTCGAAAATCGAAAGTGTCATGAAAATTTAGTTATTGGTAATCTGATGAGCTCAAAATCATTGTATGCTGATGAGAAGCTACCAAAATTATGCACAACAACTAAATTGCCAAGACACTAGTTTCCCTCCCAAATGAGCGGGGGCCAGCAACAAAGAGTTTCAATTGCCAGGACGCTTGCCCACAACCCCAGAGTGTTTTAAAGTCAACACTCGAATGTCAACCAATTGTCAACGAAAACCGTTATTAAACTCGTCTCCTTAGATATCCATTTTGCCGAAACTCAAAAGAGATGTAGAAAAAGATTATGAGCAAAAATAAGAGCTATTAAAAAAAGTTTAGTGCGATAGGTGCGATTCGAACGCACGAGTTCTTACTAAACCAGGCCCTCTGACTACCGCTTTTGACCTGATTTTACCGCGACTGGAGTTTAATGCCTGATATGTTGTTCTCATGTTAAAAGAGTGAAAAAAAATCAATTTTCGTCAGGAATATGCACAATAACCGTAAGTTCCTGCCCTTCTAAATCTTTTCCCACGGAAGACAGGCGCCCATTATTCCCAAAAACGCCAGTGAATACACGGTCATCAGGCGTAACCATAAGGTTATTTCGCTCTTTGTGTCCAACTATAATAGTTACTTCTTTGTTTGCGTATGCCGTTTTTTTAGGCATAGGGTATCCCTTGGAATCCACTTTGAAATATTCTACTTCATCATGTCTATTCGGAATTATCACCATACTACATAATATCTTCATGGGTACTGTATTAGACGGTCTCTTAGGTTCTCCAGTCATATTCTTTAGATAGTAGACTTAAACTTTATAAACTTTATGACATTAAAGGGATTAATCAATTTCCTTTCTCTCTTTCGCAGGTGCGTTTTCTTCCCAAGGTACAGAGAATGAGGATCATTTAGATCACCTCATGTATCGCAGGAATCTGCCTTCCTATTTGCTATTTGTTGTGCTATTCTGCAAGTTTCCTCATTTGTCAGGTTGAAGGACTCAAGAATTAAGTAAGCCTCGGATATTGTTGCTCTTTCGAGGTTTTCTGAATTTTCTACCATTTTGTTGCTCTTCCTTTTTTCTGAATCATTTTACTACTCCTTTTATCTTACCCGGTCTTTCTTATTCAATACCACAACTTGGCCTAAATAATATATAGTTTAGACTGAAAATAACAATCACTTTTCTATATATCTATCATAAAAACACTCCAATATCACTTATTCAGTTTCATCTCTAATTTAATATAAAGGAATAAAGTTTATATATTTTAGGCCTATATACTTTATTGTAGTAACGTACAAGGAGCATAACAAGATGAACACACAAACTTTTAAAACCGGAATGGCTGTCAGACACAAAAACCAGAAATGGAAGGGTACTGTTGTTGGAATCGGAAAGAAGAAATAAGGGTTGTTTTAAAGGGGACGGAGCAATCGAATATATAGATCCAATGTTTCTGAGGCCTTTCTGATCAGGCCTTTTGATCCTTTTTATGTTGTACTTGGGAGAAGGTGAATGAAAATAAGAAGGACAGTTTATAAGATGATATTTGTGACTTCAGCAGATAGAAGTCATTGACGAATCCGGAGAGATGCAAGCTGACTATATGAAGTTTGTAAGCTCCGGTTTAATGCCTTTAAACGCGGATAAGCTCACATCTGATACAATCGCGTTGGCACATAACTGAAAGCGAAATGGGAATGTAGTGGCTTACCTCGACATGGAAGTACGATTTATCCTGATCTGAAAATGGTTGAAGTTCTCACAATTATAAATAATTACATGGGATCTATCACGAAGTATATCCAGAGCTTGAAAATACTATACAAAACTCAAGAAGCGACTTCCCGCAGATCTTCAAAAAACAACACTTTTCATGCTATTGATTTTGGAGAATGATTCAAAAATCTTCAGTTATTGTCTCAGCTGAATCTTCGGGAAATGGGATTGGTAGTTTTCAATGAAGGTAAAACGTCGAAAATTTTAGGAAATTTCAAAAATACCTGTTTGAGTAACCAGAGAGTTTTTCAGAAAAAACGATAGCAAAGAAAATTGTTAAAATTGAAAAGACATCTGCGAAAAGTGAGTATTAGAGAATATTTTTCACTGATGTATACTGAGAAAAATTATTGAGTTTTAAGCGAAAACGGAATTGAATATTGGTTTAAAAAATCTGTTTTTGCTTTCATATTTAGTTTTTCATATAGACTAAATTGCTCAAATTCTTGGAGCAAATAAGTTATGCTTTTTATATAGATATCGCATAGCGATAAAACTGAATGCTGTTAAGATTAAGCCGGATATTGCTTTTACTATAAAAATACCTTTACTATTAGCGTAATCTATACCTGTAGTAAGTGATCTTGGATTTGGAAGTCCTATCCACTTATTTGAAAATAACAACATCGATTTATAAGCTAATTCCTCGCCGGTTACATTATACCAAGCTCTTGCGGCAAAATCGGCACAGTTTTCCGTCATAAACCATTTGTCATTATTCATAATAAAGGTCACTAAGACATTGAGGTCGTTTACATCCACATCAATACTTCGCTTAGTAATCTTAGGGTATTTATTATGGATCTCTATGTTATAGTATACACCTTGATATGGAATAGGTATATAATGTGTTTGATTTATAAATTGTCTACGTTCTTGATTACCCCATGTACCGATAGTTGTTTTATTCGGTCCAAGAGGGTATATCTGATCCACCACCAGTTTATTGGACTGTAGCAAGGTATTTAATTGATTTGTTCCGTTAGGAATGTATTCCAACCAAGCATGATAACCAAATAATGAAGTAACTACACTATCCTTTGAGCTATACGCTGCAGAACTCACTAATGGTGCATTAAGTAAACTACTCTTGAGATTCAATCCTGAAATAAGCGCATCAAAATATATGGACGATAACAACTTGAAATTTTGCCAAATATAAAACTTATCAGGCTGATCTCCAGTGCAGATCGATAACTTCCCGACTACTGGACCACCCCGTTCTCCGCTTGGATCAATAAAATTCACCGGGTCATTTCCCACATAAGTATAGGGTGAAGGGTACTGTCCTGCAGGATCGGTTTGATAAAATCGACCCAGATCTGCATCATATAATCTGGCCCGGTAATTGTATAGGTCGCTCTCAGAATCATACTCCTGGCCGGTATAAAGGTACTGTGTCGAACTGATATCCTGCCTGCGCATCATCTGGCCATAAGGAAGATAATCGAATAAGTTTATAATGTTTTTAATATTTTCATTCTCGTCCGTTTCCATTAACAATCGTGTTGAACCGAGATGATCTTTCAATGGATAATATAATTTTCCATCATCTAGATACGCCAGCATTCCATTCAGTCCATAAAGGTAACAGACTGTTTTTTCCGTTCCGTTTATTTTTGTTTTTTCTACTAATGGGTATGAATTCAATCCGTGGAGGTAAAGCTTTTCCAGGAATACTGTTGAACCGTCGCTATTCTGGCATTTTTCATAAACTCTCTGGTTGTTTTCCCCGTAATTAAAGAGAAGCTTGCTACCCTGGGCATCGGTCATATGTATCCCTGTGGCAAGGTTTATCACAGGGTCGTAGGTAATAGTGCTGATATTTTTTGCAGGGGATGAGACTATAGCTCCATTCTGATTGTACGTATAACTGCTGCACGTAGCACTTCCACTGAGGGTAATATCATCTATAAAAAACGAGGGGCCTGCGCCTACGTCATCCTGGTTTCTTTTATAATTGCGCAGCTCCAGTTCAATGTACCCCACAGGTTCCTTTATACCCACGAATAGAGCTTTCATATCCACCTGTACATTGTCTTGTGTCCATGCATCAGACTGGTTTATCAAACCAATCTTCTTTTCAATTACGTTCCCTGATGCAGTTCCAATGACTAAAAACCAGGCCGCGTCGCCAATGCCTGCACTGAAATCTGCGTCTGTCTTTATCCAGTAACTCAGAGTGCATATAACATTTGGATCAAGGTAGGATTGAAATTTCAGGTATTCATAGTGTGCCAAACTTCCCCCGGCAAGTCTGAGAGATTGAGTACCAGTATGACAATAAGCTGTTCCTATTCCACTTGCACTGGGACCATTGTTGTTGCTTCCCCAGATCCAGTTTCCTGAACTCATGGTGCCGGGTGTTACACCTTCAAAATCTATTCCTGTATTTACCGTGCTGGTAATATCACGTACTTGGTTATTGATACGTTTTTGCTGCTCGCTCAGTACATAGTTATATTGTTTAAGGGTAATTCCTAGCTTTGACCTGATTATATTCCCATTATCATCATAGGGTGCATCGCAGGGATTAAGGCTCCAGGCGTCCTTTAAAGAATTTACTCCCACTGTCAAACGGTTGAAGGAATCATATTGGTACTGAGTAATATATGGTTCAGGCACAGGTGAGTTTTTTGGCTTATACAAAAATCTGGTATTGGCTATTGCTCCATTATAATATTTTGTTCCATCGTATCCTCCATCCGTGAAATAATCAAGGACTTCATTGAAATAATCATTATCTATTGATACGAGATATCCAGCATCATTGTACGAATATTTCTTGGTTATAGAATTGTTCACACCAGGATTAGTACCTGCGTTTATTCTTTCACCTATTAGTCTGCCGTAAAAATCATAATAGTAAATGGCATAACACTCTTCAAGAAGTTTCGGCGGATTAGACGGATCAACCACTCCTGTGCCGTCAAAAGACTTACCAATTGAGGCCACGCGTCCCATCCTGTCATAGGTATATTCCACCTCGATTGATTTGCCCTGGGAATCCTTCACTGGATATATAATTGTTTTAAGCTGATTCTGGCTGTTATATTTATAGATAAAATCATTTGCTGTACTTTCATACTCGTTAATGGCATGGGAACTTTTGATAATATTTCCATAGGCATTGTATTGATATTTCGTTACATCAGGTTCTGTGCTATTGTTGACCTGAACCCGAGTTACCTTTCCCAGTGTATATGGTATATCAACGCTATCTGTATCAAGGTCATAGTCGCTTTTTGCTTTCCAATTCCCTGATGCGTAATTCGGATCATTACTCTGCGACGCATCGGTTATTGGGAAATCCTGCACATTTACTTTCTGCTGAAGTTTTCCCTGGTCGCTCCAGGGATAGTTCGCATCCTGGATATATCCTGTTTCTATCGCTCTGCCTAAACTGTCATACTTGTAATACGCTATCTGCGGTGGTGTCAGGGACAGACCTTCGGCATTCTGGGTAAAGCGGAGCCTGTTAGCTGTATCGTACATGTACGTCGCGCTTCCCCTATCTGAGTTTGTCTCTTTCTTTAGCAGGCCATCAAACGTATATTCAAGGTCTTCTTTCCAGATCGTGGCATCAGAACCCTCAGGGGGATTATAATAATTGGGCTGATATGTTGTTGTTTTATTTTCAAATAGGTTATAATCATAGCCCTGGACTATATAAGGACCTCCGCTTTTCCCACTGAGTGTTTTAATAACTCGCCCCTGCATATCACGAATTGTTATTTTTTCTGTTGTTATGTCTGTATCACTTCTTGTAGAGGCCTCTACTCGTGATATTTTCTCTACAAAATACATATTGTCAATATCATTGTCGTTATTAGCATCAAGCACACTTGGAGATGCACAGCTACCATTCTGAATAGTGACAGTAAAATTATTCACCGAGTCAGAACTGCCACGCAGCAGTATGATCCCTGTGAGCCTGTTCAAAGGTGATGCTTCATACTTGTTGGTTGTGTAACTGTTTACAAGTTTGAGATAATTTTGCTGTGTAAGTTGCTCCCCATCCGAGTTAAAAAGATAGGTATCCTGGTTACCCAGAAGCAATTGGGGTACCATGCTGTTGTTATCTGCTGCTTCTACCTGGGGAGTAGCAATCATTAGCTGCGCAGTAGAAGGGTTCCTGCTATACTGTATACGTCCCAAGTTGTCATAAAAAACTCCTTCATTGATTACGCTATATTGATTCTGGAATGGCCCTTCAACCTCTTTCCCCACAAGAGAAATAGTCTGCATTGCATCACCAAAACCGTCTCTGAAAATCACTGAGAGCTGCGGTTCCTGCAATAGCACTACTTCATCAAATGCTCCGGGTTTAGTTAAGCAAAGGATTAATTTCCCGTAATTCGCAGGTGTCGGACCAGGTTCATATTTATAATTGAAAAGTTCCACTCCATCTGCGAAAAACACGATAAAGCCGTCTACAATTAAATATAGCCACTCTTCTTTGAATTCTATATCACTATTGACTGCTATAAGCGTGTTATCCGAATTTTTTACTAGCTTCCACTCTTTTGTCGATTCTATCCACTGGACGAAATAGTCTCCATTCCCCATCGCCACATCAGGAAGCGAGTTCTTGTTCCGTATAACCTTTACGCGAGTTGCAAAGTTAGTATATGCTACCTTTGATAGAGTGGCTTTGCTCCCCAATGGATCGGTGCTGGTTCCGCTGTAGGTTAGTTCACCATTGTCTATTGACCAATTTTCGTCATCAAGCTCCCAGCCTTCAAGGTTATTATCATGAAAGTCGAAAAAGAAACTATCGCAGGAACTACTCAGTAGCGTAGTACTGTTGGGATAGTTGGCGTTGAACTGGTCTCTGGGAAACAATGTCCTTGAATATGTACCTATGGTTAAAGAATTGACCCTTTTTAAGGGACCGCATGTTGCCACAGGTACATTGAAGCAGTTATACACAGTTTGCACCGCCTGGGTATTGTTATCCAGTCTGGCTACTGTTTTATAATCTGACACATCATATACTGTCGCTGAAAACAAAGCTTCAACAGGTGAAAACCTGAAATTATCCACAAGGAAATAGTTTGTTCTATTCTGGTTGTACACAAATATTTTAAAATATAATACAGTTTTAGGATCTAAAATCTTATTTTTTCTTATCTCCATAAGGTCAATGGCTTTTGAGAAATGCTTCCATTCTTTGAGCGCTCCGGACAGGTCAATGACACAACTCTCCACTGCCGTGTCATCCGCTGCCTTATAATAAGTAATCTCAACCTGTGCATTTCCTTGTGACGGGTCAAAGCCATTTTCCACCCTAGCCCAGAGAGTGAAAACATATTTCTTATACTGATCTATGGGCTGGATAAATCTATAACATCCTTCCTTTACTCCTTTTCCCGGATTTAGTTTAAGGCATCTGCTTCCTGTATGGTAATCAATTGTTGTGATGTTATCTTCGAGTGAAGCACCTGTCTCACTCCAGTTCCAGGTCTTCATGTTTTCATACAACTCAAATCCCAGGTAGCTGAATTCATCACCTGACGCCGCACCGTTTATTACACTGGCAATTGTTCTGCATTCATCTGCTGTATAAATAAAAGTGGTTTTCCTTTCATCCACATCTTCTCCTTCAAGAACCTGGCCACTTTTGCTGCGCGAAAGCACGGTGTTTTCTTTCAGCCAGTCCGCTCCGGGTTCGGGGCTATTGACTTCCCAGTTGTTAAATTCCGACGGTGTTGCATTTAAGGCGCGGTACGATTTATAAGGAGCCCACTGTCCCGAGCCGTGCCCCCAGTCTTCACACCATGTGCTTATTGCTATACCCTTGGTTATTTCCTCGCCTGTCTCGACTTGCTTTATCTTCTGCCAGGTCTTGACAACTGGTGTGAGCATATTCATGCTCCGATTTTTGTCGTATATCTCCCACCAGTAGGTGAACTGCTGTATATACTGTTGCTGTTTGACGTTTAAATCATAATTCTCATCAGTGACCTGTACAATCAGACCGGAATCTGAGGAATAATCCATAAGCTTATTTTTATTAACGCCGTCTATCGTATTCTTTTCCTTTCTCTGCCTCGCGTAAAATCCCTTACTTCTTTTACCAAGGAGAGTTTCATATACCCACCAGAACTGGGCTACTGAAGCAACCGTGTCAGCAGGTGACATAGACCCCATGCGCCAAATGTTTGATCTATATCCCGCTCCCTCTATAACGCTATAATAATCCAGAGCATTAGTTGTACTGTCAACAGGGTATGGCAACGAGGGTACCTCAGAAGGAGTAAGGCCGTTAAAAAAATATGCTTCCGTATACCCGTTGATTGCCTCTGCGATGCTGGTTGCACCCGGTATTATGGTTGCTTTATTAAACCTGGGAATATACCCTCCTGCATCCACTGTTGCGCTTGCTGCATCATATACAAAGCCCGTTACTTGGCTATTATAACCATTATTGGCTGTTATGCTTTTTACCACGTACACAATCTGCGTATCTTTACATTTCTCCGTGACTACACGTCGCAGAGTCATGCTACCCGCTTCATCATATGTTCCGGTATATGATACAAAGGCATTTGTTCCCAGCAGGGAAACTCCGGAATCTGTGTAAATCTTTTCTCTTATTAAGTCAAAGGGAGTGTCAATAACTGTGCCGTTCTTTAGAGGGTATACCACTGTTTTCACATTACCGGTTCCGGTCTGTACCTGATATGCTAGGTAACTGGATTGTTCCACCTGTGCAGTGGGTATATCCTGGTCTGTGAGGGTATCTGGGATGGTAAATGTCTCTTTCCAAGTATGATCAGGCTGCTCGTAATATATCTTGTTGCAGTAGATTACATAATTACTCCCATAATTCTTTGTCACCGCTACCTTACATGTCATTCCCATCGTAGCCTGCTGGGTATGCATGTTGTCAGATACTTCCCACTTTTCACTGTCCACATTATACTTTACAAGGTCATATGTGTAAGGTGATGTACTGTTTGTTTTTATTATACGTGCAACTTCATCATATCCCATATCAAGGGACATTACCTGTACTTGGTCTGAATAGCTTATGCTACTTAGATTACAGTATATCCATTCCTGGCCATTAAAACGATACATCTTCTGCCCAATGCTTGCAAGGCTCCCTTTCACTTTCAGGTCGACAATTGCCTGACCATTGGAGTACGCCTGCTGGCAGAATGTGTACGTTTGTACGGTACTGAATGTTTCATCCCACATGAAAGCCATGTACTGTACAGTGTTCATCCCTCCCTTATTCATAACAAGCTGTACAGTTGCAAAGGTATCTTCCGCTTTCAAGGTTATTCCTGTTACAACCGAGAGGTCAATACTTTCAGTAAACTCAGTTGACTGCCATGTCCCTGTTTCATCAAGAGAATAAAGGCATAACCTCAGGTTTTTGCCGCTATTCGAGCAGCATCCGGCCACCAAGAAATTATTCTTCGCTGCCAATGAATAGACTGCCTTACTCCCTCCATCTAATGCAACCGGCGTTTCACTTGTCCATCCTGAAGCTGTAAAGGTATAACGATTTAATACTCCGCTACTTGTTCCCATAAGTGTACAAAATTGAGTTCCTGCTGCGAGTGTAACCTTTTCATCTCCATACCCTGGAGAATAATAAGGAACTGTCGAAGTTCCTGATGGAACCGCAGGCTGTATCCATTCCCCCAACCTGGCCCTGTTTTGATAAAAAGGGTAGACTCTTGAGCCTGTATATAAAACAAAAAGTTCATTATTCGTGGCAACCGTGATGCCGTCATATGCTGCAGAACTGACGAGGGGGATGTCCTTGTATTCCCACTTCAGCCAGCGCCCATCCCAGGTATAAATTTGCAGTGCAATTGTAGCGTTGCTCCCAAGCCAGGTTACTGCTGCATAACCACTTTCAAAATACCATCTTGGTTTACTATAGGTAATGCCACTAGCAATAGGCGAGGTAATTGATAGGGTGCGGCTTGAACGCTCTATCTCGAGATCCTGGTACTGGAAAGATATAATTCCCCCTTCAGGCAGCATCACTCCCTTCAATGCCCCATATAAAGCTCCAGTCGTCTGGTTATATATGGTGGTGCTGTCCACACCATCTGCGCTGTTCTGGCCAAAGTAGGCGAAGAGTGTGGCAGGCGACGACTTATTATTTTTATTAACATCTGTTATTGAACACAATAACCTCTTTTTTAAACTACTGCTACCTATAAACCCGTATTCGAATTTGTGGGTAATCAGAACTGTTCCATTTTGCGATATTTCTTCAACCGAGTCAAGGTACTTTGTTTCATATCTGTTCTGGTACGCATTTGGCGAAGGAGGATTTGTATGCGCTTCCTGATACTCGTCCTGGTCTTTATTTTTGTAATTGAGTTTTATTATTTCTCCATTTACACCTGTTATGCTTTCCAGATAATTGGCCTGGGTATAGAACCATCCCTGAGCTGTACCTGTTGACTGCATTTCCTGTTGATACGAATAAAGTATTGTATCATTGAACCTGTTGCTTCTGGAATTCAGGTTCCAGATAATTGCTATGCTTTCCTGTCCATTGTTTGAGTTGCTGTCACCTAACCAGTTCCGATATTTCACGCCCCACTGTAATGCATTTCTTCTGCAATTAATATCGCCGTATGTAAAGGTATCTCCGTTTTCCTTTATAATTGTCCATTTTTCCTGCTGAGGATAATAGAGTATCTTCCAGAACTGGTAGGCTATTGTCTTATATTCAAGATACTGATCTGGTTTTTCCCTCACGCACACCAGTTCATACAAAGTCCCATCTGTATATATATAGTATGACCTGCTCGACAGGGCAGCGCTTCCGTGCAGGTCGACGAATATATAATCAGTCAAAAGGTTCCATCCCAGGCCAAGAGAACCGGTAGGTGCTTCCAGGTTCCAGGTAGTCACATTATAGCATAGCTCACTGTTGTAATTTATCTGTAAGGATAGTTCCAGGTCATTTCGCCCTTTTCTTTCTGCTATGACAACGGGGAATGATACCTGACCGTTGTAAATATCCACCTTATCATCATACTGACCGGTTGTCATGAAAACCTACCTCGTTCTTTAATTTAATTTTTTACTCATGCCGAATGGGGATGCAATAATTCTAATTCAACTTCCGTAAATCTGGAGCTATGGAAAAAGTATCTTATGTTGCTTGCAAATCTTGCAAACCAGCTAGACGTGGTAGTTATTCCTGAAGTGCTTATTCCTGTACCAGCGGCAGTACCTATGCTCCCCCCAATAGTGCCTCCAATAGTACCTCCTATTGTAGCGCCAACGGGTCCGGCAACAAAAACACCAATTCCTCCTCCAATGAGTCCACCAGCAACGACGCCTATAGCTCCAGAATCACCGACAATTAATCCTGCTGCAAGACCAATCCCTACACCTACAACTAACCCAATTGTAAATCCGATTGCAACGTCTTTCCAGAACAACCCCAAGGGGTCAATCATGGAGACAGGGTTTCCTCTCACGAAGGCATAGCGGTTTAGTGACTGCGGGTGGAACATGCTGCCAGGAAGCAGGTCTTTCTGCAAAAAGCGCCCCAAGTACGGAGAATAAGATCTTTCACGCATATACAGGAGTCTGTTCCCGTCATAAAACACGCCGTAAATTCCGTTATACAAAAATGGGTTGAAACTATTCCCTTGGGAGTTGCTTAAATTTCCCCAGATATCATAAGCATAACGGTCTGTTATGCTTCCACATTCATCTGTTAGGGCGACTGTGCTTCCCCGCGTATCGAATGCATAGACACGGTATGTTCCATCACTTCCCTCCTGGCTTATGAGACCGTTGCCGTATACGTAGCGATAAAGTATATCTCCCTCTTCATTCCGAATTTCCAGCAATCGGTCGAGGGAGTTGAGAAGTGCCTTAGACTTTTGAACCATTGCCAGAGTACCTGTGAAATCCTCTTCAGCAAAGACACTGGAAAAAATACTATTATTTACAGGTAAGTTCATCAAAGGTGATGAAAAACCATTGATATCATAAACGAATTTTCTTGTTACGCCGTTGACTGTCATCGATGACCTGAGACCATCCTCATCATAAGTATAGGAATCATTGTTAATTGTGCGTATTCTGTTGCACCAGTCATAGGTCAATGTTGCCATACCCTGCTCAGAAGGCAATGTGACAAGATTACCATCATCGTCATAGTTTAACTGTTGACCACCGTTGTAGTTTAACAGTCGACCGTCATCATAGGAAACTATCTGGTTACCTGCGTTATACGCCGCCTTGAATCGTTGAGATAAAAATCCAGGGCTTATAGGGTTGATGGACTGACATGTTGTTTTATTCCCAAGTGCATCAAGTGTATACTGTGTACTGGCAATAATAATATCGTCTTTGCTGTGAGCTATGCCAGTAAACCTTCCGCCTGTGTCAAATGCAAGCGTGGCAATGTAGGAATTAGGGTAATTAATCTTCTGCACGTGGCCAACAGGATCATACTTATAAAGAGTTAACCTGTTATTCCAGTCTGTGACACTTGACATCCGTCCAAGGTTATCATAGGTATAACGCACCTGTTTATTATCTGAATATGTGAGCAGGTCAACATTGTCATCGGGCGTTAAATGGTATAAGATTTTTCTGCTTTCACTGTCTTCCCTGCCTGTCATGCGGTTCCAGGTGTCAAAGGTCCTTTTTATTCTGCTAACACCATTCAACAATGTTTCAAGACGGTTGCTATTGCCGTCCAGTTTATGGGTAATTATCCCCTCTGAATCAGGAAGGAGTATCCCCATAAACCTTCCTGCTGTATCATAATTATACGTCAATACCTGGTTGCGACCATTTGTGTAAGTGAGTATATTACCCCAGGGTGTATATGTTCTACAGGTTGTCTTATTTAGAGGATCAGTTTCTTTGAGCAGCTGACCAAGTCCGTCATACTCAAGCACGGTTTCACTTTGATCATCGCCTGGCCTTCCCTTACTTAGAAGCACATGTTTTGTTGCACTGTCATACCTGTAAGTATACTTCGTAAAAACAAAACCTTCCTCTTTATATTCTCCAGTAAAGATTATTTTTCCCAGGGCATCATACTGGTACCTGAGTTCATTCCATAGATAATCCTTACCCTCCTTGATAGAGACAACCCTTCCAAGTGCGTCCTTAACAGAAACCCTGTGAATTCCCAAGCTATCAGTTTCTGTCACTACCTCTTGTTTTGTGGAGGTTGCTGCATCATTTTGTATTGTGTAGGTAATAGAGACCTCATTTTCCTTTTCATTTTTTACATAGATCAATCGCCCTACAGCATCAAATTTTTTAACTATTATGTATCCTGTTTCCTGACCGTCCAGTGCAGGGAGTGTCCACGTCAATACCTTGTTAAAAACTCCTTTTGTTGATGATTCTTCCTTCCCGTAAAACAGGATCGTCTGCTGGTTGCTTCTGTTTTTCAGAGCTATTAAGCGCCCTGCAGAGTCATAGGTTCTCTCCTCAGTACATTGTGTTTCGCCCTTGCCTGTTAATGGATAGGCAACAACCTCCTTTGTCGCGTAAGTATTGTTGGGAAGATAATTCTGTTCATAGTTTTTTGTGTACAGATTTCCGTTTGCATCGGTGAACTGCAATAATCGGCTGAATTCATCGTACTGGTACTGCTGTATAACGTCTTTTGAATACATTATCTGCTGCAGGTGATCGCTTTTATCGTACAGGTAGGTTGTTTCCCGTTCAAGACCGCTTATTGCAGGGTACACAATCTTCTTCAGGAGATCATTAGGATCATACTGGTAGTTCGTGATATTTCCTACCGCATCGCTTTCACTGCTGAGATTACCAACAGGGTCATAAGTGAAATTTGCTGTAAACGACTCTTTTTCAGGCTGGTTGGCAAACATCACTGCTCTCTTTTTGCACCTGCCGTCAGAATAGTATTCATACTTAATTTTTTGTAAAATGGTGCCACTTGCATCTATAATTGTATCAAGAAGAACCCTGCCAAGCTGATCATTTTCAAATATTCGTTTTTCTCCCAGGGGATTGCAAACCTCGGTCATGTAACCATTAGCGTACTTAAATGTGAAGATATTTCCGGCAACGTCAGTTATTGAACTAATCAGCCCCTCCTGACCAGTATCAGCTTTATTATGATATTCTATACTCATCACTCTTTGCAGCGGATCAGTAATTTTCTTCAATAGGTTGCCGTCATAGTTGTAGAAAGTAGTATTTCCCAGGGTGTCTACTTCTTTTACAAGATTATTATTGTTATCATAGAAGTAGGAGCTTACCTGGTCCAAAGCATCCTGAATGGTAAGCAAGTTGTCATTATTATCATATGTATAGGTGATTCTATTCCCTTTGCTGTCATTGTATTCAGATGCCATCCCTTCATATATCGTCTCACTTAACAGATTACTGAAAGCATCATATATTTGTGATACTTTTCTCATTTTCCCATTGCCAAGCTGAAATGTAACCTCTTTTAAATTATTGCTAGTCAAGTAGCTTTTAAAACGGGCTGTGCAACTTGATCTGTCTTTATAATCAGCAACGACCATATCGAGATTATTCTCTTTTATTGCTGTATAATTGACTGTAATGCCATAATCTGTCCCTTGAGCAACTGCTCGCGCATCCTTCTGATAAATGACCCTATTATTTTCGTCATACACATTCTGGATAAAAGCATGACTGTTTTCATCTGATATATTTTTCACAAGGGACTTATCATAATACTCAAATGTCCGTTCGTTTCCTCTAACGTTAGTTACTGAAACTAGGTTATTATTCTGGTATTCATAACTAATGGTTCGCATCGCGTTATCCAAAACAGTTTCGATAAGCCCGCTTGAATTGTAATGTAGCTCAAGGTAATGAGCTTCATCGAGTTGTATCTTTCTAAGCTGGGCTCCTTCATACTCCAAGGAAACTGTATTCCCCACCGGAGATATTATGGATGTCAGCCTACCATCGGCCGAAAAACGGTAAGAATACTGGTTTTTAACTGTGAGGGAGAAAATGTGGTCTGATCCAAAAACCAGGTTGTATCCTCGGCGGGCATTCAAGGGGGGATAATTTCCGGTTATTGAATCAGGTACTGTATATTTATCCACACTATTATCACCCCATACAACGTAAAGCTGTTTTTTGTCCGGTGTAAGTGCAATCCTAATATTATATGAGTGGTTCCACCTGTTCCCCAGAGGTTTGCCATTGTAATAGCTACTTTCATCAGGAAGCGGTACATCAGTCTGGTAATAGGTTATAAACTGCAGGGGTTCTATACACAGTACATATAGGTCGCAATGAGAATAAGCATAGCTTCCTGTAACAAGGTTAATTGGGTCACCTCCATGAGGCGGATCTGTTTTAGGAGGTGTTGCTTCAATTATAAAATCCTGAAATGTCTCTTCAACTGGAATACTTTTTTCTGAATCTTTTATAGTCACTATCTGCACTTTAACATTATAGGAGTTTCCAGTTTCTACGCCGGTTTCATTTTTGCTAAA
Organism: Methanosarcina sp. UBA7; assembly: GCA_002508465.1. GTDB lineage: Archaea > Halobacteriota > Methanosarcinia > Methanosarcinales > Methanosarcinaceae > Methanosarcina. The sequence continues at coordinate 8,873 of DAQQ01000019.1, read as the reverse complement.
TGTGATACTAGTGATGGTAATCTCACGCATTTTTTTCTCTGTGCCATTAATAAAAATTGTCACCTGGTATATGGCACCACTTTCACTTGAATCAAAATTAACATTAATATTCGCCTGGTTATCAGAGCTTAACGTGATGTTACTCACAGGAATCGGGGCATTAATGGCAACAGATGTAAAGCCGCTCCATCTTCCAAGAGACGTTCCCTTTACTGCTTGGATCATGACATTGTAAGCACTTTTGTCAGTGATTACGCTGGCATTCTGAAAAGTATAAGTCTTGGCTGATACCAGTTTACCGTCTAAAAGCATCTGTGTACTATTGTCGTTCCATAACTCAATATTGTATAAAACACCGCTAATGGCAGAATCATCAAAGTTCCATGTTACTGTTATTGAATGATTGGAAAGGCTACCTGTTGCGGAATTAATTTCCGGGCCTATCAATTGGAATATCGTTACGGACGGGTTATTTTCTGAATATTTTGTTATAAATCCGGATAACATCCCCCGGATTTGAGGGATGTAATGATCATTTTCTAAAGCATTCGCAGGAGCATGGGTTATTGGCTCTTGTCTATCGCTGAATACAGTATAGTCAGGAACATTTTCCTGGTTTTTGAAAACTTCCAGGTATCCCTGAGCGTTATTAGTTCCTGTGTACTGGACAGTAATTTCCCCTGTATTGTAATCGTACCAGACCTCTGTTATTGAAGGGGTATTTATCTGGCCAACGGCACTCCAATTCCCGGATGAACTTCCTGCAGTCGCCTGAACCTTTATCTCGTAAATATTGTTGTCAGCCATAAACGTATCAGCTATAGGGTAAAACAGATTCTTCGTTGTTTGTTTGTCAAAAGGTTCAGTACTGTTATTTTTATAAAAATGTACATTGTATATAATCTCGAGGCCTGCTTCTTTTTGTTCTTGGGTTCGAATATCTGCCCATTGTAATTTAAACTGTTTTGCCGCTATATCAAAGGCAAAGGATGTTACAGGCATGGCAAGAACATTTACGGTTATTTGCTGTGGTGTGCACCATTCCCCTACACAGCCCACGCCAATACCGCGTACCCTTGCTATATATACTTCATTTTCTTTTAGATCAAGTTCTGTTATTTTTTTATTCATTTCTCCTTGATCTGTAAATATGTCATACACAGGGGAAGCGTCAAGAGATCCTTTAAAAACCTGGATGTAATAATTACTTACTTCCGGCACAGTTATCCATGATACATTCAGGTAGACAGAAGAGTCAATTAGACAATCGAAATTCATTGTTGGTGCAGCAAAAGAAGTAACGTCACTAAATGTCCCATATGATCCCTGAGAGAAGGCCTTTACCTGGAAAGTGTATGGATCGTTTTCTTTGGCCAGATTTGTGAGAGGATATATTGTACCTGTCTGGCTGGATATGTCGTTTTTTCCAGTCTTTTCATTTTTTTGTAAAATAGTATACGATTCAGCTTGATCAACAGGAATCCACTCTGCATTGAGAGTATGAACATCTGCAAGTGTTGTTCTCGGAAAAGTCTTTTGTAAATTAAGAGCCCTTGCTGTTTTTGTATCACTCCACTCTCCTTCTGTTCCTCCTATGACCGCCTGTACCCTGGCTTGGTATTGTGTATTTATGCTGTAACCTGTAACAGCTTGCTGTAAAACAGCAAGTTCCTGCTCTGTAAAAGAAAAGTATTCATCTACACCAGTCACCTCAAGATTATATGTAGCCCCGCTTACCTGTGTCCAACTTGTCATAAGCTGGTTATTTCTGAACCTGAGGGTCGAATCAACGAAAGTCCCATTTACAAAATCGCCTGATGTTTCAGGGGATTCGAGTTTCCAGTATATAATCAATGAAGGATCATTGTTCATTCGTACCTGCATATCTGTAATGATCTCTTTTCCTTTGCGTGTAGAGTTCCAGAGTCTGAAGTCGCTTATCATTCCGGTAAAATTGGATTCTGCCCCAATACCATGACCAATTTCCAGTTTTCCCCCTGTTTCTATAATTGTGTCCTTATCATGGCTTAAGGCCATGATATTTTCAAACATCAGCACTCCGTCCTTGTACACCTTTACACCATAGTGGGTACTATCAGAGGGAAAAATCGTGAAGGTCATATGATGCCAGTAATTGTCATTGACTGAAATATCCGTGGTACACGTGCTTCTATTGCCGAATCCTATTTCCAAGTTTGCGCTATTTTTTACCCATAAACGCTTTGAAACATTTGTTGCATCATAACTAAAGAGAATATCAGCAGTGACTGTCGGCCCTGTCTTTACCCAAAACGAAAAGGTAAAACCTTGTACCGGAAAATTATCCACGCTGCTTTTTGATAAAGATTCCTGCCCGTTAAATGAAAGCACCTTAACAGGTTCACCTATCTGGCTGTCATAACTTATTGATAAAACAGGTTTGCCCGTGTCACTCATTGCACTCCTCCTGGGCTTGATTATTTTGGATTGAAAGAATATTACCGGCATTGTCCATAGTATAGGTAACTGTTATGGTATTGTTACAGGTAATTGATTTCAGTCTGCTTAGAGTATCATAATTATATACTATACTTTCCGCATACGGTCCTTGTGCCAGTTTGGTCCATGGGCCCTTTACTACGCCACTTTCTCCCCTTACCTGACTCGTGTAAATAGCACCTGCATCAAGGGAATAATTGAACAATACATAGCTATCGCAGGTCATCTGGCCAGCGAGCTTTGCGTTGTCTTTATATAATTCGCAGTTAAACTGTTTACCCTGAAGGTTCGTGGGTATAGTCCAGTCTGAACGAAGGTTCTGACCAGTATTATTAAGGTTAACATGGCCTGGGCAGACAATTATAGCAGAAAGTTCACCTGAAGAAGGTCCGATCACAATCCCATTATTTGCTGTTGCACAGACCGTTGTATTATACTGCTTAGACTGATCAAGGGTGGACTCAAGCTTACAAAACGTGGTTGTGGATGGAATATTCCGCTGAAAAGAACCGTCAACAGTATACACTGAAGTGATATACGATTCTGCGTCTGTAACTGGTTCCCATGAAGTCTCAAGCTTTCCCTGGTCATTTTCAAGGCTGTATTGAAGCAGGTTTATATCCGGTGCTTTTATAATAACAGAAAGTTCACCTGAAGAAGGCCCGATCACAATCGCATTATATGGTATAGCACAGACCACGATTTTGTACTGCTTAGACTGGTCAAGAGTTAATTCGAGTTTACAAGATGTTGTTGCGGATTGAATATTCACTTTAGACGAACCATCTGTAGTATATGCCGAGATAATATATTCTACACCTGTAACCTCTTCCCATGAAATCTCAAGTCTTCCCTGATCATTTTCAAGGCTGTAATGAAGCAGGTTTATATCCGGTGCTTTTATAATAGCAGAGAGTTCACCTGAAGAAGGTCCAATCACAATTTCATCATTTGCAGTTGCACAGACAGTTGTTTTGTACTGCTTCGTGTGGTCAAGAGTGGATTCAAGCGTGCATGACGTTGTTGTGGACGGAATATTTTGTTTAAAGGAACCGTCAATAGTATACACCGATGTAATGTACAGTTCTGCGCCTTGAATCTCTCCCCACGATGTATAAAGCTTTCCTTCACTGTTGATTAAAGTATATTGAAGCAGGTTTATTTCCGGAGCTTTTATAATAGCAGTGAATTCATTTGACATAGGTCCAATTACAATGCCGTCATATGCCATAGCAAAAACTATTGTTTTGTACTGCTTTCTCTGATCAAGGGTGGATTCGAGTTTACAAAAAGTGGTTGTGGATGTGATATTCTGTTTAAACGAACCATCCGTGGTGTACACTGAGGTGATGTATAGATCAGCGCCTGTAATCTTTTCCCATGAAGTATCAAGTCTTCCCTGATCATTTTCAAGGCTGTATTGAAGCAGGTTTATGTCTGGTGCTTTTATAATAGCAGAAAGTTCACCTGAAGAAGGTCCGATCACAATCCCATTATTTGCTGTTGCACAGACCGTTGTTTTGTACTGCTTTGTTTGGTTAAGAGTGGATTCAAGTGTGCATGACGTTGTTGTGGACGGAATATTTTGTTTAAAGGAACCGTCAACAGTATACACCGATGTAATGTACAGTTCTGCGTCTGTAATTGGTTCCCATGAAGTCTCAAGCTTTCCCTGGTCATTTTCTAGACTGTATTGAAGTAGGCTGATAACAGGTGTATTTACAATAAGTGCTACTTCACTACTTCTCGGACCTGGGGTGCCATCAATTATGGCGCTGACAGATACAATGTACGTTTTATCCTTATCCAGTTTTTCGTATATTGTCGCGCTTGTTCCTGTGGATGGCTGGTTGTAATGCATAGTACCAGCAGTATCGTAAAGTTCCACAACAAAATCAGTATAGGATCCAGGATTGGTCCAGTTTATGTCTAATACATCTTTATCGTAATGCGCCAGTGTTATATCTGGAGATTTCGTATGAGAAGAAAAAGGAACTATAAATTGTCCAAATGCAATAGGACCAAAATCTACCGTCACTGTAGTTAGAACATTGTTTGTGGCTATGTCAATTACAGAGATGTTGGCGCTGCCAGAGTTTGCTACATACGCCTTGGTTCCATCTGGAGTGACTGCAACTCCGTAAGGCCTCTTTCCTACATTAACTGTTGTAACCCTGTTTGTCTCCGTATCAATTATAGAAATGTTATCGCTGCCAGAGTTTGCTACATACACCTTGGTTCCATCCGGTGTGACTGCAACTCCATAAGGATAGGTTCCTACTTCCACTTTAGCAGCAACCTTATTTGTTGCGGTATCAATTATAGAAACGGTACCGTTTTCCTCATTTGTTACATATACCCTTGTTCCTGTCGGGTCAACTGCAACTCCACTTGGAGTGTTATCAACATCCACTTTGGCTAAAATATTGTTTGTATCTGTATCAATTATATAGAGTCTTGAGCCTATTTCTTCTACTACGTATACCTTTTTTCCATCGGGGGAGACGGCAACTCCAATAGGGCGTCCTAAAAAGATACTGTTTGTAACATTGTTTTTTGCTGTGTCAATTACAGAGACATTGCCCTCTATGCTTGTTACATATACCTTTGTTCCATCCGGTGTGACTGCAACTCCAATGGGTTCATTTTCTACAGGTACTGAAGTTGTAACAGTATTTTTTATTGTATCAATTACAGAGACGCTCTTGTTGCCTCGGTTAGCAACATATACCAGTGTTCCTTCTGGATTGACAGCAACTCCCCAAGGAGTACTTCCTACCTTCACAGTAGCTGTAACAATGTCTTTTATCGTGTCAATTACAGAAAGAGTGTTGCTGTCACGGTTAGTAATATATACGTATGGTCCCATAGACGAAATATTTTTCTCAACAGCTGTCGGTGCCATTGACTGTCCAAGAATTGTCACCAATCATCCTCCACGTCCTTCATTTTGAGGAAATGTCAATAAATTACCAGCATTCTCATATTTTCTGTATCGAAGGAGAATCGAGCCTTAATGAATCAATACATTTGGAACAGTATCAATTATTTCCTAATTAGGTCCTCAAAACACGTTTAAATAATGTAACTTTCTATAGAGGGTTTATTAACTATGTATAGTCTCCTGAGGACTTCGATAAACCCAGCTTTTTGGCTAGTTGCTTATAAAGGGGGTATATAAGTAATATGTTGAAATCAGAGGTTTATCGAAGTCCGCTCCTATTATTTCTTGATTATTTAATAGATTATTTGCTATAAAAAGAAATTAACGTAGCAAATGAGATCGATAATGTGACAAAATCAAGTTAATCCCAGCACACATTCTATTGACTTTGACACTGCTGCTCCTCGAGCCAGTTCAGATAATCCTGATGCCATTGCTTTGGTAAATTTGCCAAAATGTCAATTTTATGCCTATTCTCCTTCGCTTTATCCTCGTAAATACGCTGCATCCTTCCATCGCCCACTAAAACTCCATTGGCAAAATGGGTTCTGTTATTATCAGTTAGGATACTACCTTTATCCCCTTCTTTTAGGAGGAGATTCCATACTTTCCCATCATATCTTTTTTCCTCTATACTAACAATTTCACTTTCCTCTTTTTCGCTTACTAGCTTATCTCCAACTTTCAGTTCACGTGCAAAGCGCACATCTTTTGCTGTGATTACAGGATGATTTTCAGTCAAAAACAGTGAATTTCCTTTATCGTCTTTAATAAAGAACATTGGTTTAACTTCAACACCGTTGACTGTACCCTCAACGGTTAAGCACCTTCCTGTTGTATCGCTTAAGACCTTCTCTCCGACCAAGATTGTTTCAATGGCTTTTGAACTCTTATCTGCCATAAGAATCAGTGTTCCTTCTGCCATGCACCCCCACATAAGTTCCATTTGGGGAATTATTTGCGTGTTCAAAATTGTACTTCCTGGAACAAGTGAAGATGGAGCATTGGTAATAAATGCTGCAACATTTTTACCCCCTACCTGAATAATGACATTAAACATGTAGTACACCAGTTCCCCTTGGTTAAAATTCGGTTTGTCAAAAGTTAGCCATCCCAGGTCCCAGCTTAAAACTGAGCCATTGACAGTAGTATTTTTATCTGTAAAAAAATTGAAGTTATCTGGAGGTTTAATGGGATTTCCAAGATGATCTTTTTGTGCAAGCTGTATTGTACAGCTTGCATTAGTGGGAATACCATCATGTCCAAAATTAATTGGGTCAATTTCGGAAAAATACTCAATTTGTCCTTTAATAGGCACTTGCACAGGACCACCTGGCCATTCAGCATTACGATAATCACAATCACCGTAGTTACCGTGATCCCTTAACATACAAACTACTATAGTGCCGTCACCGGTTTTTCTATCACTTGGATCTATATTTGTTATTTTTTTTGGGAAATAGAAAGTTTCGACAGGCATTACCCCACTGATCGTTGCCTGATCGTTTGAATACAGGTATGTTAATATGCTCATGACAGAACGCCCCTCTGGAGGCATGGGTGAGCTGAACGACCCTGAAGCTTGAAAAAGAAACGTGGTATCATTGTTATGTTTTTCAACTTTTATTACCTCGCCAAGAGGGTTATATTCACCATCGTAAATACCCAGAGTTAAAGTGATATTGTACGAAATTCCTGGAATTGAGGATATTGCTTCTGCAACATAGTTCTGCCCATCGATGGTATCTAGTTGTGTAATTACATCGACTGAGGTAAGCTGTGACCCACCGACATCCCTTACATACTCACTCTGGGGCGCACCATATCTTGCATGACGTATCTTTGAATCAGCGATGACTTTAAACAACTGAGGGCGTTGCTTAGGGTGAATCCCTGCGAGTTCCAGCTGTTTATTTAGAAATCGTTCTTGCTTTTCATCAGATAAATTGAGGAGCATGGATCTTCCATTTCCTGCTTTCTGTACAACGTATCTGACGTCCTCTTTATCCAAAACAGATAGTTGAGTCATAACAGCTTCCGTTTCCTATATATTGTTTATTTAATAATGTATTTCATTCAAAAACATTACAACAGTTAAATAATATGTACATACAATATTACATCTTCGAAAAGAGGAATAATATCTGAACACATTACTTCCTAACAGTTACACATCTATTGTTTATTTCACTCTAACTTATTCACTTTATATGTCTTTTCATTAACTTCATTATAAAATCCGTAAAATTGCAGTTATTAGTGAAGTTGGACATAATAAGGTAAAATTATATGAAAAAATGTCAGCTGAGATCATAAAAATTAATTTATTTTTTAAGTGTGAGATAAGTATTTTATAGTAGACCAACCCACTTACAGACTAATGCTTTAGTGAGGATGAAACCTAATCATTCTTTTTCAGATAAGCTAAATTACATAAGTACGCAAAAATATGATTTAAATCTGAAGAGAATTCTCAAGACTCAGGATTTCAGATTTAAAGTTATGCTCTCAGTAAAGGAATAATATTTTTGTTAATTATCCATTAAGGGATGGTCCATCTTTATCCGGTTGATGTTTTAAAACACTTGAATGTCAGCAATTCCTTTAAAGTCCATATTGACTTCGTAATTCCTGCCTCTCTCGCAGGTGTATTTTTGCACTCAACCCCTCTTTCATTTTTGTATTTTAATCCTCCATGACCTCTACAGAAGTTAAAATACGTGCAATATAACCTCATTTGATACTCTAACCACTCTTTCGCTTTTGAAAACCCGATCGTTTTTCTTGAAACTCTATTGTTATCCTGTCTAAAAGTCAGGTTTTGTCTTTCAAGTAAAGTTATTGAGATTTCGTTTTGTTCAATGTCTTCTCCAAAGATGATTTTCTTTTCTACTTTCTCAAGTACTCCATTTACTCTAGTTTTGACTACCTGTGCATACTTTAAATCATCAGAGGGAACGATTTTTGGTTTCCTTGGTCCTTCCTCTTTTCCCAGTTCTTGGAAACTCTCTTAAAACTCCAAATTGTTTCAATAGAGCTTCTCTATAAAAGTTCAACCCATCTGTGACAAAAACAGGAATTTTATCTGAAAGATGTTTATTAACCAACTCAACCAACTTGTCTGCAACATACTGTTTTCTTGGACCTATTACAAAGTCAAGTATTAGCCTACAACCTGGTACAAAAGCTACCCACATCCAGGGTCCATCATCTTCATAATTTTTCATTCTTGGAACTATTTTTTTGAACTATGACCCATAGTTCATCCATTTCTACCTTTGACACTTCCACGTTCTTCATCATAGTATCATTTACTTTATCGCATTGTTCAGCTGCACGAGCTAACCATCGTTTTACACTAGCAGATTCTACCTCTAAAACATCGGCAATACCTTCAATGCTCATGCCTTTCATAGACATTTTTAAAGCTAAGGAACGTTTGAAATATAAC
>DAQQ01000062.1:23433-28332 GCA_002508465.1 Methanosarcina sp. UBA7 | reverse complement strand
GAAGTAAAAAGCGGAAGCTGGGGGGTAGGTGGACAGGCAATTGGATTGGAGGAAGTAAGGGCAATGCAAGAGGGTACTTCAAAGAAACCCTAAGCCATACTAAGGAAAAAACGGAGATTAGCTGGCAGGATTTGATGTCTGCTAGCGATCTCACCGTTCCTATGCACAATTACTGTCAATATCCTCAGAGAATAAAATGCTTTAGAAAGCGGAGTGAAAGTATTGTCTAATATTGTTATGGGCAATTAACTGGTTAAACTGAGTAGCCTGGTATATTTTTGTTTATTTATTTTAGTCTCTTGAAGCTGATTTAGATAAGTTTTCTACAAAGCTGGTCTATCTGATTTATTTTACCATTTTTTAGATTAGCTTTTTACAGACTAACCAGGAGTCTATTTTAACTTTAAAAACCAGGGAGTTAAGCCATTATCTTACAGAAGGAGCTGAAAAACTTAATTTTGTTAATCTTGAATTTGGGGTTTTTAGGGTTGATTCTCAGGAAATAAGGCAAAAGATCCTGAGTATTTCTTATGTTGATTGGAAAAAACTAGGGTTTTCTAAGGGGACTTTACACTATATGAAACAAAACGCCAAAAGTGATAAGCGGTTCACCCTTCACAGCCATCTTTTGGAGAGGATTAAGGCTTGGGAAAACTTAGTTTCGGGGAGCCAGGTTAAGGTTTAAGAAAAGATTTAAATTTTAAGATTAGGTGCCAAGTTTTAAGGTTCGCTAGGCATGTTTTAAAGTTTGAGGGAGGTTAAGTTTTAAAGTTAAAGGAGTTAAAAGGAAAAATTGAATGTTTTTACAAAGTTTCTTTAGCTTTTTAAAAATGTTTTTAATTCGTTTTTAATTTTTTTAAAACATTCTGGTAGATTTTTTAAAACATCAGTTTTTCACAAAATGTTTATTTCAAAGTTTTTTAAACAATAATTTTCACGAACTCCTAAACAAGAAAGAATTTTTCTTATAAAAGAAATATTGCATTAAGAAACCAAAAAATCACCGTAGGTTTGAGTTAAACAACAGCCTAGTTAAACAACATACAAAATGGTTTGAGTTTTCCAAGGGTATTTTGCATTATGAAGAAACCAAAAAGTGAGAAGCCTTTCACCCTTAATAGCTATATTTTAGAAAGGGTTAAAGCCTAGGAAAATTTGGTTTATGCGTGTCATTTTAAAGCTTAAGGAGAATTATTATATTTGTGAAACAGAGAGCTATAGGAGCATGGTTGGGTGTCATTGTGGAGAAAATAATGCAAGAATTTTCTACCCAGCTCCGGTAGAGACTCAAGCCCGCTCGGTTGATAGGATATTTGAGACTTAGGCACATATACTTTGGAATAAAGTTGGCTTTAATGAATCCACTGAGGTTTCTTATATTTGCCATCTCCAAAATAAAACAAAGAAGTTTAAATCACTTGATTACATTAATACTTAAGTGTTGTAATTTTTATATTTATAATAGACGATTGTTATGAACCTCGATACTCAGACAATTTTTGGAAAGTCAGTACTTTTTGCAATTAATTATGGTGCTAAAAGTCTATGCAATAAGATCCAGAACTCTATTTTTGAAAAGGAAGATATTGGAAGTTTAATTTTTAACACCACTGACTTTGGTATCTTATTGGAAAGAGACAGTGAGTCAATAGAAGAGAAATTAAGCGATTTAGATAAAGATGGAATAAATCTTGAGTCAATTGCCAAGTTCTTTGAGTATCCAGATATTGAAGGTGTAGTACGCCAGATATATGCAGCAAATCTCTATGACAATTCCTCCGACAATGAAGGTATCAAAGAGATCGAAAGAGAGTTTACACTTTTATTGTCACAGTACTTTAATTTTGATGAGGAACTAATTTCGGATCTTGCTTCATTACTTTTCAGTATACTGGTCGAAGGGTGTCAAGTAACACTCAGCAATCAAATCTCTAATCGCGAATTAATAGCTTTTGAATCTATGTCAACCTACAATTCTAAAATAATTCTTGATGAGTTAGCTGGCATCAAAGAAAATATCAAATTTCTCTTGACGGATTCCTTAAACATTAAAGAGGTTCAAAGCTTTTTTGAAAGATATCTAGTGGTCTTGAGAGAAGAACACAAACTTATAACAATTTCAACTTTTGAGGGCAGTATAAGAATACCTATTGAAGATATTTATGTTTGTCCAAATTTTATCAAGAGAGATAAAGAAAATAAAAATAGCCATCCTTTAAAATTCTTTGAGTTTCTCTCAAAAATACATCGTATTGTATTATTAGGTGACCCAGGTAATGGTAAAACAACTTTCACAAAAAAACTTTGCTACGAACTTTCTGCTAGATACGCAGACAGACTTTTTGCAGGACGGGAAATAGTTCCTTTTGTAGTAACGGTTAAAGATTATCATGCAGAACAAAACAAAAGTAGGCTTTCTATAATCGACTTTAGTTATGAAGAGTTGAACAGCCATTTTCAAATAAAATTACCTAAGGGTTCTTTTGAATACTTGCTATTAAACGGATATATCTTGTTAATATTTGATGGACTTGATGAGCTTTTAGACACAAGATTTAGAGAAGAGGTGGTATATCAAATTGAATCTTTTTGTACTCTTTATCCTTCAGTTCCAGTTATAGTCACCTCACGCAAAATAGGATACGAAGAAGCTGCTTTAAGGGAAGATATGTTTGAAGCATATGAAATGTCTTCTTTTAATGAAGACCAAATTGAAGAATATGTGGAAAAATGGTTTAATTTAGATCCTTATTTAAGACCAAAGGAAAAAATTGAGAACGCAGAAAGCTTCATGAAAGAAAGTGAAAAAGTCCCCGATCTGCGTTCAAATTCTTTAATGTTATCTCTAATGTGTAATGTATATAGACAAGAGAATTACATTCCAGAGAATAGGCCTAAAATATACCAGAAATGTTCTGAAACACTGTTTCATAAATGGGATAAACGCAGAGGAATTTATTCTGAAATTACGATACAAGATACAAAAATAGAATCTCTGATTTCTTATTTGGCTCATTGGATATATACGACTGAATTTTCAAAAGGAGGTGTAAGTGGAGAAGAGCTAATAAAGAAATCAACTGAATATCTTTACGGCTCTACTTATGACGACTTTGATGAGGCTGAAAAAGTAGCAAAAGAGTTTGTAAAGTTCACTAGTGGGCGTGCATGGGTATTCACTGATGTAGGTATCTCAAGAGATCAATGTCTATATCAATTCACACATAGAACTTTTTTGGAATATTTTACAGCAAAATGGTTTTGTAGAAATTATGAAGATACAAATGAATTAGCTAGAGAACTACTTCCTAAAATCAGAAAAAAAGAATGGGATTTAGTAGCACAATTAGCGTTTCAAATTAGAGGGGAGAGTTCGGAAGATGCCACAGACAAAATATTAATTACTATATTACAGGATGGGAAGGAATCCAGTGAAGTCGAGCGTAAAAATTTACTTTCATTTGCAGCAAGAAGCCTAGGATTTATGATTCCCAGCCCAAACGTAGTTAAAGATGTAACAAAAGACTGCTTTGAATTTTCTCTTTGTTTAGGAAAACAGGTTATTGAAAAAGTAGGATTACAAGAAGAAATAATATCAAATTATCCGAAGTTAGGGAACCCCTATGAACTAATTCAGGACTTACAGCTATCTTCAAAAGAAAATAGGACTAAAATTGTTCAAATATTAAAAAATTTAATAATGGAACATATCAAAATTGAAAAAAAATATGAGTCTATGCTAGCAGCAGAGATAATATTCGAGTTGTCACGAGATAAAATTGGCTTACAATTTGATGAAAAAGAAAACTCCTACTGGAATGAGATTTCAGATATGATTTTAAAAGATTGTTATGAATGTAACACATCCATTTTTGAAAAAGATGCCCATTTGTGTATACAATTATTTTATAGAGATGTATTTCCTCAGGAAATAGAAACGGTTCTCAAATTACATGGATTAGAAGGAATTTTATTTGATTATTCTAACTTTATATATCCAAAAGCTCGCACTTTGGGAATTGGTCAAACATTTTTAAACCTTATTTTTCCAGATGATGAATATAACGAAGAAGAATTTGATTCATATACAAAACGCGCTATAAAAGAAACAACTACGTCTTTAAAACAGATAGGAGAATTTTGCCTAGAACATCCTTTACCCATTAATCCAAGACAAAGTTATACAACGGAGATAGGCGAATACTATCTTTTTATGATCGAAAGTGACGACCGAGATATAAGCTTAAGTAATCAGCTTTGTGTTATAGGCAGCTACTCAGATCCAACAGTCTTTTTTGGAGCTTTTTGCTTACTTGCTATTTTCTTTGAGTTATATCTCAAATCGAGAAAATCAACAATAGCAATTAAAAACTTTATTTATAAAAGAAAGATGAATCCTTTAACCGATATTTTTTTAGTATGGCTAGGCTGCCTTGACTACGAATGTATAAAGGATAAACTTAAAACAATAGGATTTACAGACAAGCAACAATACTTTATAGAAAGTTGGGTCCATAAGAATATTTGCTTTTTGAGTGTAATCACATCAGACTTAGATAACTAAATAATATAACTGTTAGAAATAGATAAGACCTTTTGGAATTCGAAAACAACGATACAGCAATTATTTTGCAGTTGTGTACAAAGAATCTACTTTTATTAATATCATTCTATAAAGACGATTATACTCTTTTTTAGCCTGAGAAAATTTGAAAAACCCTCTACTGTCAAAATTCACCCGTTGCGTACAAAAAATTCGCGTTACCTATATACCAAATATCTAGTGCGAGATATATGATTCGAGTCCATGAGAACCTGCATAAACGCATCTTAAGTACATCGCTTTTGACCTGGCTGGATAAGCCTTTTATAAGGACATTTCATTTGTATTCGGTTAAG
>DAQQ01000062.1:13859-23316 GCA_002508465.1 Methanosarcina sp. UBA7 | reverse complement strand
CATCGCAAGACAAACTATAATTCAAACTATTCCCTCTAAAAACACGTCTGAAAATGTTAAAAGCATATTAAGACGCTTCACAAGAAACAATAAAAAACAAAAACAGTAAGGTTAAGAGATGTAGAAACCTGAATCTTTTTATTACCCCNNAATTTTCGTACATTAGGAAACAGTCAAAGAAAAAAATGAAAAATATTGCAACTGCAACTTATCTAGGACCCTCTAGTTTTTATACCCCGCCCTAAAAAGAAAAGAGGCTTTCGCCTTAGAATTTCAAGCTGAAAGATTATACAAGTATATATCTCTGTTTTCCCGGTGTTCTGGGTCAGTGCGTGAGTCTATGTATACAATTTTATCGTCGTAAATTGCAGGCTCTCTTGCATAAGTGCTGTTAGTAATACGAGTTGTCTCATTAGTTGAGATATTGTACATATAAATATCACTCGACCAGTTTTCTCCTCCTCTGTATTTTTTTTCCAACACTATTCTATCACCATATACATCCGGATCGGTCGAATTGCCATCAAAAGTGACCTGGCGTGTTTCATGCTTAGCAATATCTCGCATATAGACATCCATTACATTCATTAACTCATTTTTATATTCTATCCACACGACAATGTTTCCGTAAATTTTACCGCCACCTGCTCTACCGGTTCTGCTGATGTCACTTATTCTCTTTGTAGGTATGTCGTATATGGAAATATTTGCATTATATTCGCCTGGATTTACCCGATTCATCCGTCCATATACAATCTTATTTCCGTAAGTAGAAAAACCCCACCGAGGATGCGTACCAAATAGATCATGTGTATATGGAATTAGTTGAACTTCTTCACTTGTGCTAAGGTTGTATAAATATAAACTGTTATACTCAGCGTTTTGATCATATGCAGGCTGACCATCAACATATTTTGACCTTACGTACACAACATTATCACCATAAATCGCTGGTGTACTCGTATTATCGATTTTAGTTTCTTTACCAGTGGAAATGTTATACACGATCACGCTTCCACCGTCCCACCATGTAATTTTATCTCCCTGAATAGATGGGCTATTTTGTGCATATCCCAATCCGGTTATGTTTCCAGTAGTCAAGTCATACATGCCAGCCATGTCACCAAAAGTATCAGACCATGTGACAATGTTGCCATAGATTGATGGACTCGACGTTAGCCTCGAACTTATAATCATAGTCTCTTTGCCAGCGTTTGCTATTGATGTAAAGTTTATGAGAAAAATCAAAGCAAGTGCTATATGTATTATTTTGTTCCCCACATTAATCCCATAGAAGATGTAATACTGGAAAACTACATCAATATTACTGCTCATTAGCAGTATTGGGGAAAAAGAAAAACGAATACAGAAAAAAATACTTGCTTTTTCAGCATCCCATTATTGCTTTCTGAACAGTCTCTATGTTAAGCAAGTGTTATTTGCAGTTATTTCATTTCAACTATCAGTTACTGGTTGTGTTTTCCATTTTCATTTGAATTAGTAGTTGTGTTTTTGATAACTCTAAATGAATGGCCTGACTTAAATTAAGCATAATTGAGAAATAGCAGAGATTTTTGCCTCAAAATTAAGAAAAACCGAATTTCCATGTCAATTATTGCTGAAGTGTGAGCTTATAAATCGGATCTGTTTGTTTCCCTGTATGGTGATGAAATGACAAAAGCAAGAAACATCGCAATATATGGAAAAGGCGGTATCGGGAAATCAACTACCTCATCAAATCTTTCAGCAGCTCTTTCGGACCTGGGGCTTACAGTAATGCAAATAGGCTGTGATCCTAAGAGCGACTCCACAAATAACCTGAGAGGAGGAAAATCTATTCCTTCCGTTCTTGATGCTATGAGAAGTGGAAAAAGGGTTGAGATCAGCGACATCGTCTATGAGGGATTCAATGGAATTCTCTGTGTGGAAGCAGGCGGTCCTGAGCCAGGAGTAGGCTGCGCTGGCAGAGGTATTATTACTGCAATCGAACTCTTAAGGCAAAAACATGTCTTTGAGGAATTTAACCCTGATGTTGTAATTTATGACGTGCTCGGAGACGTTGTCTGTGGAGGATTCTCAATCCCTATCCGTGAAGGCGTTGCAGAACAGGTCTACACTGTTGCATCCTCGGATTTCATGGCAATCTATGCAGCGAATAATCTCTTCAAGGGTATAAGGAAATACGCAAACAATGGCGGTGCCCTTTTCAGCGGAATAATTGCAAATTCAATGAACCAGCCTATTCAAAAAGAGATAATAAACGACTTTGCGAGTCAGACAAAAACAACAATAGCAGGGTATGTACCCCGTTCACTTGATGTTACAAGGAGTGAACTCAGAGGACAGACTGTAGTTGAACATGCACCTGATTCCGAGCAGGCTGAGATATATAGAGAACTTGCAAGAGGCATTTTGAATAATGATAAGAAATATGTTCCTGCTCCTCTTGAATCCGAAGAACTCAAAACCTGGGCAGAAAGCTGGTCTGATATACTCCTCAAGGAACGGGAACAGGTAAGTGGACATGAAGGAAAAGTGAAAGGCAGTAGCATCGAAGAAGGAACGCCAATAAGTTCGGAAGCATGAGATACTTAAAAATCGGCTTTGTAGAGTTTCTTCATCGACAGAAACTGAGCAGATACAGTTATTGAAATCCAGCTCACTTCTTGAGTAACAGGTCATTGAGGCTCTTCCAACCACAGGATTTCTACAAAGTCTAAAATTTGTATCCCAAATTCTTTATTATATAAATTTCGATTAAATAATAAATCCCAAGCTCCTGTTGTAAATTACTCATATAGCAGGAGTTTTCGAACCTGCAGTTTTAACTCGATAAACTTACTATTCATCAGGGCATTGGAACATACCGTTTCTTTTTCTTACCCGTCTTTTGCGAGGGATAACAGCTTCTTTCAAAGAGTTCGTCGAAAACTGTCCAGTAATTTATCCGGTCAGATGGACAAAACACTTTTATATCACATGAATTAATATGTTCACAATTGTGAACATCAAACTTACATTAAACTTATATGATTCACAATTGTGAAGTTATATGAAAATTAAAAATCATATCTTGCGGTAGAAATAATGGGATTATGTGAGCGAAATCTAAAGCAAAACAAAAGTTATCGAATTATGATTGATTCGGAGGGGATAGGCCATATTAGAATAATCAGACGCATTAACCTGAAGACTCTAATTGAAATTTTCAAGGAGCTTTACCTTGAGCTTAAAAAAAATCCTGACAAAAAACCGCATATGAAAATATACATTTCCCATTCGATTTATGAAGAGATGTCGGACAATATGAAGCATTTCCATGACTTTGCAGTCTCATGTATGGATGGAACATTTGAGCTGATTGTTATTAGCTAACACTCGTCTTAGCTAATTCTCAGTTTCCAGGCTTTTTCCCTATTAAAAAGAAAAATAAGCTCGATTTTCCGGGCATTCTACAGTTGAGATACTGGATGGCACAATTGTGAAATTATATGAATTTAAAATGACTAATTTTGGAAAATTGGGTAATACAATATCCTTTTTGTACATAAGATTGAAATTTGGGCCAAAAGGTTTAAAAACAAAGAACCCTTCTATGAAAATGGTGATTCACTATGAGGGATCGTTTTTGTTGAAAATGGATCTATAAATGACAATGTGAATGAATTTAATTACGAAAAACTTGAGAAACTGCCTCCGTCTGCAAAGCTGGTATTTAAAACCCTTGAGGCTAAAGGGCAGATGACACAGAAAGACATAATTCGTGAAACAATACTTCCTTCACGCACAGTAAGATACGCAATAAATAGGCTAAAGGAAGAAAAAATTTTAATGGAACGTTTTTATTTCATTGACTCACGTCAGAGCCTTTACGAAATAAAAAAACCTTCAAATCAGGTTCTTGCAGTATGAATTAAAAAATGCTTTTCTGTGTAATTGGATCAAATTTTATTTCATATCCAAATATTTGATTTTTGAGGTACATAAACCTCAATTGTTTTTTAGACAACTAAAATCGATAAGTAATTTTAAGAGCTAATCTCTAATTCAAAATCTCTTTTCTAAATCTCAAATATAAATCTCAAATATAAATCTCGAATATAAATCTCAAATATAAATCTCAAGTATTCTACTGGTGAGTAAAAATTCACGACCACAAAACCATTTCTTAAAAACTCTTAACGTTGCAAACAAAACTTGTTTTGGATAAGCTCAATAAAAAACACTTTTATTTTATTATAGGCACGTTCCTAAAGTTCCAGTCTGCAATTTAAGCCTCAATCAGTTTTAGAGCTGCTGAAGAATTTCCTGAGTTTTACCAAACCAGATTAAAAACACTGGAAATGAAACAATCAGAAACAGGTTTATGCTAATTTATATAATAAATTAAAAGTAAAATAGATAAAAGAAAATATAGAACGGAACCAAAGAGGAATGGTGAAACTTTGAAAGCTCTGGTTATTATAGATATGACTAACGATTTCGTGTATGAGACCTACGAATATGCAGGAACGTTTTATGAGGGAAAACTTGTAGCCCCTATGGCAAAGGAAATTGTTGACAAAATAGCCAGGCTAATAATAAAAGTAGTAAAAGGGGGAACAGTCAGTGTTATCAGAATTCCGAAAGATCACCTTAATGCCTTTATGAACCCGGAACTCGAATTGAAAGCTGCAGACCTCGGAATCGATGAAGTATTCATTACAGGTCTGGTTGAGGAAGTCTGCATATACATTAATAGCCTTGGTTTCCTTGAAAGAGGTTTTCGAACAAACATCGTAAAAGGCTGTACAGCACCTTTTGATGAAGAAAAAGGTAGAGACGCCTTTAACGAACTTACGGAATGCGGAGCAAAAATGGTTGACGATATTCCTGATGACGTAAAGGTTATCCTGCTCCTTGAAGACGAACACAATGAAAATTCCGAAGAAATAAAATCAGGAGAATGGCCACCTCATAATATGGAAGGAACTCCAGGAGCCATGACAGTAAAGACGATCAGGGATGTGCTTGAGGAAAGGTATAGTTGAGTAACTCGAAATAATGTGCTGGGATTTAGATTGTAGTCCAATAGATGTAGGATAGCAGATTTTCATCACTGCTGAAGGTAAACTTAAAGCTGTTACGCTCATGAAACGGATTAAGGAAAAAGTTGAGTTTCTTTCGAGGTTTTTGTAACAGCCAGAACTCTGTCAAGAAACTGTTTTTAATTCTTCTAGTTTTCAAAATTGATTTATGTTAAGGTATATTATCAAAGGGGTTCATGTGTTCGAATACCATGCTTCGCACTAAGTTTTGGAGTATAGGTATCTCAAATTTTTTGTACGCTGCTGAAATATATCCACAACACTGTTTTTTCATAAAATTTGCCATGACTAAAAATTACGCCGATTTTTATAATTTATTCCAAATAATATTCAAAAAACGCAATGATAATTTAAAATAAAGATATTGATACTTTGTTTTAATCATTATCTAAACTCTTCTATATTTGAGATATATCTTTTATCATTGAAGCGGTCTCCATTGTAAAATACAGTATTTTTGTTTTTTTGAGCAAGTTTAAAAATTCTTTTTCGTTCTTTATCTTGTTTCATTTTTGTGTAAAAATCCCAATAATCACATTCATCAAACGCATAAATTGGCATATCTTTTTGACTTCTCCATATAAGAAAATCTTCAAACAAATTGGCATCATGTTGATTTACAATTGTCCTGAGATCAAAATAATTAAAAATACAAACTGGATATTTACATTTATCCACTGGATTATCAGGTAATATTTTTTTTGTCCTTAAATTTGGAAAAATTCCTTCAACTATCACAATCATCCCAAATATATTTTTTATATTATACTTTTTCATCTCTTCCGAGTCTTTATATTGAATATCTCTTTCTCCTTGTCGAATCGCATCTTCAATAGCTCTTTCTACGTCTTTTTGAATCTTTTTCTTATTTCCTTTAAGAGACTCTGATGAAAGATTTCTACTTTTGCATTCAATGAACCAACTTGATCTTTTTAAATTGAGCAACCCATCAAGTTCAAAGCCATTATATTTAATATTTCGATAAACATTTTTTTTAACTGGTATTTCTTCAATTAAATCAAGGACGATATTTTCAAATATTTTACCTTTTGTCGTTTGATAACTCTTTGTTTTATTAAGAAGTATGTCAATTTTATAAGGTAAATAAGTGAAAAGTACATCGGGATATATGATGATAATTTTGTCATTATAATAGAAAAGAGGATATTCATGGAATCTCAAATCGGGCTCTACTGTTATTTTTTTTATATCAAATGAATTCAGCTTCAAATAAATATTTAAATGTTCGCGACTAGAGGGAACTATTTTCTCTAGCAAATCATTAAAGTCGATAGTTGAAACATTTTTCCAAGTATCAATATATATTTTATCCGGAACGGCAAAGAAATTAAGGTTACAATAATCTTCTTTTCTAGTAAACTCATAATCTTTAAAATAAGGGTTTTGATTAATCTTATTAACATAAATTTCAGAAATCACATATGAAATATAGATAAATGATTCAAGTGGTAGATGGTAAGTTTTAAGAAAAACGTCTTTGTAATGATGATATCTTAAATTGAGGTATTCAATAACGTTTATAAAGTCAACACCAGATGTTATCAAGAAATCATGTTCTTTAAATATTTGTTCTATTCCGTAAGTCCTAGATTTTAATTTTACAGTTTCATATATCGAGTCTTTTATAGTATCCTTATGAATGTCAAAACTGTCTACTTCTTCGTTGAAAACAGTTTTTATTAATGGTTGTAATAACTTCCGTCTTTCTGGATTGAAGTTACAGGCAGCCGTAATTTCATAGAATACATCTAGATTAAATTTCCCCATATATTACAAATATTCTTTTTAAAGTTTAACAGTTTCGATCTTTATGGCAAATCATGATTCCTTAACACTCTTTTCACATCTCCAATCTCCCCTTCAAATGAGCATTGAGATTAAACGGTTTATCTGACTTGGCATTTTGCTTCATGTAATTCAATGCGCCTTTAGAAAAACCTAATTTCTTCCAATCAACATAAGAAATATTGAGGATCTTTTGCCTTATGTTATAAGAATCAATTCTCTCTACATCATATTCAGGCTTAACAAAATCAGGTTTTTCCTTTTTGCTCGTGAAATAATGAGCTAACTCTCTTACCTTCAGAAAGATAACATAGCTCCAAGTACTTTCTTTTCTTTGGTAACTAACCTTTTTATTCAGCACGCTGGAGAACTCATTAACAATCTTTCTTATTCTTTCTCTGCCAGCTTATACAATTCCCGAATCCTCAACTCCACAACGTCCATCGCGTCTTCAAAGAGCTGTCTGTCGATTTTGATCCCGAGGTATTCCTTGAGTTTTTCTTCCGGAGGCATTGTCGAGCCTGCCGAGAGGTATGCGATATAGTTTTTGTTAAAAGCGTCCGGGTCTTCTCTGTACTGTTTGAAGAGAGCGAGAGTTATTGCTTTTGAAACCGCGTAATTGAAGGTATAGTAGTTGCTTGTCAGGTAAATATGGTTGATATAGGTCCATTCTGCGGAATCTTCAGGGTAATACTCAACTGAGCTGCTCCTGTACTCTTTAGAAAGGTCGGTCCAGATAGCATTGAGTTCTGCTCCGCTTACCGTTTCTTTTTCTTTACAGAGCCGGTGGGCTTTGTATTCAAATTCCGTGATCAGGGGCTGTCTGGTAAACAAGTTCTGATAATCGTCGATCTGCTGGGAAAGAACTGCAACTGCGGTATCCTTATCGGAATTTTCAACAATGTAGTCAACAAAGAGCTCTTCGTTGAAAGTGGAAGGAATTTCCATTTCATAGATTGTACCTGTGCAGTAAAGATAGTCAACGGAATTGCCCATGAGGTAGAAATTAATGGCATGTCCAAGCTCGTGGGTTAAAGTTTTCTGGTCCCTGATAAGGCCGTCATAGTTCATGAAGATAAGAGGTGGAGCTTTTAGGGCACAGGAATCGGTGCAATAGCCTCCAGGCTGTTTTCCATGCTCGGGGTCAGGGTATACGTCTATGAAACCGCCGGTTGCCATTTTCAGGAAGATTTCCTTGAAATTGGGGTCCATCCTGGAGTAGGATTTCTGAATCTCTCGCAGGGCGTCTATGTAAGCGTATTTCTTGCCAGGCTGGTCCGTCAGTTGCAGCATGAGGTCATATGGTTTGAGAGTATCAAGCCCAAGCTTTTTTCTTCGAAAATCATTGTATGCCTCAAAAACCTCTTTCCTTTGCTTGAAGACAGTATTCATGTCATCAACCTGGGCATGGGTAAGATAGAAATTATACAAACTGTAATCATAGAAGTCCGTATAGTTCAACTCTCTGGCAACAAGGTCATCAAGCTGGGCTTTTTTGGAATAGAGAGATGCCATGGAATCGGATTCGTCGATCAGGTGGTAGAACCTCTTATCATAACACTTTTTCCTGTTTTCCCTAGTCGGATCTGTTGATAATAAAGTACTGTAGGACTGGGAATTGACAGAAAATTTCTCTCCGTTCTCAAGCGTGATTTCTCCTGCCTTTGTAACTTTATTTGTGATTTCGGAAAGTGCTTCAGTTTCCAGTTTCATCCGCTGGTTTTCAAGCTCTGCAAGATGCGCAGCCTGGGCCTCATCCTTTGGCCTGTGCTCTATAAACCTCATGTAGTTAGCTTCAAGATAGGCTCTGTAAGCTTCAAGTCCGGGTTCTTCGGAAAAGAGTCTGTCCCATTCATCTTTCTCAAGCGAGGTCAATTTTACGGTTGCAAAGGCCTGAGCTTTCTTATATTCCGTAAGCAAATCCTGGGTATTTCCAAGCAGGGAAATCAGAAACGATTCGTTTACGTTTTTACTGAGTTGAGTATATGCATAAGTATACAGGACATCAAGTGATTTTGAATAAGCCTTTTCATTTTCCAGGTATTCAAGCATAACAGGTCCTGACAATTTTTCAAATTTGGGACGGAAAACTTCACTTATCTCCTGTGGTCCCTTTTTTAATCTCTCAAGCTCTTTTGAAGCATCTTCCCTGCTGCTGAAAAGATATGCATCATTCCACTCTGTCGGAACCTTACCTGGATCAAGCGCATCGGAAGTACACTCACTGCCTGCATCATTTCTACTGCCCGTGCTGTTTCCTGAGCCTTCAAAAGATTTCTCCAGCTTTCCAGAATTCCTGCCTTCCGGAAAAACTGCAAGAGACAGTAAAGCTCCGAGAGCGAGAGGCCCTCTGAACATCCCTGAAGCTATAAGTCCTTTAACCGATTTAGATTTCATACGACCGCTATCTCCTGATATAATATCAAAACGTCCATATGTTAATGTCCTTTTATTAGCGTTGATTTAACGACCACTGTTTCATAGTCTCATTGGTTGATTAGTCTCATTGGCTAATTAGTCTCATTGGTTGATTAATCTCATTGATCTCATTAACCTCAATTAAT
>DAQQ01000062.1:1721-13789 GCA_002508465.1 Methanosarcina sp. UBA7 | reverse complement strand
CTCAATTAATTTCATTGATCTCATTGACTTCGTATATCACTATGATCTCAGATTTTCACTTAATTTATACGAAAAGGGTACTCGATTTGGATTGATTACTATATTGTAACAAGTATGATAATAGGTTGTTTTATTTCGGACTCAACTTGTTTTTTTGGAAATCTAAAAAGTGTGTGAGTAAACCTGTCTGCATAATAGGTTTACTCAGCAACACGTTTACTCAGCAACACGTTTACTCAGTAACAGATTTACTCAGCAACACGTTTACTCAAACTAAAACTCTTTCTTCGTAATTCAGTACACTCTCGATTTCTTTTTCCTGCATCGGCACCAGTTCTTCAGGAACCTTTTTTGAATCAGTCTGAATGCGAACTACGCGATGCGGTAAAGGAATTTCTATGCCGTTTTCTTCCAGGGTCTGTTTTATATCCCATAAAATTCTGGTTTTTATCCCGAACCACTCATTAACAGGTGCCCAGATCCTGACAGTAATATTTACCGAACTATCTCCAAGATCGCTTACGAAAACCGAAGGGGAAGGGTTCAGGAGAGCAAAGGGTTCTTTGTCAATAAGGTCTTTAATAAGAAAGATTGCTGCATTGGCATCGTCACTGTAACGAATCCTGATGATGTACTCAAACCTTCGGACAGGGTGTCCTACAATGTTTGTGATATTTGTTGTAAAGACCTGCTGATTAGGGATGCGAACAAGAAGTCCGTCATAAGTCCGTATAAGGGTAGATATTATCCGAATATCTATGACATAACCTGATACATCATTGATTTGAACCTGGTCTCCTATTTTTATAGGCCTTTCGACCATGAGGAAAAAACCCGAAACCAGATTCCCCACAATACTCTGGCTTGCAAAACCAAGGACAATACCTGCTACCCCTCCTGCCAGCAGAAATCCTGAAGGATGAATTCCTATCAGAGGTAGGTTAGAAAAAAACACAGTAGCAAGTATGCCAAAGTAAAGGACTTTGATGATAGTCTCACCCACATCCTTACTGACTCTATCTTTGAGAGACCTGCGCAGATAAAGTGAGAAAATCTTGGCAAAAAAAGTTGAAAATGAGAGGATGAGTATGAACTTTAGTACGGATCCCATAGTTACGGTACCGTCTGAAATAGGCAGGCTGAGATCAAGAAAATCAAGATCAATAGTCAAAATCCCCACCCCATGTAAAATTTTAGGGGTACAAAACCAAGTTTCTGAAGACTGTATACCCCAAAAGCCTCTTTTCTGGTTTTAAAGTCCTTTAGAGAACTGCTTTTTAGCTCTCCACCAATGTGCTGCAGCTCGAAGCCCGTTTCAGCAGTGTTCCTGTTGAGGATGTCCATACGCGCTCGCATAAAAACATCACCGGCATAGTAAAGCTTCATACCGTATGCACTGAAAACTACTTTTGAAATCGTTACCCAATCCGAGGAAGCATTTCGAATGGTTAGTTCCATAATCCCCTCCTGTAGAGGGTTAGGGGAAGGAGAAATCGAATATATCTGGCTTTTCCAGTGCTTGCAGATAACTCCGTTTGAAACCTCTCCGTAAAGGGTAAATTTCTGTCTCACCAGGCTCGTCACATCAAGAAGCTGGAGATTTTTGTCTTCTTTATCCGCAATAAAAATGCCTATTTCTATCGGAAAAGTCAGAAAAATTTTTCTTTTTGCTCCTCCTGCAAGCAACAGGGTTTTCTCAAATTCTATAAGCAGGTTTGGAGTAATTTCTTTAGGGGTGTTTAAAGGCTCTACAGGATTTACAATCAGGCGTTTATTATCTCCAAGGATAATTTTCTCTACATTTTCCGTTCCGAATTTCCTTCTGTATATCCACTGCTCTCCGACTTTCTCAACGGAAATAGCAATTCCTTCCTGTTCAACTGAAAAAGGAGGATTATAATAGCCGTACATAGTATCCCGAGAACTAACACTTTTTAATAAATTGTCTAAATTTCTTAATATAGAGTTGATACTTTATAAAAATTTTGGCTTTTAATGTGATTACACAAATAAAAAAATAGAAAAAAAGTCCGGAAATTACTGACCTTCAGGAAATGTCTTCAAAAAAATGATATTTTTTAGTATCATTTTTGAAGAATTACTTGAAAATTTTAGGTCATTGTCTCAACTGAAGCTCAGAAAAATAGCTTCTGAAAATTTTCAATGAATATATAAAAGAAAAATTCACTCAATTTGAAGAGGATACAAAAATTTTCCAGAAAAAAGAAAGTCAAACCCAGTTCCTTTTCTTAAAATAGATAAACATGCTAACTGCTAAAAAGGTCATTACCAACATTACAGCAGGATAGCCCCAGTGCCATTCGAGTTCGGGCATGAATTTGAAATTCATCCCGTAAATACCTACTATAAAAGTAAGGGGAATAAAAATCGTTGCTATGACTGTCAGAACCTTCATAACTTCATTCATCCTGTAGCTTAAACTGGAGAGGTAGACATCAACCATTGAAGACAAAATGTCCCGAAAATCTTCAACAGTGTCTATTACCTGGATTGTATGGTCATAAACATCTCTCAGGTAAATTCGAGTAGTCTCTTTAATAAGATCGGACTCAACTCTCTGCAAGCCATTTATCAGCTCTCTGAGAGGCCAGACAGATTTCCGAAGGATAATCATATTCCTTTTATACCTTTGAATAATCCTGAGGGTTTCAGGCCTTGGCTGCGTTACCAGCCCTTCTTCAAGGTA
Source organism: Methanosarcina sp. UBA7 (assembly GCA_002508465.1). Lineage (GTDB taxonomy): Archaea > Halobacteriota > Methanosarcinia > Methanosarcinales > Methanosarcinaceae > Methanosarcina. The sequence continues at coordinate 11,082 of DAQQ01000062.1, read as the reverse complement.
TTCGATATCATCCCCAAAACGCTCCATGATCAAAAAATAATTATCGACCACAGCGTCAATAAGGTTGTAGGCAAGATAATCTACTCCACTTTTCCGCAAGCGAGAAGCCGGATTTTCAAACCTTTCCCGTACCGTATCAAAAACATCTCCCTCCCTTTCCTGAAAAGAGAGGATGTAATTGGAGCCGAAGATGATGCTTACCTGGTCTATAGTGAGCTCTTCCTTTTTCGGATCAAGAAGAATCATCTTTAAAATCGAATAAATATATGAGTCGTAATCTTCAGTCTTGGGCCGTTGCCGTGTATTGAGTATGTCTTCAAGGGTAAGGGGATGGATGTTAAAATAACCTCCGAGTTTTTCTATAATATCTATCCTATCCAGTCCATCTACATTTATCCAGAAGTTAAGATCGGGATGATTTTTAAACTCCAAACACTCTTCAATCTTCTCCAACTTTTTATCTACAAGCTTTTCACTATTATAGGCCAAAACTCGGATTACTACTTCTTCGACCTTCTTTTCTCCTACATGGACAAGCGATCCGGGTGCAAGTCCAATTTGCGATCCTGTTCTTCCAGAAACCACCATGCTTATTCTCTGCCTCACTTTCGAATAAAAATAGATCATTCAATAATTAAAGCTTCATTGATATAAGTCTGTGCACTTTTTTATCCAAATATTTATTTTGAAATTTCAAAAAAGTTTGAGTGATTTTAAAATAGATAAGACTTACATTTAAAAACGAACTTTTTAAACGCTTGCAAGCAAATTGCAGATAAATATATGTATTATTTGCTGAATATAATAATAATTAATTATATAAACATTTTTCTAAGAATTGAGGAACTGGAAAAATCGTCATTTTTAAGACAAAGATATAGGGGAGTGGTTAATTTGGTTGGAACTGAAATTACGAATAGTTTTATCAATATAATTGATCAGTTTATTGCATTCATTCCTACTTTAGTGGCGATAATCATACTGATTATCGTGGGAAAAATAGTAGGAACTTTTCTTGGAAAGCTTGGAGCGAGGTTTCTGGATAAGATTGGACTCGATGACCTTGTCGACAAAACCATCATTGGTGGAATGATAAAAAGAGCGAAGATGAGTACGGTAGGTTTTTTTGATGCCGTAATCAGGTGGTTCATTTACATCGTCTTTGCTATGATTATTCTGGACCTGCTGAATATCCAGGCGGTGAATAATTTTGTCAGTATGATCGTACTCTATATTCCACTTATGGTCTCCGCTTTTGTAGTGCTACTTATTGGTCTGTTGGTAGTGGACTTTATTAGCGATCTGGCCAAAAAAGTACTTGTTTCAACAGGAGTAGATGAAAAATTTGAAGAAACATCTTTTGGAGCCTCAGTAAAATCTGGAGGACTGACAGTTTCGGGAATTGTATCCGGATTGATCAGGCTATTTGGGTATCTGGTATTTCTCTCGATTGCATCCAATATCTTAGAGCTGACCATGATAACTCAGTTATTTATAAATATTACTCAGTATCTGCCACGTCTTTTTACAGGTATCTTGATTATAATAATCGGATTCCTTTCCGTTGATGTGGTAATGGACTATATTTCCAGTGCTTTTAAAGGCATTAACGTAGAAGAGGTAAACATCTTTTTTCCTCTTCTGAGAGGCTTCCTGTATCTAATAGTAATCTTGCTTGCTCTGGATACGATGCTGGTTAATACGAGCATACTCTATCTGTTCTTAGGGCCAATTGCATGGGGACTTGCAGTCGTGATTGCATTTAAATACGGAGTTAAAGACGCAATTGTTGCGTATGCCAAAGAAAGGAAGTAATTCCTTTCTTTCATTTATTTGAGACTCCTCTTCACCATCCCTGATTAATCGAATCTATTTTCACATAACCTTTTTTCCCAGAACAAAACCTGTATATCAGAGGAGACTGAATGGCAAAACTAGATAGGATGAAATGGTAAAGAAGAAAAAAGGAACTAAAAAGCCTTAAAGAATATGGAGACGAAAGCTTCCGTTCACAAAACTTCTTTTTTCTATTTACTGATTTTTTGAATTCTTTTTCTTAAATTTTCTGATATTTAGGACGATATAACTTTCTTTGCCTAACTATACTTTTATACAATTTTCATTTTTTTTAAATCAATATTTATTTAAAGCATCTTGCCAAACAACCACAATATGGAAACCCCCAATAGCACCTCTTCTTTTGTAGAAAATATGTCTTATTTTGACAGTAGGTTAGAGCAGGCGTTTACATGGTTTTCAGACAACTTAGGTACATTTTTATTCATACTTTTTGTTGGCCTGGTCACTGTCCTTACTGCACGGAACGTAAACAGTCTTCTAGAACGCCATTTCATAAAAGCGAACAACAGGCTGCATATGGATCCGACATCTTTCCGAATGTTCAGACATATTGTAGTCGCACTGATCTATTTCATGGGAATTGTAGTTGTTATTTTCAGCATTCCCAGTCTTCGAAACCTCTCGGTTGCCCTCTTTACCGGGGCAGGAATTGCAGGTATAGTTATCGGTTTTGCTGCCCAAAATACACTGAGTAATATAATTGCAGGGATTTCTCTTGCCGTTTTTCAACCTTTCAGGGTTGGAGATCGGCTTAATATTATGAACGAGTACGGAAAAGTTACTGATCTTAACCTTAGACACACTGTCATCATAACCTGGGATAACAGACGGCTTATAATCCCTAATTCCGTAATCAGCAATGAAGCAATAATTAACTGGACAATAGAAGATCCTGCGGTAATCTGGCCAATTGACGTTGGAATTAGCTATGATGCCGACATTGATCAGGCGAGAAGAATCATGATCGAAGAAGCTCGAAAACATCCAAATGTAATGTCCCCGCAGAAACTTCAGTATAGTGTTGTAAAGCCCAGTTTAATCAAGTCCGAAACACTTAGAATGGGATTTCTTGATTCCCCTGTGCTTCATCCCGTGGACCCGGATTTCAGGGAGAGAGGAGAAGTCAAAGTAAACGTTGTTGAACTGGGAGAGTCTGCCGTAAATCTCCGCATGAATGTCTGGTTCAAAGATAGGAGTATTGCATACAGTTCAGGATGTGAAATCAGAGAAGCTATTAAGAAACGCTTTGATAAGGAAGGAATAGAAATCCCATACCCGCATAGGACTATTGTATATAAGAAAGATCTTGAAGATGAAAAGAAGGCTACTGGAAAATTATCCCATACAGAGGGAGACAAAATTAATACTCCGTGAAAAGCCGATATAACGATGTTGACAATTAAGTAAGTGAACGGTTGGAAAAGCAGTGAAAAGTGGTTGATAAAAAACAANNAAAGCAACTGAAACATGAACTGATAAAAAGAAGTGAGAAGTGATCGATAAAAAGCAACTGAAATATGGATTAAATAAAAGAAGAAATTGGGATGAAAGGAAAAGGGGAATTTCACAGTTCCCTTTCATCAATTACTCTTTTTGTCTTTTTCATGCTGCGGGGAAGCTCCCCTATCTTTACGCCAACAACGTCCACGGTTACGCCTATGAAGTCCTTAAAGGCTTTTCCCAGAGCTTTTTCGGTTTTTGCTTTCTTTGAGGGGTCTTCTGTGCCTTCGATCTCAACCCTGAAGATCATGCTGTCCCTTCCGTCCTTACGGGTAAGCAGAATCTGATATTCGCTGCTTACGCCAGGAATCCTGTGGACAAGGTCTTCGATCTGGCCCGGATAGATATTAACAGCCTTGAACTTTATGCGATCGTCTGACCTGCCAAGGACCCTGTCAATTCTTGGGAAAGGACAGCCGCATTTACAGAGGCCAGGAATTATTCGGGTCAAGTCTCTTGTCCTGTAGCGGATGAGAGGAGCCCCTTCCTTTGTGAGAGTAGTAATTACAAGTTCTCCAAGCGTGCCGTCAGGAAGTTGTTCACCTGTAATAGGGTCAATAATCTCAAAGAGCAGGTAGTCAGACCAGTAATGCATACCTTCATGGAAAGCACAATCAAGGCCAATTCCTGGCCCGTAGATCTCGGTCAGCCCATAAATATCAAAAGTCTCTATCCCCAGCTCGTTTTCTATTCGGCTGCGCATCTTTTCACTCCAGCGCTCCGAACCTATAATGCCTTTTCTTAGGTGAATCTGGGACTTAAGCCCACGGTTTTCAATTTCTTCAGCAAGCAAAAGTGCATAAGAGGAAGTGCTTGCAAGGGCCGTGGACTTCAGGTCAACAAACATTTCAAGCTGTTTTTCGGTATTTCCCGGACCTGTAGGTATGGCCATTGCCCCAAGGCGTTCGGCTCCAAGCTGAAACCCTATCCCTGCGGTCCAGAGCCCGTATCCTGGAGTAATCTGGATCCTATCCTGGTTAGTAAGCCCTGCAAGCATATAACAGCGCATCATCATTTCGGCCCAGACATCCACATCTTTTCGGGTGTAAGGAATAATTATGGGTTTTCCTGTAGTCCCGGACGAGGAATGGATCCTTACAACCTCGGAATCAGGAACGGCCTGTAACCCAAGAGGATAGGCATCCCTGAGTTCTTCTTTGTTCGTAAATGGAAGAAGCTTCAGGTCTTTAAGTGACTTTATGTCCTCGATATCAATATTTGCTTCCCTGAACTTTTTCTGGTAAAAAGAACTATTTTCAACTACGCGCTTCAGCAGTGCCTTCAATTTTGCAAAGGTATCTTCTTCCGAGATCTTAGGATGATAAAGCTGTTCATTGTGATCAAGTTCAGCCTCAGTGGATGCTTCATACATATTATTTCACCTTCTGCTTCAGTTCAAGGGTCGGAGATAAATCTAATACATTTCCTTGCGCGTTCGAATGCGGCATCGTTTACAGCCCTGTACTTTTCAGGGATTTCGGCATCCAGTACTTCCCTAAGAATTTCTTCCTTAAAAGGTAATACTCGTGCGCCTGCCGCCGCCCCAAGCATTGCAACGTTTGCAGCCCTGTATGTCCCTACATCGTCTGCAAGCTTCGTAAAATCGGAACAGAAAACATCAGGGTAGTATGTACACAAAAAGGAGAGCAAAGCTGCAGGGTCATACTCAGGGCTCCCAGGCGGTCTAGATGCCGGCGGGATGGCATGGGTATTTACCAGAATCTTTCCGCCTTCCTTAAGAAAAGGCAGGTTGCGTACGGTTTCTGCAGGCTCCAGGCCTAAAAGCAGATCTGCCTGCCCGATGGGGATAAGTGACCCTGAAATTTCGTCTCCTATCCTTATATGGCTGCTGACCGAACCTTCTCTCTGAGACATGCCTATGGTTTCGGCAGTGCTTACATGGAATCCGGCTTTCATCGCAGCAAGTGCAAGCAAGCGGGAAGCAAGCACAACACCCTGCCCACCAACGCCTGCAATAAGAATATCATATTTCACAGCTTTACGCCTCCTATGCAGATAGCTTCCGATGGACAGATCTGTGCACAGAGCCCACAGCCGCTGCAGTTGTCCTGTATGACAGGTTTATCCCCGTTAAGATTAAGAGCAGGGCAGCCAAGCTCTTTTATACAGAAACCGCAGCCTGTGCAGGCTTCAGGTTTTATTTTATAATATTTGTCGGGTTTTGTAATCCCTACACACTTGCCTTTGAAGACCAGAACCGACGGCCCATTGAAATTCATGGCTTCTTTTGCGGCTTTTACACAACTCTCAAGGCTGTCCGGATCTACGGTATTTATTGTCCTTACAGATTCAACCCCACAACTCTTGACCACGTCTGCAATTTCAATGGCTTTTGAAGCATTTCCGAGTACGGTCACGCCTACGCCAGGATGGGGCTGGTGTCCTGTCATTGCAGTTGTACGATTGTCAAGTACTGCAAGCGTAATGTTAGCTCCGTTATAGACAGCGTTTATCACTGCAGGAATGCCTGAATGAAAAAAAGTAGAATCCCCGATAAAAGCTACATGTTTTGTTTTCGGGTTTGTACGTGAGAGCCCTCCTGCAAGGCTTATCCCTGCACCCATGCAGAGGCAGGTATCTACCATGTTGAGGGGATAGGCATTTCCAAGAGTGTAGCAGCCAATATCCCCGGAGAAAATCGTATCAGTTTGAGCCTCTTTTTTAAGCTGTTTTGCAGCTTGTTTGAAAGCATAAAAAACAGTCCTGTGCATACAACCGGCACAGAGTGTAGGAGCTCGGATCGGAAGTGGAGGAAGCTTTTCTCTTGAAACGGCAGGAGAAGCATGAGAAAAACGCAAACTCTCTCCACACGTTACAAGTGCACGGTTGATGCTGTCAGTGACAATATCCACATTATATTCCCCGCTAACAGGGAAAAAGCCGTTCTTCTTTCCGTAAACATCAACAGGCAGGTGGAACTTCCCTATAAGCTGGAGGACCTGTTCTTCAAGGTAAGGGTCGAGCTCTTCGGCCACGATCAACTGGTCAATGCCTTTCAGGAAAGAAAGAACTGCCTTTTCCGGGAATGGGTATACCGTCCCGACCCTGAAGAGTGTAAACAACTCTTCAAAATCCCTTACAGTTTTCACAGCCTCCTTTACATACAGGGCTGAGACACCTGAGGCAATAATCCCGATTTTTCCCGATCCGAATACAGAATTAAAGTTAAGCTCGGAAAAGCGTTCGGAAAGCTTTTCCTGCACGCTTTCAAGCCAGGGATGCCGTTCAGCCGTAAGCTTCGGAAAAATCGTCCACCGCCTATCCTTTACAAAACCCTCCTCAATGGCCTCAACAGGAGCAGGTTCTGCAGCTTTGACCTCGACATCTCCGCAGCTATGAGAGACACGCGTGGTAGTTCTCAGAATAACGGGAATTTCGAATTCATGCGAAAGCTCAAAAGCCAGTTTTGTCAGTTCGTAGGCTTCCTGAGGGGTTGCAGGGTCAAGGACAGGAATATTTGCAAAGTGCCCGAAAACCCTTGTATCCTGTTCAGTCTGGGAAGAATGAGGGCCGGGATCATCGGCAACGAGCAGCACAAGAGCTCCTTTTACCCCGATATAGCTCAGGCTCATAAGAGGGTCGGATGCAACATTTAGCCCTACCTGTTTCATGGTCACAAGAGCCTTTGCCCCGGAATAAGCTGCTCCAATGGCTGTTTCAAGTGCGACCTTTTCGTTGCTGGACCACTCTGTATAGATTCCGCACCTGTTTGCATACCGGGCAATCGTCTCCAGAGCTTCAGTCGATGGAGTTCCTGGATATCCTGTAACTACCTGGACTCCGGCTTCTATCGCTCCAAGCGCAATGGCTTCATTACCCATTAACAACTTTTTATCAGTCAATAAACTCATCTCGAATTAAGGGTAATATTTTAACAGTTTGATAACGTTTGATAAATATAGAAGGAATAGATGAAGTTGAAAAGAATTTGAATTCTCAAGCTATTAACCTATTAAAACAATTTTGAGAATTCTAAAATCTGTTTTAAGGTATTTCACCGTGATTTTACGTCACGGAAAAGATGATGTTCATCTATGTACAATGCTGCCTGGAAGAAGTACGTAAAATTTGCATATAAAGTTTTTGTTTTATGAATTTATGTGGTTATGAATTTATGTGGTTATGCTTTAGATGCAAACTGATCCATTTTCGACAATAATTAGAAGCAACAGGACTCAGAACTTACAACCCAAGAAGAGAGAAAATTACATGTTCTTTTAAGGACATTTAAGGACAATATTTCTTTACTGCTATATCATGATGGTGTCGAAAATTAGATTTTATAAAATCTTCAGAGAGATATTATAGAACACTCGAAAGAGAATATAAAGATTCCAGAAATTGTATTTTTCATAGTTTATAAGGAGTGGGGATCATGAAAGAGGTTTTTTCCAATTTAGAGAAATCCAATTACATACGCAGTTTTCCCCACCGCCCATATAATATAATGTTACAGATCTATTTATACTTGACTCTAAAAAATGAAAAATGAATTTTTTATGTATTACTAGACTATTTTTATTCAAATATTTCCCATATAAATGAAAATGTGAATTTTAATCCAGGTTTAGACTCATACTGAAAATCCTGGCCGATTTGATCCAGATAAATGGACTCTATAATATATCGGAAATTATTTCTACATTTTACAGCATTGTTAGAGTCATGAATCGGGAAGATAAAACAATAGCCAGCGAGGATCCAAGTCGTGAGTTCGGAGCAATGGGAGAACTCTTACGTGAACTCCAGAAGGAAGAACTGGAACAAAACGCAAGCTCCCCTGCAGAGACTCCAGAAGTCAAGATAACAAAAGACATAGCGAAACTAATGGCAGAGATCAGTACAACGTTAAAAGAGATTGCAGAAACACAGAGAATCATACTTGAAGAGATTAAAAGGAGTAAATAAAATAAGGAGTAAATAAAATAAGGAGTAAATAAAACAAAGCCTTTTTAAAAAGGCTTGAGCAAAAACCTTTTCTCAAAAGGTTCTATCGAAAACCTTTTGAGAAAAGGTTTTATCGAAAATGACAAATCAACATTTTAGTTTTATAACCTTATCCCCAAACCCTATCCGGCGTGATCAACCGGCGCAACGGTTGATCGAAAACCTCTGGCAGCGGCGTGGGCAAGCAGCGCGGTGGTTGACGCTCTCGATGTCCTTAAATCTTATTTTTTCATCGTTTGCTGGAACTTTTTAATATTCTCGATGGCTTTTTTCTTTAACTTAATCATATTTTCCATTTCGCTTATTTTCATTTCTAACCATTGGATTTTCATATCCATCTTCATTAGTGCAATTTCTTTTTTCTGTTCATCAGTTAGCATTTCCCAAATTTCAGGCATCGAGCCGCAATGATGCATATGACTTTGCCCCATCATTCCTTCGTGCATGTTTAATTACCCCCTTTCTATAACATTGATTTCACTGGCACCTGCTGTCATCAAGCAAAGACTCATAAATCAGGAAAAAGTCTCTGGGTGTCATAAAGAGATTATTATTACTGACATATAATAACTAGAGAAATATAAGTTAGAATCCAATAATAATTAAAAGCGGAACTTGAAGAGGAACAGATGGCAAAGGATGTGCTGAGGATTCTATATTTTATTTGCAACTTAAACCAGAGAAGGTGAGGCATTAATGTAAGTAGTATTCTTTTCTAAGTTGGTCTATGTTTTTTCCTGCCCTCTGCAGTAAACAAATTAATTATAAATATCAGTTATATTAGGCACTTTAATCTGGAAAAAACAATTTCAAAACAGTAAGAAGTATTGATCTGAGAAAGAAAGGTTAACTGTACCGGTCTGGCAGCTGGAAATTTTATGGAGATATGTAATTTCTCGAGTAAGCTCTGGAGGATTGCAGGCCCAGAAAAATAATCAATTGTAAGCTTACAAAGGAGAATTGAAAATTTAGCCTGTAGTCCTTCCACTCCTGTAATCCTTCAACTTAATCTGTAACCCTTCAACTTAATCTG
>DAQQ01000062.1:0-1715 GCA_002508465.1 Methanosarcina sp. UBA7 | reverse complement strand
AAATCTACCAGAGGCCTGACTTCATAGACCTCAAATATCAGTGAAGCATATATCATCTTCGCACCTTCCTCCCCTACTAACTTTGCAGCCTCGGATCGGATTGTATCAAGTAACTCTCCTGACGTTGCATGCTCTTTAAGTTTCATATAAACCCTGATGCCTTTCCAATCAGTGATCGAATCTCCGGTTTCCATAATCGTATACAAGGCATATGGATTTTCCCGAAGGTTTGCGAATGTGCGGTTATCTGCCGTTGCCGCTACTACAGTCTTTTCATCGATCATTTGAGGCGATCCAAAAACAGCTGAATCAACCTGTCCGTTAGTGCTGGATGTGCTGAGAACCCCAAGCCTGGGTGATTTATTAAAATAATCTATCAAGTCTGATGACATATTTTATCTCCTTTGAATTAATATTGTCACTTATCCTTTAAAAAGAGAAGCGAGAATTCAGGATCTGCATTTTATTTCAAATCTTACTCTTCGGGTTAATTTTATACTGATATTATTATACTGACGTTGTTATAATGACACTGTTATAATGATATTGTTATAATGATATTGTTATAATGATATTGTTATACTAATATTGTAAAGCTGATTGTAAGTGATGTGGAATATGATTGTAAATTAGGTAGAATAGGATAGTAAGTGAAGTAAAATACGATTGTAAGTGAAAGTAAAATATAAGTCACAGTTAAGATAAGCCTGAAACTGTAACTTTTCTCCCAAATATCACTGCAAATTGGTAGAATTTATATATACAGCTAACATCACAAAATCCTGCTTCTTTAAGCCAGTTGATTTGTTGGTCTAATGTTGATTCCTTGTCAAGCTTAGTTCTTTCATAACCAGCGAGGATTTCTTCTTCAGGCAAGCCACTATTCTCTATATAGTGTCTCCAGATTTTTTTGTTGAGGTTTTCTATGAAAGGGGTTTCTCCATGAACCTGGTCTGCATTAATAATAATCCCGTTTTGTTTAAGTAGAGAGTGACTTTTTTTGTAAACTTCTTTCTTCTCCTCATCTTCCAGATGATGGATAGATAGTGCCGATACTACCATATCATATTCTTCGATAAAAGAATATTTTGAATAATCGGCTACAATATACTCTACATTTGAGTTACCTCTAAATCGGTCTTTTGCTATATCCAGCATCTTCTCCGATAGATCAATAAGAGTAAATGATGCATCTGGATATCTTTCCATCAGAAATGCTGATAAAAGTCCTGTTCCAGCTCCTATATCCAGTATTTTTGGATTTTCCGTATTTACGGATGCCATGGATACTGAGACTCTATAGAAATCGTCGAAACAGGGTATAAACTGCTTTCTCTGTTCATCGTACTTTTTTGAAATTTCATCAAACTTTCTTTGAACTTCGCTCATCTTTTTCTCCAGGATTTTGGATTTTTACTTACTTTGTTCGCATCGTTTGGCCAAAAACTCTTTGCTTTTTTAGTTATAAGAAAAAAATACTGTTTACGTTAATTAATGTACTGTAATGTATTACAGATTGTTGTGCAACAAGAATTATATTACTGGAATAGAGAAATTCCGCAAGAACTACATTAAAAATTTCAAAAGCAACAGATAGCATAAAGAAAGTAATAATCAGATAGAAAAAATAATCGGATGAAAATTATTAAGAAAAGATCATAAATTAAGGCGTCAATATAGCCTTTTAGATTTGTTCCTTATTACAAACTCTGGCA
>DAQQ01000008.1:0-3177 GCA_002508465.1 Methanosarcina sp. UBA7 | reverse complement strand
GTGCCTCAGAACTCATAGGGCTCATCATGAAATCAGCGAAATTTTTCATCACAGGCACTCAATTGATATTCAGATAGTATATGCAGTTAATATAAGAAATATCTTTCAGAAAAAAGAAAATATTTTAAATATAAAACATGTCCTGAAATATCCTGAAAAACGTTTTTCAGTTTTCTCCGTTGGTTCCGGCCTCGATCTCGGTAGCAATTTCCCTGGCAGCTTCTCTTGGGGACTCTGCTTTGTAAATGCTTCTTCCTACAATTACCCAGTCTGCGCCTGCAGCAATAACATCAGATGCTTTTCCTCCCTGGGCACCGACTCCAGGCGAAATTATAGTGAGTTTGTCGCCTATAATTTTTCTGATCGCCTTCACTCTTTCCGGTCTGGTCGCGGGTGCAACAAGGCCAAAAGCTCCTGCTTCGCCTGCCATCTTTGCAATCGCTTCTCCAACGGGCTGGAGGAATTCGGCTCCGCCCGGGTGGCTCATTTCACTTACCACGAACACATCTTTTCCGTATTCGGAAGCGACCTCAATGCAGGCATCAAGGCTGTCCCGGCCTGTAAAGCCCTGGACGATGACTGCGTCGGCTCCTGCCTCAAAGACCTGCTCGCAGATGAGGCGATTGGTATTTGGAATATCGGCAACCTTGAAATCGGCTATTATGGGAGCAAACTCGGAAAGTTCCCTGATAATTCCAAGTCCGGTAGCAAGTACTAGAGGGTAACCCACCTTTACAGCGTCCACGAATTCCGAGACATCTTCTGCAATTTTGAGCGCTTCTTCCCTGTCGGAAACATCAAGTGCAAGGATCATACAGCTTTTCTTTTCCATAAAATCACCTCTTTGGAAGGCGTGTACGCACAGCTGCAACCATAAGCGGGAGAGTAATAGTCGCATCGGCATACACGGTTACGGCTTTTGCGTTTTCACCTACCTTTCCCCAGGACTGGGCTTCGTCAAGAGTTGCTCCGCTCAGGCCTCCTGTTTCAGGGTGATCCATTGTTAACTGGATCGCATAATCAAAGGACTTGGGAGTCACAAGCATGGACTGGAGAATATAATTTTTGGGAACTCCTCCTCCAAGCAGCAGGGCACCTGCACTCTCAGCCGCATAGCAGATTTCCATAAACTCGTGCATATCAGCAAATGCATCCACGTGCAGAGGGTTTCCTTCCTTGTACAGCCAGGCCTGAAGCCCTATTACCGAGTCCTGGAGGGCAGGGCAATACACAGGTACCCCCATCTCTGCTGCGGTTTTCAGGATAGAGGAATCATCATCAAGATTTTTTCCAATCTCGGTAAGCACCTGCCTGATAGAGAGTTTTTCCTTAGGAAGCCCTGAGTAGACACCCTGTAAAAATTCCTCAAGATCTGTAAAGTGCTGGTCAGGAAGATAAACATCGTAAATCCTGTCAATACATTCATTCCGTAACTGGATATCGTTTGTACAGTCCGTGCCCTTATAATGATGAAGGCCCAGAGCCTCGACAGTGTCGTGCACCATATTAGCTCCGGTAGTGACAAGTACGTCGATGTAGCCGTCGCGTATTAAATCCGCAACAATGTTTCTCATGCCTGCAGGAGTCATGGCACCTGCAAGTCCGAAAAATTTCGTAGTTTTTTCGGAAGCCAGCATTTCATAATAAATATCTACGGCCTCAGCCAGCCTGCCTGCTCCAAAGGCGCAGCCTTTGTATTCCCTGACAAGCTCGTCAACACTCATGTCGGGACTGATCTTTGCAGCTTTGATTGGGGTCGAAAGTTTTTTGTTTGGAGTATTACAATCCATTCGATTTCCCTCATGAAAAGGTGTGATAGGACCTACTTTTGAGAACTATCTCTTTGAAAACTATCTATTTGGGAACTATCTCTTTGAGAATTATCAATTCTAGATTATTTTGAGCTGATATTGAATTACCTGAAAACACATAGTATATGATAAACTTTCTCTTTACATGTTCTTTCTTAAAGTGCACGTAAAATACTCTAGAGTATTGATTTAGAGCACAATCTTGCCTGAAAATTATTACACAATCTGAAACCATTACTCATTTGATATCGGACTAGTAATTGAAAGCATCAAGCTAGAATCCAGTCAGGACAGCCTTTGATGAATATGGACTTGTAAATAAAAGGCTATATGAGTAAAAATCCTGAAAAGTTATGATTGGAAAACTCAAAAGCTTGAGAACCCTCACTTGAGGGTTCAAAAGGTTAAAAAAATATCTGCTAGACTGCAAAAGGTTGAACAATACCTCATATTTCAATCAGGTTGATTCAAGCGTATCCTGTAATACCCTGGCCAATTGGAGTGCTTTTTCTTATGCATTCTTCCCCGGAGTTAATCATATCTTCAACTGCAGTTTTCAATATGGAAGGATAAACCTGGCCTACCTGCTCCCATACAGGTCTTCCATGGCAGAAAAACTTAAAAGTAGGCGTGCCCTGAACTCCAAACCTTTCAACAGTCCAGGGGTTCGTTTCAATGTTCATGCGGGCAAAAACGGCTGAACTCTTGAATTCGTTTGCATAGTTCATAAAATAAGGTTCCATAGCTTTGCAGTAAGGGCAGGTCTGGCTGTAGAACATTACAATAACCGGTTTTTTAGAGCTTTCTACTACTTCTCCCCATGTCATATCTCCAATTTCCATAACACTGCTTCCGTTCAATTAATTACCCCCAAAGTTATGAACAAGTTAACAGAACAAATTAATCAAGTTTCAGGTCTATTGAAATCAGTTATTCAGTTCATTGTATTTTGTATACGATATTGCTTTTATTAGGTCAATATTATCTATTTTTATAAGATTAATATTTATGCTTTGTAAAATTAAAGTTTACGCTGCTGTAGATAAGTCCCTTAAAAAAATCTCTTAAATTGCTTCTTTATCCAGAAGTTCTAAGCGGGAAGTTTTAAACAAGTAAAGAAGAAAAGTAACTATTCAGCCCATAAAAACATGCCTATTGATATTGATTCTCATAAAATAGTGGAATCCAAAAAATAATGTATGGAGAAGGAAGAAACGCACTCAATCGTCAACAGTATAAGAAAATCAAGTTACAGAAATTTGTCAATTGAACTTTAGTAAAGATGGCTATTGATGCTGTTTTAAATAGGCTGAATAGTTACGAAGAAAATACAAAAGGAATAAAGAGGAAAGACAATGGAAGTAGA
>DAQQ01000261.1:0-5079 GCA_002508465.1 Methanosarcina sp. UBA7 | reverse complement strand
GATTATCGCTTTCTTCTATACAGGTACATTCCAGTAAGCCCGATTATTCCGTAGATCATTTCGAAGCCCGGAATACCTTTACTTTCTTTTTGTTCGGAAGTTTGCTCAACACCTGTTGCGTTTCCGGTATTATTTCCGGTATTATTACTGAGGTTTTCAGTATCAGGTTTAGCCTGTGTTTCATTCACGGCTCCCTCTTGTGTTGCTTTACCTGCTATTGCAAAGAATGAGAACGTCGGGGGCTGTGCCGTGAAGTACAGGTATTGGTTGTCTTCTTTTAACAGTTTTACAGGCAGCTGTGACCATTTTTTGTCGTTGTAGATGTTGAGTGTGACTGAGGTCTGGTCAATCTTTTTATCCTGCAGCCAGGACTTTTCAACCTTGAAGCATAGTTCAGGGTTTTCGATGTTCTTTTCGGTTGCAAATCCACTGTTTCCGACCCAGAGGTTGAAGTACTTATATACCTCACCAGAGTCCAGTGCTGAAGTCAGAGTGGATTTTCCTTTAAGCTGTTCGGCAATGGCTGTAACCTTACCTGCAGTCTTCTTTGCATCAAAGCTGATATACACAACACAGGTTGCATTCTTTGGGAAATTAAACATTACAGCTTTTCCGTTAATAACCTGTGCTTGTGAAAGCTCCTTGACCTGGACATTAGTTTGAGGTTCTGGGGAACCGCCTGCCCCACCACTGCTACTTCCGCTGCTGTGGCTGCTTTCACCAGAATTGCTATCTGAACCGTCATCAGAGTTATCGGAATTGTCATCTGAATTGCCATCTGAACTGCCGTCAGAATTGGTGCTATTGTTATCTGTAATTTCCTCTGAAGGAGATGTGACGTTTTCGGAAGGAGTGACTGTTGAATTAGTTGCTCCTGGAGGTTGCTCAGGTGTCGAATTCTCTGACGTTGCAAGAGCTGCATAGTCGATTTCGCCTTCACTGAGTTTGACTGTCTCTTCTGCTATACCGTCTCCGTTTACGTCATAATGTGTTTGAGAAAAGCCTGTTCCATCAGGTTTGGCCCAATAGTTTCCTGCAACATAGGGGCCGCCTATAATGTTTTTTTCTGTTGTGCTGGTAGTGTTCCAGGTGTTAGGGTTATCGTGATCGCTATCGAAAATTACATTTACTGTGTTATTGAAATAGTTGTTGTAGATTTTACTACCAGTGTCTGCTTTATCGTAAATTCCACATTTATTATTAAAACTTATAGTGTTACCGGCAATATTAGAACGACCTTCGTACATGAGGGATATACCCTGGTCATTTTCTCTAATTGTGTTATTCTCAATTTTGGAGTCACCTAAATCTCCTACAACAACGCCTGTTCCACAGTTTGAAATCCGGTTGTTTTTGACAACAGCATCGTAGTAACATTCTCCAACAAAGACTCCTGATTGACAATTTGAAATTTCATTATCATTTATAGTAAATGTAGAGTACAGATTTGTGTCAATGCCTGTACTATAATTCATAATTTTGTTTTTTTCAATTAAGCAGTTAGAGAACTGAGCGAGATTCACTCCATAAGATGTACCAGTACCTTTTAGGGTAAAACCTTTAATAGTTATCTCCTGTGCATCACCTGTGAGGAAAAAGCCATCTCCTTGAATTATCGTGTCGTCAGGATTGCCTGACTGGGACATAATAACCAGATCATATGTACTGAGAGTGACATTCTCATAATAAGTACCAGGTTCTACAATTATAGAATCTCCGTGTGTTGCGTTATCTACAGCTGATTGTATGGATTCTCCATTGTGTACTATTATTTCAGCTGCAGCACCTATTCCAGATCCTGTTATAAATATAAAAATTGACAACAATAATGCAATAAATCGATTTTTCATTTCCTGCATCTCCGATTTATATCATTGTATTATTTTTTGATATATAAGGTATATTATATGGAAATTATCGGATCTGAGTAAGTTTACACATTTTCGAAAATAGTAAATCTAGGTTTCTAACCTTAAATTGAGAATATTATTAAAATCATTTGAAAATATTCTTCATGTCAAGGAAAAGAGTTGACCAAAAGGAGTCCTGAATGAAACTGAGGTTAATTCTCATAGGGTTCTCGTTTGATCGTTAGAAGGCTTGGTAGATTTGGGATATTTAGAAGACCTGGAAGATTTGAGATGTTTAGAANNAGATGTTTAGAAACTTGGAAGATATGGGATATTTAGAAGATTTGGAATGTTTAGAAGATTTGAAAGATTTAGGATAATAGTAATCTCCTACCTGTATAAGTTCAGACGCACCAATTCCAGAATAAATCTCTATTTTTAGTAGAAATTTGTAATTAACAGATAGACCACTGTTATGGTACTAACCTGACCTTCATTGTCTTCCATCTGTCTTCCATCTNNCACTGGTTTTCATCTGGCTTTCATCTGTCCTTCATCTGTATTACCTATGTACGAAAACAAGAGATTATATATTTATCTTCTGCATATGTATTCAAAAATGGTATCTGTGAGCCTGCATACCAGCTATACTTTTACAATCTGTAGGGTATGTTTGTAAGAGAAATGCAGGAGCACTGCCCTTATAATTGGAAGGTCACAGCACATGTATGAAGATTTTGGAACAATACTTAGCAGAGGATTTAACAGCTGGTTTAGAAATTTAAACATTTGTATTCCATTCATCCTTAATTTTCTTATCAATATGTTTACTTATGTCCTTTTCATTGGCTTGATAAGCGTTTTGCTTTTCACCTCAAGTACAGGAAGTATTATCGATCCTGCAACTCTTTCCAACAAGGAAACCCTTTCCATATTATGGAACGGTTTTTCTGAGAACTTCGGACTGTCCTTATTTTTGATTCTCGGATTTTCCCTATTTGTTATTTTCGTTCACTCTTTCTTCACAGCAGGAGCAATAGGGATGGCAAAAAAAGCCTCCGAAACAGGAGATACCGGGATCTTTGATATGCTGGTTTCGAGTTCAAAAAACACCTTCAGGCTTTTCCTTGCAGTCCTGCTTACTACTCTGCTCCTGATTGTAGGAGTCATATTTATAGTGCCCGGAGCCTTCGCAGTAGGGGATCTGAGTATGTTAATCCAAAATCCGGAAGCCTCAGTAAAAGGCGTGATGGTACTTGGTATCGGATTCATTCTCTGGACCGCTTATATAGTAATCCTCAATCTCGCACTTTCTCTCAGCAGCTATGCCATTGTGATCGACGAGCTTGGACCCCTTGAGGCTTTGAGTGAAAGTTTTCGTTTCTTTACAAATAATAAGTTGGATGTTTTCCTTATCTGGATAATCACTATCGGGTTGGCTACAATCGATGGTTTGGTCAACGAATTTGTAAACTCAGGAAACACCCTGTTTACATTAATTACATCTCTGATTCCAATTGTGATTCTACAGCCTCTGACGGCTGTCTTGTGGACACGCCTCTATATGGCCAGAAAAGGAAGAAAGCTTTATGACCCCTCAGATCTGCTTTCCTACCCGGATAACTTCTGAAAAGTGAGTTTTGAAAGGTTTTTCCGAGAAATTAGTTTCTCGAAAATCTTTCTGAAGGATAATTTCTGCAAGATCAATTTTGAAAGGTTAATCCTAAGAGGCTAATACTTTTATTTAGTTTCTATTTTTAGTTCTATTTTTAGTTTCATTTTAGTTCCATTTTAGTTTCTATTTTTAAGCTCGGCCAAGCAATTTGCAGGTCTGGCATACATCTTCAGTGCAGGTCTCCCCGCAAATCCTGCATTTCCCAATTTTTGCGGGCGGCATTTCCTTAATAAGTGCGCCTGCAAGCTTGTCAAAGCCCCTGAGCAGGGAATATTTGGTTCCAGGGTGCTTTGCCTCAAAGTTGTTCAGAAGTTCCCTTATCTCTCCTCGGAGGGCTTCTCCTGCATACGGACATTCACTGAAGTCCACAGGGAGGGAGTTTATAATGGCATAGAGTGCCACTTCTTTTTCAGGGATATTCCTTAGAGGTTTTGCTCGTAAGACCAGGCCTTCAATAGCTGCAGGCGGAGCGAGTCTGACCAAGCGTTCCACATCTCCCCTTAAGTGATTGAGAAGAATTGTCTGGGCTTCATCATCCAGGTTATGTCCTGTAACGAGTTTCGTTGCTCCAATTTCAAGTGCAGTTCTATTAAGAATATTCTTCCTGAGAACGCCGCAGTAGCTACATGCACCTTTTTCCCGGTCCATTGCAGCCAACTCGTCCATAGTTACTCCGTGTACTTCTTTGAAGGACTTTATGATATGCCTCACCCCAAGCATCTTTGTGAGGCTTTTTGCAACTTCGAGGGAATGAGGACGATATCCGTTTATTCCCTCGTCCACTGAAATTGCAACGATTTCAATATCCGGTCTGTTCCCAAGAATTTTGTGCACTATATATAGGGCAACCGAGCTGTCCTTACCGCCGCTTAGAGCAACAGCTATCACATCATTTTTGCGGATGCTATACTCTTTTCTTATTGTCAGTTTGATTTTTCTCTCGACATCTTCTACAAAATGTTTCTTGCAAAGGTGCATTCCAGAATATTTCTGAAAAATGACGGCTTCATGATTGCATTTTTTACATTTGATTGTCATTTGAATCCTTTTTTGCTAATTGCCTGAAAAATAATCTGATAAGCTTAAACCCGGCAAACAGATATAATTTAATTATTTTTAATTATGCTGTGCCAGAATTCATTTAGGAAAGGAACCGCTTGTATATATTGTTTTTTATGTATTCTTACGGAACATTTTTCACAGTCTCTTGCCTATTTTCTGTTCATCTTCTGTTTACCTTCTGTTTACCTTCTGTTTACCTTCTGTTTTACCTTCTATTCATCTTTTGTTTGTCTTCTGTTTATCTTCTGTCTATTTCTTCATGCTCTACGAACAATATTCAGAACTCTTGTTTCCAGGGTTATTATCTTTTTCAGTTAATAAATCTGTATATTATTCAAATAATCAAATAATACCTGGGCAACACCAAGGAGGTTTTTATGATCAGGAATATTCCGGCAGAAGAAAGGTACTACTCCGATAAGGGCTGGGTTAAAAGTTTCTTCCTTTTCTCTTATTCGGATTATTATAACCTTAGCTTGACAGTTTGATTTT
>DAQQ01000002.1:0-3995 GCA_002508465.1 Methanosarcina sp. UBA7 | reverse complement strand
TTAAAATCTGTTGTAGCTTAAAAGCTACAGTAGCTTTAAAATATGCTATTATTGACTTTTCGGATTGGTTCTCAGTCACATTAATACAAATTCTATGGAATTTCTTATTCTGTATTTTCAAAGCAGTCGGTTTTTTCGGTCTTATTTTCCTGTAATATCCTTAAAGGTAGATCTTGAATCTCAAGTTGAAGCCTTTTATATCCTTCCACCAGTTCTAGATTTGCCCTGACAACAGATTCTTTGAACTCTGCAAGGTCTGTTGTGATATCTTCAAGTGCATTTGCCACTCTTTGATCATTGATAACCCCTCCGTCGGGCACCATTTTGTGTGGAAGAATTTCGACTCCGCGAACAACAGCCTTGTGAAGAATCAGAGTATCTTTTCCCAGGGAGCAGTCAAACGTCAAGGCTCCAAAACCTACAAAACAATTTTCTCCTATCTCACAGGGGCCATGTACGATACACCCGTGTGCAAGAGATGTATTGTTACCTATCTCCACTTGTGAATTGTAAAGGGAATGAATTATTACATTGTCCTGAATATTACAGCCGCTTCGGATAACTATTGAAGACCCAGGTTCGTCTGCCCTAATTACGGCATTAGGGCCAACAAATACGTCTCCTTCTATAGTTACATTTCCTATTATAAGCGCTGTGTCGAATATCAAGGCTTTACTGCTTATTTTTGGAAGCTGTCCACTGGGGTTTGGAAACTGCATTTTTCAAATTCCTCCTAAAGCCTGCAGTATAAGTTTATCTCTCAACTTTCCAGGCTGTAGTCTCTTGTTATGATAATTTATGAAAAGATATTTAAACATTTTTTGTTTAAACATATTTAGCTGAATGGTAGTTCACAAGAGTGCAGTTACATGTGGCTGTAGTAGGTTAACAATTAGAGAAGCAAAATAAAAATTATACTGGAGAGTTATTGATCGTACGCTTATCTTTGACTGCTACTTGTCCGGAGTTGTTCGGGAAGGTTCAATCTGAATTTCATAGAATAGTATAACTTATATATACATCGACACTTATTAACCAGAACAACCTGTAATCGTTTAAAATTGGCTCCGTAATCGAGCTGATTTATCACGACTTTAAAATACTTTAAGCTTGTCAAGCTTTTATTATCGGAATTCTTCTACATTTGAATATCTCAGAATAACTATTGAATCTGAACGGTGAGGACAACTTGGTTTCGGAGACATTAAAAAATCAAATAGACCGGTTCCTGCTAGCTCTCGGTTTTTCCCTTATGATCGGGATTATGGTTCTTGGGCAGGGTTTCAGAGAGGCTGTCGGAAAAGTCGTAGGGACTTTAATGAATCCCATACTTGCTCTGATCGGGCAGGAGAATTTCTATCTAATCCTTTTGGTAATGGCTTCTATTACTGCTATTTACGCATCCGTTATCCAGAAATACACAATTGACTGGGACCTCATGAAGAATACCCAGGAACGCATGAAAGCTTTCCAGAAGGAATTCCGGGAAGCGCAGCTTTCCCAGAACACTTATATGCTTAAAAAACTGGAAGAACAACGCCAGGAAATGATGGAAGACCAGATGAAGATGTCCAAGCAGCAGTTCAAGCCTATGGCTTACATCAGTATCATTTCCGTTCCTCTCTTTATGTGGGCTTATTATTACATCAGTGGACACGCGAATGCGACTATGGTCTTTCCTTTCTGGGGTAAGCAGTTACTGACTTCTCATGCTATTTTGTACTTCCAGCACTGGCTATACTGGTACTTTATTTGTTCTCTTGGAGTTAGCCAATTTATCAGAAAGGCACTGAATATCGGTGGGGTCTGATGCGGATAACAGTTAGCGGGCTTCCCGGAAGTGGAACGACAACCATCTCAAGACTCCTTGCAGAATACTATGAATTTGAACTGATTTCCTCGGGTGAAATTTTTAGGAAGATAGCCAGGGAGAAGGGAATGAGCCTTGCAGAATTTGGGACTATGGCTGAAAAAGACCCTTCTATTGACCTGGCTATTGATAATAATCAGAGGGCTGTTATTCACAGTCATGAAAAGTTGATACTCGAAAGCAGGCTTGCAGGTCATATGGCCAAAGATGCCCCGAATGTACTTAAAATCTGGATAAAGGCTCCGCTACCTGTTCGGGTAAAACGAATCCTGAGGCGGGAAAAATCAATTTCTTTTGACGAAGAGCTCGAAAGAACAGTTAAGCGGGAAAAATCCGAAGCCCTCCGTTATATGAGCTATTATAATATCGATATTAATGACCTCTCAGTTTACGACATTGTTATTGATTCTGAAAAATGGAACCAGTATCAGATCCTTGACATTCTCAGGATCGCTGTTGATTCTCTTGTAGGCCCGGAATAACTTCCCACAAGTTCTATTAAAGGCTGGATTTTTATACAAAGCGTAGAGTTTTATTTGCCAGAATCTGATATACTGATATACTATAGCAATTATGAGTCTTCGGCATATGAGCTCTTAAATCTCTCTTTAATTTAAATCTCTCTTTAATAATACTGCCCGAGTTTCCTTCTTACACGCATCGCGGGAATTTCCTTAAATCGCATTTATTTTCACTTGTCATAAGTTACGGGTTACTGTATACTTATCGTATCTACGTCTATAAATTCAGTTAAGGAGTTTTTGAAAAACTATGTCACCTGCCGGCAAATTGCCATCAGAAGCTGAAAGAACTCTTGTCCGGAAATCCGTTGCCTGGTCAAATCCTTCTTACGGCTCTTATCCGGAAAAGCGCCCTATACTTGAGTACATCGAGAAAGGTGTTGTAAATATTGATAAGCCAAAGGGGCCGACAAGCCACGAGGTTGCAGCCTGGGTAAAAGCTATTCTGGGTGTGAATACGGCAGGGCATGCAGGTTCGCTTGATCCCAAGGTTACAGGGCTTTTGCCAACTTTACTCGGAAAGGCTACAAAAGCGGTCCCTGCTCTGCGCCTTTCCGGAAAGGAATATGTCTGCCTTCTGAAGCTTCATAAAGAAATGCCTCAAAAACTGGTAAGGAAGGTATGTGAGGAATTTACAGGCCCTATCTACCAGATGCCTCCTATCAAATCAGCTGTCAAACGCGTTGTCAGGGTAAGGACGATCTATTACCTTGAAGTGCTTGAAATTAAAGGCAGTTTTGTGCTCTTTCGTGTAGGATGTGAAGCCGGAACTTATATCAGGAAACTCTGCCATGACATTGGGCTTGCTCTTGGTTGTGGCGGACATATGCAGGAACTCAGGAGGACAAAAGCAGGCCCGTTTACCGAGGAGACGCTTGTCACCCTCCAGGATCTCAAAGATGCATATGTACTCTGGAAGGAAGACGGAAATGAGTCCGAAATCCGGCGGGTAGTCATGCCAATGGAAACGGCTGTATCCCACCTTCCCAAAATTATCCTGCGGGACCGTGCAGTAGATGCAGTCTGTTCAGGTGCTGCTCTGGCAGTTCCGGGTATAACAAGTCTGGATGCAAACCTTAAGAAAGGTGAACTGACAGCGTTATTTACCCTTAAAGGTGAACTCATTGCCCTTGCAAAAGCTGAAATGAGTACAGAAGAACTCCTCAAAGCCTCGACCGGACTTGCAGCGACCTCAGTCCGGGTCATGATGGAAGCAGGAACTTATCCGAAAGGTTGGGACAAAAAAGAGTATGGCGTTAAACCCTGACTTATAAAACTCTTTTAGAAATCCCGCATTTAGAATAAAGTTTATATATCACTATTCCGTTATGGTATAAGTCGTGTCATAAGCTTTTTGCAATTTTTCCAAAGAAAGTTTAATCACAATCTTTCTAAAAGAAAGTTTGACCAAAGGCTAGGTATAATTCACGTATAAAGGGCATAAACGAGTTGTGTTGAAGTTTTGTGCCGAGGTAGTCTAGTGGTAGGGCGCAAGCCTGGAAAGCTTGTGGGGCTTAGCCCCTCGGGAGTTCGAATCTCCCCCTCGGCGTATCTAAGCCTTTCTTGAATTATGTTTACAAGTCTTTTCTAAGTTCTATTTATAT
>DAQQ01000144.1:0-4772 GCA_002508465.1 Methanosarcina sp. UBA7 | reverse complement strand
ATAAAAATCAAACTGTCAAACTCCTATTGGTTCATATGACCCCACGACCTAAATGTGTAATTGGCGGTTCATATGAACGATATATATGTTATTAAGTGTGGGATGACGAAGGAACAAATGTTTCGTCTTCGTTTAATAAACGGATTCAATTTTGCCCCTATTATTGCAGATGCAATAATTGATCTTAGTAAAGATTTCTTTAAGAATGACAATTCTAGAGTCTGCAATGGTCAAATTCTGTATCTTGCCGTCTCTGATGAAGAAGTTCCTGGTAAATCTACTTTTGATTCAAAGCATGTAGAAGTTATCCTGACATTAGACGCTCCAGAGGACATGGACGTCTACGAAAAGTTTGGTTTATCAGCATACAGACAGCATATTATTGCTGAGAATAACACAAGAAGCCAGAGACCAGAATGCGCTTTTAACAATCAAAGATCTTGTAAAGCTTCTCAAAAGCAGTTACAGCACAATAAAGAGGGACATAAAACATTTCCGAGAAAAGGATCTTTATGTCCCCCTAAGAGGTATTGTCAAAGACATTGGTCCTTCATCCCATAAATCAAAAATAGTAGAGTTATATCTGAAAGGATATACGCCCACTGAGATCCAGAGATCTACAAGACATTCGTTACAAAGCATAGAACGCTATATCAAAGACTTTTCTCGTGTCTCTATTCTCACACATAAAGATGAGTCAATAGACAATATCCGATTAATTGTTGGAATCTCCGAACGTTTGGTAAAAGAGTACCAAGAACTTTTCATAAAATACAAGGATAGTAATCAGAAATCAAGAATAGAAGAGCTAATAGATAACGTAACTGTTTATGATTCACCTATGAGTTTCAAAAAAAATGCGGGGATGAGAATGTGAAAGAGGACTGGTATAGGAAAATGTATGGTCCTTCGGCATCAAAAACCTATGAAACAAGCTTGTTCAACCTGATAACATCAGAATTTGGATACATTGGCGGTCCTGATGTTGTCAAACTATTCACTAAAAAAATTGTTGAGTTGAATAATCAATATTACCTGAGGGAGGAGTTTGTTCGGCCAGGTCAAATGAGATGGCTTGTATTAAAAGCAGGCCAGAAATATTCCAAGAGTAAAAAGTTGAGCGAGATGCAGCTTATTCCCGTTACATTAACCCTAATAAATCCCCTGGATATTGAGGACAGAATCACGAAAGTAAAGAAAAACGAATTGATGGAAAAACTAATAGTTAGATTATGCAATGAAACCAAAGAGCAGGGAGGCGTGCTTACAGAAACGGATATAGCTATATTGTTAAGGTTGTCTTGTACCATGATTTCCAATCACGTAACAAGTTATGAAAAAAGGACAAAAAATGTCATTCCAAGAGCCGGTACTGAAATGGACATGGGAAAATCCTTAACTCATAAAAGATTAGCATACCATAATTACAAGAAAAAGATTCATACTTCAGAAAATGCACGTTTGATATATCATACTCCGGAGCCGGTAGATCGATACATCAAAGATGGAACACGTATAGAAAAGCTCTATGCAGCTGGATACAATGAGTGGGACATGGCATTCCTTACAGGACTTCCCATATATGTAGTTCAGGAATATGTAGAGATAATAAAATTATATGAAAAAGAAAAAAGCAATAAGACTGACAATGAAAATCAGTAACTAAAGAATTGAAAGGTCATATGGACCTATCTAAGGTTAAAAGAGAATCAGGATAAGAAAAACTATCCTTATAATTAACTCTCCAGCGAATTTACGGTCAGTTATCGAAAGATAACTCTGATCGAAAAAATAACTCTACTTGGGACCTCTGTCGGAGCATTTGCTCTGAACATAAAATCACAAGAGTATAAAATCGTGTCTGCATAAGCTGACCGCTTCAGTTACTCAAGCAACGGACATTGATAGGCGTACCTGATAGTAATCGTTATTCACTTTAATCACGTTTGACCCTTTTAAATGAAGAAATTTTTCTACCCTTATCCATTCAGCAGAATCAACTATAAAGTCCTCTCCTGCATTCTTGAGTGCTCTCCTCAAAGCAGGATATTCTTCTATTTCACTTTCGGTAACAACAGCAAATTCATCGGGTGCTTTTTCGAGTTTTTCGGTTTCAATCCAGTACTCATCTGAGTTCATATGGTTATAGGCCCCAAGAGCAAAAAAACCAGCAGAGATTAGAAAGAGAGCTCCTAAAGATATAGCAAATCCTTTAAGAATAAAACCAGGAGAATAGTCCCTTAAAACCAGTATTCCGATGGCAAAAAGGGTCCAGTAAACCAGAAACATTAGATAAATTGATTTCGGAGGATGTATTCCTCTAAGTATATAGCCACTCAAGTAAAAAGTAAAAATTCCAATAAAAAAGAATGTTGTATATTTTTTGGCATTTTTGTTCTGATCTTTCATAAAACCCCAATAAAAATGGACACAACAGTATTTATTTATTTCTAGACTGAGAATTTTGATAGCAGCATTAAAATGGCGGGATTAGCCCTTCTTTTTTCTTCAAGAAGCTGAAAACAAACAAGCAAAAAGACACATGCCATTAAGCAGTCTGGCAATCCAAACCCTATGTTACTTCTTCCTGAACTTCCACACTCCATATAGGCAGGTCAAGCTCCCCAATAATCCAAATCCTGGTGTAGAGTTATTTTTGCTTGATTCATTTTCACCTGAAATGCTGCTGTTATCAGGTTCGGAATTATTATCAGATTCAGAACTATTGTTTGAATTATTGAATTCAACAGCTTTTTTTTCTTCAGATGATGATAGATTAGATTCTTCAACTTCTGTATCTTCAGTTGCATTTGAGATTGCCTCTGTGCTTTGAGCACTCATATTAGAATCCATAAAAGGCACAATTACAACTCCAGTAGGATAGATTCCTGCATTCACCGTAGCTATAACAGTGTCTGTGGTTGTGTCAATCACTGAGACATTGTCACTTTCGGCGTTTGCCACATATACTTTTTTTCCGTCCGGTGTGACTGCAATTCCCATTGGCCATTCTCCTACAGGCACTCTGGCTGTGACGGTGTTTGTTTTTGTATTAATTACAGTGACACTTTTATTGTAAAAGTTTCCTAAATATACCTTACTTCCATCAGGACTGATTACAATTTCACGAGAAAAAGTTCCTACAGGCACGGTGGCTATTACAGTATCTGTGGCTGTATCAATTACAGAGATGGTATTGTTGTTAGCTACATATACTTTATTTCCATCAGAAGTAACTGCAACACGATGAGGCGAGTCTCCTACAGGCAAAGTCGCTGTAACATTATCAGTGGCTGTGTCAATTACAGACACAGTGCTGCTGTTATAGTTAGGTACGTATACCTTTTTTCCGTCCGGCATGACCGCAATACCGCAAGGTGAGTCTCCTACAGGCACGCTGCCTATAACTTTGTTTGTAGCCGCATCAATTATGTAAATAGTGTTGTTGTGACTGTTTGCAGCATAGATTTTTTTTCCATCCGGTGTAAATGCAATATCATAAGTACTCGGCCCCACAATAATCGGTGCCATTAAGGTATTTGTCGCTGGGTTGATTACAGAGATATCGGTGTTGTCACGCTGCTTCGTCACATAAACTCTTGTTCCTGCAGGGTTAAATATAATTCCCGAAGGATAACTGCTTCTAATATTCACTTTGGCACTAACTATATTTGTGGCTGTGTCAATTACATAAACAATGCAGACGTCGTCTATAGTTGCGGACGCTACATATACCTTTGTTCCTTCAGGGTTGACTGCAACTCCCACAGGCCACCCATCGCCGAGAGGCACTCTGGCTGTAATATTGTTAGTTGCTGTGTCAATTACAGTGACACTAGGAGTCGGGATAGCACCATTATAATTCGTATCGTAATAATGACCTCTCAGACTATAATCTCCCAGATTTGTCACATATGCAAATGGAGCTGCACATGCTACACCAGCCAATACTAAAATCGTAAGTGAAGATATTCCCAAAATTCTTATGAGAGTACGCTTTCGATATATTTTATCACATGTTATTTCTTCCATTTTAAATCCCAACTTATGGACTCATTAAAAAGCGACAACATCAACGGCTTCCTTCTGGATTTGTTCATACCAACACCCTATAAATAAGGAGGTTTCGATAAACCTCAATCTTTGGTCGGTTGTTATATAGATTCATAGGCAACCGTTGAAAATCAGAAGTTTATCTAACTCCTCTGAGGAATTTTTACCTTACATATATGCGTGTAGATTCTGAACTGCCGTATGTGCGTTCAAGTAATCCTGCATTACCATACTTCGAACCAACAGGCAGTGGATCATTAAGGCGCAAATATGTATACCCGTTTTGAACTATGTATCCTTTACAAAGTCGAAAATGATTTGGAATCATACTGAAGAATGGTCTATTGTTTTCAATTTCTGATATAGCGACACTATTAGAAAAGCTAGTAGCTTTCGTTCCCGTTTTATTCCATCGATATGTAGCCCATTTTATAACATCATCAGCTGAAAGCCCAGATGTGTATATGGAAGCAGGATTCCAACTCCACAATCCATCACCCCTATAGATTTGATCTTGTGTAGGAATGGGGGTCGGTTTATTATAGTACTTACAAACCATTCGGATACATGCTGGACCACAAAAAACATCTCGTTCTTGTCCAATACCGTTAATATCAAGTATTTTACCTGTAAATGAACCTAGAACTATTGCATCACTACTGAATTTTTTAATATTTTCTTCAGTAACTGCAGTATTAACTTGACTTTGTCACATTTCC
>DAQQ01000182.1:0-14366 GCA_002508465.1 Methanosarcina sp. UBA7 | reverse complement strand
GCCAGAATAAAGGTATTGAAAGTGTGCTTGAGGCTCTTCCTGAAGTTGTAAGCCAGTATCCTGACCTTATTTACCTTGTACTGGGTGCCACACACCCGATGGTCAAAAAGATTAAGGGAGAATCATACAGGCATTATCTTAAAGACAAAGTTTCCGAACTCGGGCTTGAAAACAATGTAGTATTCCACGACAAATTTGTCGAAAAAGAAGAACTCTGCAATTATATCCTTGCCAGTGATATTTACGTATCTCCTTACCTTTCCAGAGAACAGGTAGTAAGTGGCGCTCTGACCTATGCAATGGGTATGGGAAAAGCAATAGTATCCACCCCTTACTGGTATGCCCAGGAAATGCTTTCCGAAAATCGTGGGCTGCTTGTAGATTTCGGAGACACTGACGGCTTTAAAAAATCCCTGTTATACTTAATTGAAAATCCAGAAGAATGTAATGGTATGCGCAAAAAGGCATACGATTTTGGCAGAAAAATGACATGGAAAAATGTAGGTAAAGAATATAATACTGTTTTTACAAAGGCTTTAAAGAATTACAATATCCATCCCGAAATGCAAAACAGATTTAATTTCCTTCCAATTCAGCTTCCTGAAATTAAACTTGATCATCTTAAGTTGTTGACCGATGATGTGGGCATTATCCAGCACACCAATCTTGGTGTACCGGCTCGCCGCTATGGATACAGTACTGATGACGTAGGCCGAGCTCTTGTTGCACTGACACAGCTGATAGATAGCCAGAAGAAAGCGGAGGAGTTCTGGAAGCTAATTACTACATACATGAGCTTTCTTGAACACGCCCAGACCGACACGGGTCACTTTCACAACTTCATGAGTTATAACAGGGAATTTTTGGATGAAAAGGGCAGTGAAGATACGCTCGGACGTGCCATCTACGGGCTTGGGCATATAGTAAGCTGTTCTTACCTGTCGAAAAATATGCGTATCCTTGCAAATACCCTGATCCGGAAATCCAGGCAGGAAATCGAAAATCTGGGCTCTCCTAGAGCAAAAGCCTATGCGATGTGCGGTTTGTATGAGATGCTCAGGGCAGGCGTGGATGCAGATGAATATGAATCTGTATTCAACTCACACAGGGATACAGTCAAGTCCGTAGATTCTCTTGTAGAGAAAGACAACTTTGAGTCCATATTTATCAGCCATGCGGATTCCCTGGTTGACTTATATGAGGTTAACCATAAAGAAGACTGGAACTGGTTTGAACCTACAGTAACCTATAGCAACGCAAAACTAAGTGAATCCCTTTTACTGGCTTACAATTACACTAAAGACAGAACTTACAGAAAAATTGGTCTTACTACCCTGGATTTCCTTACTGAGATCCAATGGAGAGGCGACTTTTTTGATCTAGTTGGAAATCACGGCTGGTATTCCTATAATGAAGAAAAACCGCTTTTTGACCAGCAGCCTATAGAGGCAGGTTACCTGACTCAGGCTTATATTTCAGCCTATGAGATTGTGCGTGAAAGGAAATATCTGGAACTCGCAAAATATTCTTTTGAATATTTTCTAGGCAGAAACCGCTTGCGAACTGTTATGTACGATTACTCAACAGGTGGGGTCTTTGACGGACTCGGCAGCGATGGCATAAACCGTAACCAGGGGGCAGAATCCGTAATTTGCTTCCTTATGGCTTTTAGCTCTTTAAATAAACATGCAAATGAATCCGCCATTGAGGCGTTCCAGCCCAAAGTAATTGATGGAGTTCTACACAAAGAAAAAGAGCCTGCTATTATAAATCAGGTAGAATGAGGGAGAATATTATGTGGAAAGACCAAGGAGAACTATTCCAAAGGTATAAGAAAAATCCTATACTTAATGTTGAAGATTGGCCATATCAGGCTCATTCAGTGTTTAACCCTGCAGCCACTATAGTTAATGGTATAACTCTATTAATAGTACGTGTCGAAGACCACCGAGGCTTTTCTCACTTTACGGTAGCCAGGAGTAAGAATGGAATTGACGACTGGGAAATTGACCACGAACCAACTTTTGCTCCGGATCCTGTAAATTATCCTGAAGAAATATACGGCATTGAAGATGCGCGTATAACTTACATAGATGAACTTGGGAAATGGGTTGTAGCATATACCGCTTTTTCAGATTCAGGTCCCTTACCATCTCTTGCCCTTACCGAAGATTTCCGTAATTTCGAACGGATTGGGGCTGTCATGCCGCCTGAGAATAAAGATGCTGCTCTTTTTCCTATAAGGTTTAAAGGCAGATGGGCAATGCTACACAGACCCGTATCTGGTATGGCGGGTGCGAAGGCAAATATCTGGATATCCTTTTCCCCGGATATGAAATACTGGGGAGAACACGAGGTTCTTCTGTATGCCAGAGAAGGTGGATGGTGGGATGCCAACAAGATAGGTCTATCCCCGCAGCCACTCCTCACATCTGACGGATGGTTAATTATGTACCATGGGGTACGCCAGACAACATCTAAAGCAAGTTATCGGCTTGGACTGGCTCTTCTTGATCTTGAAGACCCCAGAAAAGTGCTTCACAGGTCTGAAGGATGGGTTTTCGGACCTCGTGAAATGTATGAACGCAGTGGGGACGTTAATGATGTTGTTTTCCCTTGCGGATGGGTCTTAGTGGACGATGAAATCCGCATTTATTATGGAAGTGCGGATGTATCAGTATCAATGGCCAGTGCAAAATTATGTGATATACTGGAATATATACATGGGTGCCCTGAGACACAATGCCCTGAAGAATACTGCAGATGGTTTGAAGAAAACCGGGGAACTTCAAATGATCCAAAAAAAGGTGAGATTGTAAATTAAAAATAAATTTGTGGATCTAAGTATTTTGGGGGTATTATTATAAGAATTTCAATGTTACCTTCTCTTTTTATCCCGCCTGCACAAAGACAAAGGTGCGAAAGAAGCAATAGAAGTTGCAAAAAGACAGGAATAAAACTTAGAATGGCCGGTTATATTGCGGATCAGGCCTGTTATGATGGGGCTTTCAGGCTTGATGTGGTTGAAGCCATGAAAAGCGGTACTCAGGTAATTGCAATGAATAGGCCTCGATGCCCGAGCTGATCTTGGATGAAGAGACTAAATTTCTGGTCAACAGTGTTGATGAACTGCAGAGGCTGTGCAGAGGATTGTTTCCATATCCCGCAAAAAATGTAGGTAATGTGTAGAAAAACGTTCCTCTGTTGACAGGACATAGATAATTATATCAATGTGTACGAAACAATTCTGGAGAAATGCAAACGTGAGTCAAAAATACAAAAATGAGTCAGAAAGGCCCTGGGGGCACTATGAGGTGCTTATGCAGAGGCCAGGATATAAAGTTAAAATCCTTACTGTTTTACCTCATAGTGAAATATCACTTCAACGTCATTCCCACAGAAGCGAGCACTGGTACATAGTCAGTGGAAAGGGAATTGTAACCAAAAATGAAAGTGAGATCAAGGTTCTTGCAGGAGATTCTGTCGATTTTTCGGTAAACGATGTGCATCGTGTAAAAAATATAGACAATGAAAATCTCGTTTTCGTTGAGATTGCGCAGGGAAATTACCTTGGAGAGGATGACATCGTAAGACTTGAGGATAAATACGGGAGGATCTGAACAAATTTGTATTTATGGGTTTGTATTTTGGAAAAACTATATCACAAACTCATATACATTTCTCTAAGTCTATGTTACATTTTCGTAACTGACTCTGGTCTAAAATCTAGTGATTTTTGGACTGAAACACTGAATTTGTAGGAGAAAAATGGTCTTCAATCAAATCTGTTATTCGTTATCTACAGACTTCAATCAGGAAGATATGTTCAAAAGATTGTAACCAATTTTAAAAATCTAGTTATTTTTAATTTTATGTTCATCACTAGATTTTGGAACTAAGTCAGGATTGCGGAAAGCTGCTATGCGAAAACAAAAACGGCTCTACTTGATCTCGGTGCCTGAAAAGTCTCCTTGAATAATTCTTTTTCCTGTGTATCTCAAGCCGCTTTTATTTTTTTTATCGACATCTTCAATAGATCCAGCGGCTTCTATGTTTATTCCTTTTTTTTTCTAACCTCTCTCTACTATCTTCAGTTCTTCTAACAAGCCGTAGTCATAAACTTCAATCTTCTCGTCACGCGTCCTGCATCCCTTACAGTTTTATCTTCCGATTGATACACTTTAATACTCATACGTGAATTTAAACATAAACTACAACTAAGTGGAGAAAGGCTCTGGGGGATTATAATTGGTAAAACATTTTGTCATAATTGCCGGAGAGGAAGCAGGCCCTAAATCAAATAAAATGGGCGGGATCTGGAATGTTATTCGTGAAGAAGCACAAACTCTGGCTGCTCCATTCGGTTCGGGACAATTGGATACAAAAGAAGATAAAGAAATACTCGTTGCAGGTCCTTATTATGCTCACAGGGGCGCAGATTGGAATCGGGGGTTAAACCGGATTACGGATATGGAGAAATTTAAACCTCTTAACCCTGGTGAGGAACTTCGAAAAACCCTTGAATCCTTTGAAAACTCAGGTATCAAAGTTTTTACAGGAAGCAAGTTTGTAGGGGGCACGAAAATAGGTTATTTGCAGTTTCAAACCTCTGATTTTGGAAAAATACTTTCCATGTATCAGGGAAAGGAGATGAACCTTGAAAGCAGGGTCAAAGCTGAAGCATATGAACACTTTGGGCTTGATTCCCTGAGATATGAAAATATGCCAAATGGGCCTGAATATACCCATTACCTCTGCCTCTCCTATGCAATTTCCGAACTTGTCCGGCTCCTTATAAGCTCAAACTCGGAAAATTTTAGAACATCCGACCTAACTTCAACTCAGGGTTTTATTCCCTGTCCAGGCGTCTCTTTGCACTGCCATGAATTTGGGGTGTTTTATGCTCCAGCCAGGCTTAAGAAACTTGGAATTCCGGTGAATACTGTCGCAACCCTGCATGCAACTCTGCCTGGAAGAACTGCAGGATACAACGCTATCCGGAAAAGAAGAAATAATGATAGCACATGGCCTCCAGGCGTGCCTGAAAACCTGGCTGCCCTTGAAGCTCTGGCTTCATACGCAGATACGGTTACTGCAGTAGGAGAATCTACCCGACAGGAAGCCAGGCTCTTTTACGGGATTAACGGGATTGTAATCCGAAACGGAATAACCATAGAAGCCGATAAGATAAACTGGGGCCTTAAAGAAAGTTCCCTTGAGCGAATAAGAAAATTTCTTTCCGAAAACCTGTATAAGTACCACGGAGGGGAAAGAATAGAACCTGAAAATATAATTCCGATTTTCACAATCTCTCGTCTGGAGGTGGAAAATAAAGGATATCCGGATCTTCTTGATTCCCTTGTCGCGCTTGAGCACATAATAAAAAACAACATTCTCGAAGGGCATATGCAGGAGGAAATCAGGGTAATCTGTTTCCTTATTACGGCGGAAGGACCAAAAACAAACCTTCCATCAGGATTTCCTGTTAACCTGCCAAAAGAAGTGCTTGTAGGAAATGAACTGAGAATCCAGCAGATGATTGAGGAAAAAGGGCTTGATTTTCCAAAAATGGTACGCGGAAAACGTTCTGTTGCAGCACTTTTATACCCTCAAATTCTTTCAAGCTCGGACGGAGGGTTGGGCATGGAAGTTGGAGAATTTATGGCAGGCTGCTGTGCAGGAATTTTTCCCTCTCGTTATGACCCCTTCCTGCTCACAGGGCTTGAAGCCGGAAAAGAAGGAACCCCAAGTGTGGTCAGCCGTGTATGCGGCTTCAGTGACGCCATAAAGACAATTGAATCCCTTAAAGAAGCGCTTGGAGGAGTTATAGTAGTAGACAATATCGATCTCTCTTATTACGAAACAGTTCTTGACTACGCCCTGGCAGTCAGTTATTTTACACGGAATTTCATAGAAGATAGGGTAAAGTACAAACTCCTCTGCAGAGAAGCCTTCCTCCTCGCAAAAGATATGGACTGGAAAGCTCCTACAGAACAGTATTACGAACTGATAAGCGGAACTCGATTCTGTAAACAGGAAAATAATACTGATAGATGATAAAAGAAGTTAAAATGTCAAAATAAATTAAAATGTCAAAAGAAATTAAAACGTCAAAATAAATTAAAATGTCAAAAGAAATTAAATGTCAGAAAAAACGAAAAGAAATATAATGAGGTTTTTCTGAAATGTCAAAAATCAGAAAGCATTACTTTCTTTCCGAGTACTGTATAATTGCCGAAGAAATAGCTAAAAGGCCTTCGGATTTTGCAGTTGCGGCCGACGATATAGGGAAAAACGACTCTCAAAACTGCCTTTTTTGCGGAGGAGCCGAGGAAAATACTCCTCTTGCCACTGCTGTTTACAAAAACGGAAAAATATATTCCGACACCCCTGAAAAAAGGGTACGCAACTGGGATTTTCGCTGTTTTCCCAATCTTTATCCTGCCCTTTCACCTGTGCTCGGGTCCCAAGAGCAGAGGGAAAACGGGTTGCAGGCTGAATCCGGGTATGGTTTTCATGAAGTTATCGTAGAGTCACCTTTACATGGGAGAAGGCTTGAGGACTTTTCCAATCCTGAAATTTCAGCACTCATGCAGGTCTATAGAGACCGCACATGCAGTTATGCGACCCGTGAAAATATACGCTATGTTTCCCTGTTTAAAAATTCCGGGAAAAAAGCAGGGGCTTCGATTAACCACCTTCACAGTCAACTTCTTGCCATGCCGTTTTGTCCTCCTCCTCTATCAAGGGAATTGAAGGTTATCAGGAAAATAGAAAAATGCCCTTACTGTACCATATTTGACCTGGAAGAAGCGTCTCCCCGTTTAATATCTAAGAACAGCGAATGGATAGCCTTTGCTCCTTATTATTCAACTGGGCCTTTTGAAGTGTGGCTCCTACCTAGAAAGCATGTCAGCTTTCTTGGCGATTGCAGTGACAAACTTCTTTTTGCTCTGGGGGATATCCTGAAAACCATTCTCAAAAGTTATGGACGAGTTCTTGGAAACCCACCCTTTAATTATATGTTTTACCAGCTTTCCGAATCTACTGAATATCATCTGAACCTTCGTTTGCTCCCCAGGATCTCTATTAATGCGGGTTTTGAACTCAATACAGGAAGTTATATCAATACGGTTTCTCCGGAAAGGGCAGCCTCTTATTTGAGGGAAGACCTTACACACGGAGAATGAAGCTTGTAAAACAAACTGAAATAGAAAAGTCGATGAACTATTTTAATTTCTAGTCCATGTTACTGCAAAAATTTACAGATATGTTTATCTACCATTAAAAAGGAATAAAGTTAGCAAAATATAAAAAACCAGATTCTAACGCAAAATTATTTTCATGTTATGTAACTCAAAGTCACACTCCTTTTGTTTTATACTATCAGTTGAAGGCTTAGGGGTATAGAATTATAGAGAGATTA
The DNA here is from genome assembly GCA_002508465.1 of Methanosarcina sp. UBA7. GTDB lineage: Archaea > Halobacteriota > Methanosarcinia > Methanosarcinales > Methanosarcinaceae > Methanosarcina. The sequence goes on along the minus strand of DAQQ01000182.1, from coordinate 6,940 downwards.
TGACGAGCTGGACTCAATAAACTTGAGATAAGCATAATTGAATAATACAACTGAATAACATAACTGAATAACATAACTGAATAACATAACTGAATAACATAACTGAATAATATATTTTTAGTAAAACGGACTAATTCAATTAATTTTATAAAAGGCCAATTGATTATTATAAAATGATACTATATATTAATAGTACATATTAATAATACATATTATTAATGTGTACTATTAATATGATAAATCAGCAGTATAACTGAACTCAGCAAATAAAAAAATGTAGTTATTAAATAGGCAAGGGGAAGCCTGCGTTCTTCTTTACTCCTTAACTCCCATTTTAATAAAAAGGGATAAGTGAGCTTATGAAAAAGATTCGAATAGGAATGTTTACTTGGGAAAGTTTGTACTCGATACGTGTAGGAGGGATTTCACCCCATGTATCCGAACTCTCTGATGCTCTTGCGGCAGAGGGGCATGAGGTTCATCTGTTTACACGAGACAATGAAAACAAAGATGAGGTAATAAATGGGGTTTATTACCACAAAATTGCCTGTGATCAAAGCGGAGGAATCGTAGAGCAGATGAATCGTATGTGCGATGGTATGTACTGCCGGTTCCTTGAGGTGAGAGAAAGTGAAGGAGAATTTGATGTTTTACACGGTCATGATTGGCATCCAATAAATGTGCTTTGCAGGATAAAAGCCCAGTTTAGACTACCTTTTGTGCTGACCTTCCACAGTACGGAATGGGGGCGTAATGGAAATCGTCATGGAGACTGGTGGGAGGCAAAGGAAATCTCACATAGGGAGTGGCTCGGAGGTTATGAATCTTCGGAGGTTATCACAACCTCAACTGTATTGAAGGAAGAAGTCAAGTATATCTATAAAATTCCCGATTACAAGCTATGGGAAATTCCTAACGGCATAACCGTGGGGAAAATAAAAAGGAAAATCGACCCTGGAGATGTGAAAAGGCATTATGGCATTCATCCCTGTCTACCAGTGGTGCTTTTCACGGGAAGGATGTCATATCAAAAAGGGCCTGACCTGCTAGTGGAAGCTGCTGCTAAAGTCCTGAAGAAAAGGGATGCACAGTTTGTGCTAATAGGCGAGGGAGATATGCGCTCTCAGTGTGAAAATCAGGCTCATAGGCTTGGCATTGGAAATTCCTGCAGTTTCCTCGGATACGCTCCTGATAATGCTGTAATAGACTGGTTCAATGCCTGTGACCTTGTTTGTGTGCCCAGCCGGAACGAGCCCTTTGGAATTGTAGTGCTTGAAGCCTGGGATGCAAGAAAACCTGTAGTTGCAAGTGACGCAGTTGCCCTCGTAGAAAATTTCAGGACAGGCGTTATTGCTCATAAAGAACCTTCTTCTATTGCCTGGGGCCTTAATTACGTCCTTGAAGGGCTTGGTCGCAACCGAATGGGAGAGAAAGGTTACGACCTTCTTAAAAAGAGGTATAACTGGAAAACCATAGCTGAAAAAACTCTCGAAGTATACAAAAAAACAGTCGAAAAGCAGGGCATTCTGGCTGGAAATGTCAGTTAAAGCTCAGAAATTCGAGACAGAAGTATTCTTTAATTTTTAATTTCTTAACCATTTTTTCATTAACATTTTACTTTTTAATTGATTTTCGAGTTAATGTTTGGTTTTATTGGAGTATTCAGTATTTTAAGTATATTTATTCCAAGATTTACTTCTTACTTCAGAATCTATTTCTTTTTACTTCAATATTTACTTCTTACTTCAAGGTTTACTTCTTTTGCTTCAAGGTTTACTTCTCATAAATTTTCAAAGGAATTCCGTATTCCTAAAATTGGAAACGGAATCCTTTGTAAGACAGTTTAGACTACATCCTCTTCATCTTCTTCATCAAACTCCTTGTAGCTATCACTTCCCACCATTGCAGCTGAGATGGAGTCTATTCCATCAAGCCATTCTGCAACAATGCCGTAGGGAAGATCGGCCATAACCTCTTCAGGCAGGCTTTTTCCTTTCAGTACGAGAGCACCGCATTGTGCAGTATAGTCAAGAGCAAGCTCAAGGTTGTCCGAGGATTCTGCCTCAATGGCTGATTTTACAAGCTCTGCAATATCGGCTCCTTCGTCATAGTCACCCATAACATAGCACTCGAAGGCGATAAAAGCTCCCATAAGAGAGGTCTGGACAGAGTCGATCATAAGGTTGATATCTTCAGAAATTGGCTCGACCTCGGAAAGTACAATGTCCCGGATCTCAGCCAGGATATCCAGAGCTTTTTCTCTGGAAAGTATGCTCTTATCAAAGCGTGCAATTACTTTCAGGCAGGCAAGAATTACATCATCAACCATATTCACGAATATGGCACTTTCCTTTCCAGCTTCTTCTTCCGACTCCTTAATCTGGAAACCGCTCTCTCTTGCCCGTCCGAGCCAGTTTTCCCAGCGCTTTTGGGTATAAAATTCATAGGGGGGGACCTGGTTCATTTCTTGTTCAGGCACTTATAACACCGCTTCTTACCTTTTTTATTTATTGATAATCAATCTTACTATTACTAAAATGTGTTTGTTTACGTTCACCAGAATAATTTCACCTTTTTCAGGGAATAATTGGCTTCGCACCTGGAATCAAGGTTTTCGAGAACCTCTACAATTTTGCATTTATCGCCTTTTGAGAGTCCCTCAGGGTGGCAGGTCTCATAAATCTCACACTCCCTCTTGCCGCACTTTGGAGGTTCATACATGATTCTTGCCCCATCAACTGCTTTTCTTGACTCTAGCGTAGTCAGGATAGGGGCCTTGCTCACATCTACGGCAAGCACGCCACTATCGTGCAGGAAACATTCATGTACGTCTTTACTCTTTATTTTCTCGACTCTATACCTGCGTCCGGGTTCAAGGTTAAGGCATGTGTTTTTCAGCCGGCATTTCTTGCATTCAGGCATCTCACCTTTAAATATGAATTCCAGTCCTTCCCTTGCAAGCCGTGATCCGATAAGTGTAATTTTTGTATCGCTTTCTGTCATAATAACTCTTCCTTTTAATTGTTTTTGGCCGTTGTCCTGTTTCTCAGGTTCATCTGGCTTATTCCAAGATAATTTAAAGTTCAATATCGTGTTTGATTTGAGATAATTCTTTAATTGGAAATTGTGATTACTTTATTGGAAGTTAAGTGATTGCTTTATTGGAAGTTAAGTGATTATCTGCTCGAAATTTGATTGTCCGCTCGAAATTAAATGATTGCCTGGTTGTAAATTAAGTGACTCCAGATTAACCAGGTCCTTTTTAACCGACATAGAATATTGGGTTCCTGGATTGAATCCTGCCTTAAATTCTGGTATCTTTAGGAGGCATTCATTTTTGTCTCTAGCCTGAACAAGAATAACTTTTCAATTTATGACCTTTGTGATTCTTGCAACTTTCTCAGCTGCGGAAGGGTTAAGGCCGCTACCGAGAATTGTATAACGCTCCGGGCGAATACTGTGTGCATGTAACAGGGCTTCAATTATATACTTATCTTCTATACCCAGTTCTTCGGCATTTACAGGCGCCCCTATCTTTTTTAAGGCTTCTCTGATTTCCTGCCAGTTTCCACCATGGAGGTACATCATCATAATCGTCCCTACTCCACATTGTTCTCCATGGAGTGCTGGTTTTGGAGCTATCTTATCAAGGGCATGGCTAAACATATGTTCCGAGCCTGATGCGGGTCTGGAAGAGCCTGCGATACTCATCGCGACCCCGTTCGATACAAGAGCCTTTACCACAAGCCTTGCCGAGGTTTCGTGCTCAGGCTTAATCGAATCTGCACATTCTATAATAACCCTGGCAGCCATACGGGAAAGAGCCGCAGCATATGCTCCGAAGTATTCATTTCTGAGCCTGCTTGCAAGTTCCCAGTCCAGTACTGCTGTATAATTGGAAATTATGTCTCCACAGCCAGCCGCAAGAAATCGGAAGGGGGCTGCTGAAATAATCTCCGTGTCTGCAATAACGGCAATAGGGGCCTGAGCCTCTGCAGACGTACTTCTCCCATTATCTACAATTGAAGCACGGGACGATGCAATGCCATCATGGGAAGCCGCAGTCGGCACGCTAATAAAAGGAAGTTCAAGTCGGGTCGAAGCAAGTTTTGCAAGGTCAATAGACCTGCCGCTTCCAACCCCAAGAAGAAAATTAGCCTTTACTTCAAGGGCCTTTTCCACAACCTTTTCGACATCTTCCGTAGCAGCTTTGCACGTCAGAACCGTCTCCGCACTACAACCTGCACTTTCAAGGAGGTTACTAACTCTCTTGCCTGCAATATTCTTTGTAGTACTTCCGGTTACGATCAGCGCATTTCCTTTCATTTTCAGGTCCCTGCAGACATCTCCGATTTCCTCAAGCACGCCGTGCCCGACAAGCACATCTCTGGGAAGCTGCATCCATTTTGCGCTGTTTTTGTTAATGGTCAATTTCATACCTGCATCAGTATTCGATTACAATAGATTGTAAATTGGCTCTATAAACCCGAATATACGTACGAAGTCATAAATTTGGATAAGCAACTGCGGCATATCAGACACATTCAATATGTTAGCTCATTAACTTAGTTCTTTATAGTTCTGGTCCGGAATAAGTCTCAAATAAGATGTTTTATTTATATTTTAAAAATTCTTCAGGTCTATTCTATCGTTTCAAGTGTTTATAAGACCTGATGCCTAATTTAAAGTACTTTTCATACTTTAAATTCCATTTAAATTACTTTCTATATTTTAAACCTTATTTCAAGTATATTTGAGCTCTGATATCTTAAAACTCATAATTCATTAAACTCAAAACTCATAATTAATAATTCTTTACTCAGAACTTATTTATGACTATTTCCATGTTTATGTTAGAATAATATCTATGTTTACATCATTATAAATTATCTATTGTTTCCGTATGTGTTACGTATAATAATTACACTACCAGGATACCCTAAATAATTATAAAAATATAGTAATACATTAAAGCTTATATAATATTGCTAACGCTTATTGGGTAGGACCCTCCAGAAGAAATATCTTATATTAGAACGAACATCGCGCACTGGGAAGAATACTACCCTCTTGATTAAGGAAGTAAGTTAGGCATCTACATTGTAAGTATTGATTGTATTAGGATATTGCCATTTTGAATGAGTGATAAGATGAGTTTTTCAATAGATAATGTCTCACAGTTTATTAATACCTATTATCTTGACCCTATAAGAGGTGATGAAGGGTATAATCCTGTAAACACCATTACCTGGGCAATAATACTGGGTATTTGTATATTTGGGGTTTTCAGGCTGCTCGAAAAGCTTGAGGTAAAAATAACTCCTCGATTTATTGCGTCTGTCCTGCCTTTCGTGCTTGCAGGGTCTTCCCTGCGTGTAATTGAAGATTCTCCTGCAGATATCTTCCACCCGCCGTTCAGTTATCTTCTCATAACTCCCAATATTTACTTCCTGGTTTTCGCAATAACCGTGGTTTGTCTATGGATTTCAATCCGGATGCAGAAAGCAGGGCTTGTAAAGGATTTTCATCTTACCTTTGCAGGTTTTGGACTCGTATGGTTTTTCATAAATCTAGCTGTCCTCCTGCATTTCAATAGTATAGTATACCCTTACGTTCCCGTGTTCGTAATTGTGGCAGGAACAGGTATAACCTTTATCTTTTATCTGATTGCCCGCCACTTCAAGTCCTCTATATTCACCAATCCCCTGAATCTTTCTATCCTGATGGCTCACTTGATGGATGCTTCTTCAACATACATAGGAGTAGATCATCTTGGATACTTTGAAAAGCATGTAGTGCCCACTTATCTTATTAACTTGACTGGTACCGCATTGGTTATGTATCCATTAAAGCTTATTATCTTCATAGGGGTTCTTTACGTACTTGACACCCAGTTTGAAGACGACGAGCGTTCCTTGAACTTGAAAGTACTAATAAAAATGGTCATTTTGATCCTTGGGCTTTCTCCTGCAACCCGGAACACAATTCGGATGATGCTGGGAATCTGATAAAAGATATTTAAAAGGCATTATATTCACTTAGGTCAGAGTTTAACAAACTGAGAATATTTACGGTGGGGATAGGTATGGAAAGAGATGATGATTATAATTCAGAGAAAATAAAAACTGGAGTACAGACTGCAGGAACTCCTGAAGGAGAGATGGAAAATAGGGAGTACCTCACAGAGGGGAAAGATTTTTTTCCCGCGAGCAGCGCAGCAGAAAACTGGCACGGTAACAGAATAAATCCTAAAAAAGGGTTTACAGGATATCTGCGATTTATCTGGCCTTATGCACTTCTTATGGCCTTTATATTTTTTGTATTTTTATTTATTGGCTATAATTCAGCTGCAAGTTTTCCTTCTATGGCTGAGACTCTCAGAGAAAGTTTTAGCTCCCGTTTTGCGTCTATTATGACAATGAACCCTCTTATTATAATGTTCACAATTTTTCTTAATAATGCCTTTTTAAGCCTGCTTTTTTTGGTACTCGGGCTGGCTCTGGGAATTCTTCCCCTACTTTTTGTCGCCTTTAATGGATATGTTGTGGGAGTTATCGTTTATCTTATAGCTCAGGAAAGAGGGCTGCTCTTTATTTTGTTTGGCCTCCTTCCTCATGGGATACTGGAACTACCTATGGTTTTCCTTGCTGCAGGCATAGGGCTTCGGCTAGGATACCAGGTATTTTCTGCCCTTATAGGGAGACCTACTCATATCAAAAGAGAATTTAAAGAAGGACTAATGTTTTATTTCCACTGGATTTTGCCTCTTCTTCTGGTTGCAGCCATAATTGAGACTTTTATTACGCCTATTATCCTTAGTTCGGTTTAATAACGTGTTAAAAACCAGGGAATTCAGAATTCGGAAATTAACGGGAAAATGTTAAAAACTATGGAAATTCAAAATCCGGAAACTTACGGAAAAGTGTCAAAAATAGAGGAA
>DAQQ01000233.1:0-11502 GCA_002508465.1 Methanosarcina sp. UBA7 | reverse complement strand
TTAACCGAATACAAATGAAGAGAGTTTTAGCTTTTTAAATCTGCCGGAAACAATATTTTTGTCCGCTTTCCATGTTTGGTCAATAATTTTCCACTACCATTCAGCTATGGCCATTTATTATTTCATAAAGTATAATTACTCACTTTTTACAGTGACATAGCCAGGCCTTATTATCGAACTGCTGCCAGCAGTATTAGTTACATTTGGAGTAACGTTATAAGTTCCAGGTTTTATGAAAGAGCTCATCCCAGAACCGATTTCATTACCAGATCTATTATACTATTTTCATGTTAGAAATTAGAGTGATTATTTGAAATTCAAGGTTTTGGGATAGGCTCAAAGTGTACGTCGTGTTCATTGTATTCTTTGAATTAATACCATTCCCAAAGTCCCAGAACCAGGAAGTTAGTACACCTGCATTATTATCTAATTGTAACTGAAAAATAAGAGAGATCGAAAGTTAGGGGAAGTAATTTTTAAAGTAGATCTTTCAAATCTTTCAAATTTTCCCAATTAAGTTGTATAACTGCTCCTTGTTTTTATCCCCACAAAAAACAAGGAGCAAAAACCGTGCTATCAAAAAAATGTTTTAAACTACTGAAGTTAATCTCAAGTTACGGATGCTACTTTTCTACTTTTTAATGTGAATAATCAGGCATGATATTATCAGAGCGACAAGAATAACCGCATAATACAAGGGGTTGCCCTCAATATTAAATCCAAATATTCCTGAAGATTCTTCTTCCTCAGGACCCGGTTCAATCCCAACAGCACTATTAAACCTTTCTTCTATGCCCATATGGCCTGAGACATGGTAGGCAATCAAGCTTAATCCTGCAACAGCCAGAACCAAAAACCCAAACAAGAACATACTTTTCTTTCGATCTATTTCATACAAGTGACTCAGCCCCCGAAAGCATATCTGGTCTGACTTTTCGTATGTAAGATACCACATATCCAGTAAGCACAGCCTCTATCACAGCAACTCCCATATTGACTCCTGCCAGGAGAGAGAGCCCATCGAGAATATCCATACGACTCTGCGTTACTCCCTGGATACCTGAAACCAATATTATGACTATCATGGTTACGTTACCAAGCAAAAGTCCTGCCAAAGTAGCGATACCGGCTCTAGAAAACAAGCTTAATTTGGCTTTGATAAGTCCGCGATATGTAAAATAGGCAACCGAAACTTCAGTTATATTGACTAGAGTGTTCGCTCCGATCATCCCCCATCCACCATGTCCTATTGCTGCAGATAATATATTCACTATGAACACAATTATCCCCCCAACTGCCGGACCTCCCAGAATACCTATAAGAGGTGTTAGATTCATGTGAACTCCACCAAACAAGGGGATATTTACCTGAAAGATTGCAAATGAAGCAGCAGTGCACATCCCTGCAATAGTTAACATTTTATTGTCACTGCTTTTCTTCACATTTTTCATCCAGTAAATACAAAGGCAGACTGAAATTATAGCGAGAGTCCACCATATAGAAATCCATTGTAAGGAAAAAGCACCGTCTTCTAAATGTATGTGAGCCATTTGAGAACTTCCCATAATATTTGTTTTTTATCTATGCAGATTTTAACCAGGTTTCAGTAACACCAGTTTGTTGGATTCATCAATTTTTTAATTTTTGGTATAATACCAAACAATTTGGTATTATACCAAATTTTAATTTTGCAAGTTAGCTAGAAAGTAATAAATCAAATTGAGAAGAATAGAACTCAAACTAGTTCGTTAGAGCTCTTTAGATTATGCATGTTTACAACTTTTTAGATTATGCATGTTACAACTTTTTAGATGCTGCATGTTACAACTTTTTAGATGCTGCATGTTATAGCTCTTCAGACACTGCTTATATTTGTTCGCAGATTAGAGAGATTTTACCAGTTCTTCCACAGTCACAGGCTTTCTTTTTATCTCTATTTTTTTGAACTCACAGAGAGCCTCATACACCTGTATAATTTTAGGTTCCCTCAGCCCTGCATCCTCAAGCAAATCAACATTGTAAAAGATATCTGAAGGACTGCCTTCTGCAATTACAGATCCTCCTTTAACAATACAGATCCTATCAGCTATACGTGCAGCAAGGTCGAGATCATGTGTAGCCAGGACAATACTAATGCCGTGCTTTTCTTTTAATTCGCAGATTATATTTTCAATAATTTCGGCATGCTTTGGGTCCAGATCTGAAGTTGGTTCATCAAGAGCTATTATTTTCGGTTTCATGGCAAGGATGCCAGCTATGGAGACTAAACGTTTCTGCCCACCGCTAAGATAATTAGGAATCTTGTTTATAAATTTCTCAGCTCCTACAGCCCTTAAAGCTCCCATTGCTGCGTTCCAGGCTTCACCTTTATTCATACCTAAATTGAGTGGGCCGAACATAACGTCATCAAGGACAGTTGGCGCAAAAAGCTGATCATCCGATTTCTGAAACACTATTCCCACATGTTTCCACAGATTTTTTTTTGTTGTAGAGTCTATCTTTTCGCCCATGACATATATATTACCTTTTGACGGCAAAAGCAGGCCATTCAGGTGCTCCAAAAGGGTCGATTTGCCTGAGCCGTTTGCCCCGCATAAGGCAACGATTTCATTCTCTTTAACCCTGAAACACAAATCATGAATTCCAATGCTGCCATCTGGGTAGACATGACTTGCACAGTCTATGTGTATTAGCTCATGAGGCTCTGAAAAAGCATGGTTTTGTACTGGATCAATATGTTTTTTCATAAATTAGACATTCACCTCGAAATTGATGAATTATGAAATAGTAGCAGATAAGTTATTACGACTAAAAACACCAACAAAACAATATAGTCTGTAGGTTTCATTTGAGGAACTTCTGTTGATGTAGTGTATGTTCCATCATATCCCCGAGACTCCATAGCTTTGTTCACCCTTTCCGCCTGATCATAAGATCTAATAAAAACGAGCGCAAAGATCTCCGCAAAGGTCTGGCTTTGCCTGACCACGCTTTTAATTAAACCTCCACCTCTCGATTTAAAAGCCCTTATCATAGAATCAACCATATCCAGTGTTATGAAAAGAAACCTGTAGGACATCAAAAATATCTGATCTATGGGAAATGGAAAGATCCTGTAAATCATAACTGAAAGATATGCATATTTAGTCGTCATGAGAAACAGAAGGGAAGATGTCATTGATATAAGAGCTTTTAGCAAAAGCCTAACCACTAGCAATAACCCATTATCTGTTAAAGTCAAGGAAACCCAGAAGAGTTTGAAGGAAAATAGTGGTACACCGGTTTCATTCCACATCAATAAGATAACTAAAGATAAAACAAACAAAACAGGCAAAAGACACCAGTCAAATAGCTTTCTTATTGGCAGTCCAATTTGCCAATATAAAAGAAATAAAAGAGCATATAGAGCCACCAGTACTTCAACACTTTTAACAATAGTTAAAATTAAGATGATGGCAATAAGCCCAATTAGTTTTATCCAGGGACTGGCCCTAGAAAGAAAAGAGTAAGAGTTCTCACTATAATAAGTGATAAGATCAAGATCAGGGATATGACCAGAAGCCTGTGAGTTACTCATATATAATCCGCAATTTTAATCAAAATTTTGTTTGACAGAAATCAAAGTAATAAGCAAGAAAACTATTTTTTCATACCTGCTTGAACGCCAAATTTAAAAATATAATATCCGATTCCTCGCGTTCCAGAAAACAGATACGGTTAAACTCAAAACTATTTTTTCTCATTTTTGGTCTCCTGATTTCTAGATATTAACATCTAACAGGCAGATATATCTTTTGGGTGAAACGCAAATATATTGGGAAATATTTGGTATATGGCCAAAAAAGTATAATAGCTAAGTACTCCAGTGCTTATACGTGAATAACCAGGATTTAAAAAGTTTATATTCTAGACTCTAATTTGAGATTTGTAATCTGGAGCTACCGACAAAGTAATGAGGTTTAAATTTGGTAGAAGGAGTTTAAACTTGTTTTAAGTAGTTGAAAACAATAAATAAGAAAATTCATTGACATCCAATTCATTGACATTCAATTCAAACTAAATGAGGTTAGTTATAAAAAGCTTAGTTATTTTTAAAGTCTCTACAAACTACTTTTCCCATTTCATTAACTTTCAAAAACCACCCCCATGGAAGCTTTACATAGACTCTCAGCCTTAGAATAAGACAACTTTAAGCCGACTGCTATTATTTGTTATAAAGATGGAAAAGAGCCGTCTTTATTATTCTTGTTTGTTATTCTTGTTTGTAAGAACTATGCTAAGTCAAATACTTTGACAAATTGAAGTTAATTTAAAATTTGTTACTGTCACGATTTATTATACGTATAATTAAGATTAGAACTAAATATGGAATAAGAGATTCTATTAAAGCTCCGATAATTATCGCTACAAATAATGGTAAATCAGGTTGGTCAATCACGTTTATAGAGTTTAAAATAAAGAAAAAGGCAAAGCAAGCGATAAATAAGATTTCATAACTTGATTTTTTCATCATGATAGGTCATCCTGTACAGTAAGAGTTCCAGAGCCGTTCTTTATCTTTGGAAATTCCGCTGATGATCCAAAGCTCATATTCAAAGAACCGATTTTGAGTGTTGGGATAAGCTCGGTTACAGAATAGTAAGCTCCGTAATTTCCATTTTGATCACACGATAAATAAACTTTAACGTGATAGTTCTGAACGGTTAAGCTGTTACCTTTGTATTCAAAACCATAGTGGAAATTCCCCTGGCTATAAACTTCTGCTGTACTATTGGAAATTATATCCGTACCTTCTTTCCAGTTAGAAATCTGCCAGAGATTAAAAGGCATATTATGTACATACCACGAATTTACATGATAAGGTTGTACAGATTTATTATCATACCCGAAATACCCTTGTGTGTAGACAGTAAACAATTTCCAACCAAAAGAATTGTATTCACTTACGGAAGATATTAGAGAAGGTGTATAAAAAGAATTATCTTCTGATTGTAAGTTCATCTCATTTTCTTTATTAACTGGTTGAATAGTATTATTGTCAACTTTCAAATCATCAATTAAAAAATTACCATGGTTTATAAAAGTTATATTAGATCCACTTTCCAGTTGATATGTCCTTGAATTACTTTTGCTTGAAACATTATTGTCCTCTGATATTGAAATTTTGTCTTCGTTTGCTTTACAATAATTAGCAATCACATAGTCTGCAGCCAGATTTTTTGTATCAGAATTTAGTACATCTATTAAACCCTGTTCCAGTTCAGAGGGCTTAACCTTTGCTGTTAAATTATCTTGTGCACTTACAATAGACACAAACATCGTGCATAGTAATAATATTGCTAAAAGCAAACTCTCTATTCGAAATTTCTTCTTTGTTATCGTTTAAATTACTCCTATATGCTTTACCCAGAAGCAAGTTTACGAAACTTAAATATTCTTAAAGCTAACATTAGCCATGCATTTTAAAGCCTGTTTCACTGAATTGGGACAATTTTAGTAAATAGATTTAAACCTTATACATTTCTTTTTGCTAAATGTTTATAAACTTTCTGTGTAGACTCTCAAACAATTCAATTTTCATACTCATGTAGTATCTGTGATTATTTCCTGATCTTTGATGTTTGACTATTAGACAGGAGGTATATGAGCAATTGCCTTTATGATCAAATTGCCTTACATATCGCAAAAGTAATGTGAATGAACAGCATAATATATGACAGTTAGGTAAGCAACGGAATCTGGTGCAAAAGCACATGCTGAGCAACTTTTGATTATGCAGAAAACGACTATTTTATGGCCCACTGCTGGCAGGTCTATGAAATCATTAAAATAATTTCCCTGATGGCTTTAAATTACAAACGGCTGCACCACTTCACGACACGTTAGAAGACACCGACACAAAATATGAAAATTTATTTATCACGCTCGGCGAAGATGCCGCGGATCTCTATTCGTGAAGTTACACATGAAAGAAAAGAAGATGACACAGTGTGGTATTTTCCGCATATGTACTCCATACGGGAGATCGGCTTAAAATTTGCTGACCGTGCTTCTAATTTGTCCAGAAAGGAAGGTGTATGGCTGGAAAGATTGAAAAATACATCAAAAAATCAAAATTTTGGCAGTCCGAAGATGTATAAAGGCATATGGCTAAATGAATTAGTCAGTTCCTGTTTTAAAGTTATTGAAGATTCTTTTTAGACCACTCAGGTTTTAGTTTTATAGATATTTTCAAAATAACATATCCTATATTTTAAACCTAATAAACGGAATTTCTCTTATTTATTTTAGAGTTTAGAGATGATTCTAACATATTTTTACAAAACTAAGCCTTCTACGTTGTTATTTTTCCAAAATTTCCGGCTTTGCAATAATTAGAATACTGCCGTTATGTATTTATGTTAACGTCGTTAAGTACAGATAATTAGAGGAAATAAATTTATCTTAAGATATAATAAATAAGCCTTAACAATAATTAGGCCAGTGAAATTACGATATAGATGAGAAAAAATGAAAATAAATAAACAAAAGTTAACAACTACAGTACTCCTGGCTATTTTAATAGCGTTAATACCCCTTGGAGCAGCATCTCCTATAGGAACTTCCGAAAACGCAACAGTAGAAGCCGCAAAAGGTTGGCTAGGAGTTGAATTCGTACACGGAGCCAATAACACAAGTGCTATTGACTGTTCTCACCTGGTATATCAAGTATACAACCAGGTAGGTGCTAAAGACATCTTTTTCCTGAAAGTACCTGAGATGAAAAACAATACGAATTATGTTAATACAACCTCTCCAGCTCCCGGAGACGTAATCTTCTGGCAAAAGGACGTCAGCCAGAACGGCAAAATGTATTGGCTTGCCACCCATGTAGGAATATACATAGGAAATAATCAGTTTATAGACCCATCATTTGATACTAAAAATGTTACCACAGAAAATATCACTGGTGTGTATAAAGAAGGAATACCGTACTTTGCAAGATGGTCCCATAATTAAGAGATTATCATGAAAAGACCTAAAAAGCTTAAAAAAACTTAAAAAAGCCTACTGAATGGAGAGTTCTAACAAGATCTTCTATTTCATTTTTAGCTTCTCGTAGAGTAAATAATAAGTACATTAATGCTATGGACTGCCTATGTATTATGTACAATTGAAAAATTTGGTTTCTTTTACTATAAGAGCTGATCCCAAAACTCAAAATTGCTTCTCTGAATCCTGTATTCTGAATAATCAATCAAGTTTCTGATCANNAATTCTTGATGATTAAGAACTAAATGGCTTTTGGGATAGGCTCTAAAATAAAGCAGTACGTCAAAAGTTCTCTGAAAAATAAAAGTTTCTCCAGATTTTCAGTTAAAAACCTAACAATTTGTTCAAATATTGTGTTTGTAATTAATGTATTGACGTATAAAATTTATAGAATTTTTGATATACTATCATTGAAAATATGCTACATGTGACAGATAATACAAGCAGTAAAAGCTTGTGTTTTACTTCAGAGGAGAATCTTACTATGAAATTGAAGTATACTAAACTCCAACTTGTTTTGGAGATAATAGGGCTTTTACTTTTAGTAGGTATGGCCGTTTTTATTTACATTCAGTGGGACCAAATTCCTCAACAAGTTCCTATGCATTATAATGCACTGGGTAAAATCGATAGCTGGGGAAGTAAATATCAAATCCTCGTTTTACCAACCATAAGTATTTTGCTTTATATTTTCATGACTGTAGTATCTTTTTTCCCACATATTTGGAATGTTCCCGTTCAAGTAACAAATGAGAACAAAGAAGCAGTGTACCTCAGTACAAAGAACTTAATTATATTCTTGAAAGTTGAAATGTTGACTATATTCTTTTACCTGAATTATCATACCGTAACTGCACAACCTCTGTCAATTACTTTTTTACCTATTTTTATAATAACCATATTTGGCACGCTAGCTTTCTTCATCGTACGGATTATTCGATTAGGAAATGGAAAAAAAACATAACTGCGAATTATGAGCATACTAATTCCTTCTAAGGGCACTTGAGTTGTTGATTAATAATAAAAAGGAGACTTTTTATCTTATGGAATAGACTTTATGGAATAGGCTTTCTAGGATAGCTAATACTCCCTCTTGTTCCCAACCAGTTACTAACTATAGCTGGTTGAATTTCCAATACGCCAGCTATGGCTTCTGTTGACATTTCTTTAATAGCCCTCTTTAAGGCTAGTATGATAATTGATTGTCTTTTAGAATATATTAAAAAACATACTTGTACGATTATTGAATATTCTACCCCTTTCACGGCAGATATATTTTCGAATTCTCTTGTTCTAACTCTCTTGTTCTAACTCTCTTGTTCCAACTCTCTTGTTCTAACTCTCTTGTTCCAACTCTCTTGTTCCAACTCTCTTGTTCTTAATTTGATAGTACCCTTACCTGTGACATTTTATTTCCCAGAAATATCTTAAAATTTACAATCTTGATTAGGACAAGAACATTAGTAAAATTTGAATTTTCTTTTAATTTCCCCATTAATGATAGTGTCTGTGTATGTATTTTTAAGATTTTCTGGCACCTTGATTTGGTAAAAGGAAGAAAAAAGAAAAAATAAATCAAGATTTCTCAAAAGCCAGAGTTGAGTGTTGAATGATAAGTCATATGTTATTTCACAAGAGCATACATGCAATAATCAAAGAAATTACCATTTTTATAGACACCCTTCTTCATTATGCCCTCAAAAATAAATCCGGCTTTTTCAAGAGCTTTTCTTGAGCCGATATTTTGTGCATAAGGCTCTGCAAATATCCGGACAATGTCGTACTGTTCAAAAGCTGTCCGACAAAGCTGTTTTATTGCTTCGCTCATTATTCCCTTACCCCAAAACGGTTCGCCAAGCCAGTATGCAATTTCAGCATTCTTACAATAAACATCGCTTTTAAGGAATAATGCAATACACCCTGCAGCTTCTCCGTTCACAACAATTGCCCTGCAGCATTGTTGTGTTTCATCGTTAAAGCTAAAGCTTTCTACAGTTTTTCTGCAGTCATCTAAAGTAGAGGGAAAAGAATCCCTCATATTTTTTGCAATTTTTGTATTATGGGAATACTTGAAAAAGTTTTCAGCATCTGTTTTTTTCCACTTTCTCAATTCAAAATCCATTTTGACAACGTCCTGTAAAGATAAATGCCGAAGAAACAACAAAAGGGACTTTAATTCACAATAACATAGATCTTTATTATTTTCGCATTATCTAGCAGCATTCTTTACCGTTAAGCTAACAACATAATTTCTTGCATAATATGTATGTGTTGGACTTCGTCGTTGAAAACGTGCCGTATCCAGAGCTCCAGTTCCATAAAACTGGCAAGCCGGTACTTATCAGTAAGAGTAACAGTCAAAGGAGCCTTTTCCGAGGTAACATTACCGGTAAAATCAGAGTTTGGGTATACAGATGTTAGGATGTGTTTAGAGACATAATTTCCCATGAGTGTATACCCAACCGAATTCGGATGTACCCCATCAAGTGAGTTATTTTCATCATACCCATCGTGTACGCCGTTTTCTGGTGATAAGTCAACAGAGTCGTATGTGTCTATTACCGAGATACCGGCCAGCGCAGCTTGCGAAGTTAGGTTGTCATTTAACGATATACGCTTGAAGTTATTGCTTGAAATTGGCACAGTCGTCAATATGTAGGGAGTGATGCTTCGGTTTCTCGCCTCCTGTGCCATCCAAAGTATATCATTGATTATGTCCTGCTCACTGCGCCCAGCAGAAATATCATTTTGTCCATACATGATTAAAACAATGTCAGGATTGTAGATATCTAACCACTGAGGAAACGTAACTCGACCCTGTGCTGCCGTAGTGCCACCTATTCCGACATTAGACACATACCAGGTAGGAGAATATGTATTCAGAGTAGCATTTAGGTACGCTCCATACCCGAGTCCGTAATTAACTCCTACGCCCTTTGTAATTGAATCACCCACAGTCAAAATATGATTAGAAGTATGTGGTGAAGATGCCCTTGTAGAGGAAACACTCATATTTGAGAATTTGTTTGTAGAATTTGTTATCATTACGGGCATATTTTCAATAACATTGATAGTGCATCCGTTGAAGACATTATCACAAGAGTCAGTTGTATTTATTCCAAAACCTTTTTCAGCAATAGAAACACAATCCGTGAAAGCATTCCAACTTGAATTGACTAAGGAAATCCCATTATTTCCTCTAATAGCCGATGTATTACACCTCAAAAAGGTGTTATTGTTTGATGTTGCGATACCAATGCTGTCTCCAATAACGGTTGAAACTGTACAATCAGTGAAAGTGTTATTATTTGCCATATCACTCAAATTTATACCGGTATTTGCAGAGTTACACTCACAACTCGAAAAATTGCAGTACCCCGAATTGGATAAACGGATGGAATTGGTTTTCTTTGAGTTCAGGGTAGATTCATTAACTGTTAGATATTGACTGTTAGTTGCAAATATTCCATAAGTATTTGAGGAAATGTTACAGTCACGGATAGTTACGTGTGATGATGCGGACTTTACGAAAATTCCTGTATTTTTATATACATCAATCGTGTCATTCAAAATACTCACATAATTACAGTCAGCCAAATATATTCCGTACGCAGACGATACGCTCTTGTTCATTTGATTGATTGTGACATTTTCGATTGCAATACCGTTCTTACCAAAAGATAAAATTCCACTGCCTGAAGTGTCCTGTGCAAAAGTAATTGTATGTCCCTTACCATCAAATGTTATGTTGTCAGCATCTACTGAGAACGCTGTGGCTGAAGCATCGACATCGCCCGTCAGCACGTATGTTTCCCCGGGAATATTTAACGAGTAAGACGAAACCGTACCCGCTGGGATTTCGATAGTTGCCGACGATGGCACTGCCGTAAAAGATAACAAAAAGACCGTTAAAACAATCCACGATTTCATTCTTATGCTCTTCCTCTGTTAGATTAATAGCATATCCATGTTTTTTATTTGTAACTAAAATTTTGTCAGAAATTTATATTGTTAGCGAATTTCCTGCAACTTCAAGATGTTCAAACAATTCAACCGAATCTAATAATGTCAATTTATACACTCTTCCGAGTTCTATTGTTATTCAGTTAGCGTTATATCTGCTTTTCCATTAAAATCAAACACCAGAGACACACTCTATTTTATTAACAAACACCCTGATTATGTGCTTTGCATCGAAATTAACGGCAGAGTTTCGATTTTCGGTAAGATCATAAATTTCAAGAAGTTGGTAGTTTGAAATTGATATTTAAAGAACGATATTAAAGAACGATACTATACTCAGTACACACAAATTAACTTTAAATTTACAGCAAATCTGAAGACTGTTTTAAAGGTTTTATATACATATTTTTCACATAATTTTGCCCTGAAATTTAGTTATCGGATAACATGTTGAGAGTGAGACGAGATGACCGCTTGCAATTCCATTTAATTTAATTTAATTTAATT
>DAQQ01000206.1:14029-20645 GCA_002508465.1 Methanosarcina sp. UBA7 | reverse complement strand
GACTTGTAATAGGTAAAAGGAATTACACCTGACCCACACTCCATTTCTACGTCGGTGTTTGACCATTTGTTACCTGTAAGTGTGTAAAGGTCATGAATGGCAGGTCCATCTCCTGTCATAACCGTAGCTTCTCCGAAAGGAGTGCATCCACTGTCGGTCACTACGTGATCTTTATTGTTGATGTAGTCTGCAACATCCTTTACTCCGGACTCGCAGTCTGCCCAGGTAGTACCTGCAAATCCATTGAACATCAGGTGAGACAGGTAAACGGAACGGTTCCTTGAAGGATCTATTTTGGTTTCGGCCCATTCCACGTCCATATCCTGTCTGGTCTTTACTCCATCAAAAATCTTGAGAGAATCCTTAGTAATTGCATAGCAGCCAGGGTGTCCCAGGTTATTTGCATGAAGGTGAACAGGCATAGGCATGCCGAGGTGTTCATTGATTTCGGTTAGCCCTTTAATAATCTCTCTTGGAGTAATTTCGAAATGGATATTGGCCTCATCTAACGAGCTGACATTTTTACCCCAGCTCCAGTTTTCAACTCCTGCAGGGTTGACACATTTGATTCCGTAAGCCTTGTGAGTTTTCATCATCCAGGCTACATAGGCAGCAGCCTTTTCCATATCCCCTTCCCTGAGATAGCGCATCATAAAGAAGTTGTTTCCGAGTACCAGATACCCACCCATGTCAAGGAGAGGAGTAGCATGCATCTCTTCATGGGTATGGCGCGCTTCAAGAGGGGGAATTGCAGCTTCAAAGACAGTTGTGTAACCCATTGCTGCATAATCGTATCCCTGTTTGTAGACTGAGGGAACAGTGTAACCTGAACCGGAATGGGTAAATGGGGTCTTCTGGAGATTTGCTTTATAATGGTCTTCAGGACGCATTGCTCTGCCGGCATTAACCTTTGCACCTGCAACGTGAGAGTGGGAGTCAACTCCTCCGGGCATGACTGTCATGCCGGAAGCATCAATAACCTTTGCGTTTTTCAATTCAGCTGCAGAAAGCTCTCTTACAACTTTTCCGTCCTTGATGAAGATATCCATAATCTCCCCATTTATCTCATTGAGGGGATCAAAGACGTATCCGTTCTTGATTGTAATTGTTCCTGCCATTTATTTCACCTTTCTTTTCACAAGCTTGATTGCATCAACAGGACAGATCATGGCGCAGGCTCCATCTGCCCCGCACAGGTCCTGGTTTACTACCGAAATTTTTCCGTCCTTAACCTCAAGAAGAGCTTTTTTATCCATGTCATTCAGGTATCCTGCAGCAAGCTCACGGCTATAGAGAGCATTTACAGGGCAGACAATCACACAATTTCCACAGCCCAAACATGCGTCTTCATCCGTTTCCAGGCAGGTGCGTGGTATAGCGTCAGGAACAGGGATTTCAAGCACTTTTTTTTCAAGCACACTCTTTTTCTCCACATTCGGGAGAATTGCAGTTTTTCTGACATCAATGGCGTTAACAGGGCAGGAAACTGCACAGGCTCCACAGTAAATGCAAGCATCCGGCCTATGACTTATTTTTTCAACTCGTTCTCCGGGTTTAGCTTTTTTATTGAAAATGGCATTTGTGGGACAAACTTCTACACAGGTGTGGCAGGTCTGGCAGATATTCTCATCTCTGGTCCAGCGCCCTTCAAAGGGTTTTTCCACGGAAATAGCATTCACCGGACAGACTGCTGCACACCAGCCGCAGTGTATGCAGCACTCCAAATCAATATTCGTCTTTCCGACAAGCTGCAGTTTTCCGTCCTCTGAAATTTCACGGGTTACCTCAATACAGCCTCTGGGACAGATTTCCTCACAAAGCCCGCAGTGAACGCAGTTTTCATTTACTGATGTGGGTTTCATTGCTTTGAAAAGGTAAGACATATCAGTGAGGGATTTTCCTTCCTGTTTCAATTCAAGAGCACCTGTAGGACAAACTTTTGCACAAATTCCACAGGCAATGCACTCTTCACTCTTCTTAATTTCCAGAAAATCAGCGTCTACTAACCCTCTTGCTACAGCCCCCACAGCTCCTATGGCCAGGTTACCTTTCGGGCATGCCTGCACGCAGGTTCCGCAGCCAATGCATCTTTCCGGGTAATAGATTAACTGCTTGCCTTTTTTTTCGGCAAAGACAGATAATCGCATATCATCTTGCATTTTGTTGCCTCTTAACGTTATTCTGTGCAATCGCCGCATAGCAGCTCGTTATCATGTTGAATGAACATTTCTCCACAGCTTTCACAGCACTGGATTCGCTTTTTTTGGCGTACCGGAACCTCGATGTCCACAAATTTCCATGAGTACACTTTTTCTCCTGCTTCCAGAAGTATTGGGACAACTTCCACATGAGAAAGCTTTTCAGTATTCAGGAACCAGGCGTGAAGTTTAGGATAGGCCTTTGTCTTCTCAGGGTCGAGGAGGATTCTGATCCCTTTTACACTGTTAGCTCCTTCAGGCGCCTGTTTATTTATCGTGACCGCCATTTTTCCAAAGTTCATGATTTTTAACCCATTGTTTCCGATGGTCGCTCCAGCAAGGATCTGAAATGGGTCAGGCATGCAGCTTTTTGTTTCGCAGGTCACGTATATGCGTTCACCATCTCGAACATCGAGTTCCCGTCTTGCGATATTGAGCATCTGGATGCCGATTAATGCCCCAGAGGTCAGGAAGCCGTGAAAGGGGACAACCTTTTCAATCTGTGAAAGCAGATCAGGATCTTTTATCTGCTTCATGATTGCTTCCATAGTTTCTTTTTCTAATTGAGAGTTTTTATGCAATATACAAACCCCCCATGGGTCCAACTGATATTAGTATTGAACATGAGTCTAAGANNGTCTAAGATCTGATATTATGGCTCTAATTATATAATAGATGTAATATATAATTATCGTTGAACGTTGTTTATCCTCAATAAAGGTCTGTCCGTGAGTTGTAGAAAGCAATATTATCAGAATCTCGAAAATTTTCCCTAAAAAGTGGTGAATATACGTGTTTATCAGATTTGATCGATAACTCATGGACAAAGTTCCCCAAAAAAATAATAAAAACTAGATGTAAATTCATAAAACATACGAAAATTAACAGACAACGGCTAATCGAACTTTACTGAACAGAGCAAGGAAATGAAATTGAGTGTATTCAATGTCTTGAAGAGGAAAGTAAAAACTATCATTATCGGTATGATTAAATCCGAAATAACTTGTCACTTATATTAAAAATGGAAGTTTTCTCTTATCTGTATATGTTATCGAAAACAATTCTCTTATCTGTATATGTTATCGAAAACAATATAGATATTTCTTAAGTACTACCTCTGTAAATTTCTGTAAATTTCCAACATTCAACTCTTTTTTCCTAACTTAATCTCCAGATAATCTAGATTTTCAGATTTTTCAACCGTTATGTCCGGGTAAACATAACGTTATATATAGTTTGTATGCTTTCATGGTTATTGAGGATCACAGAAGAGAAAATCGTGTTAAATTATCAAAATCCCAAAAAGATTCAGGTGTATGTATCAGGCAAAGGTAAAAAGCTGACAAATTAACCTTTGAATCATCAATCTATGAGCCCCCAACTTTATTGATAAAGAGAATAGATCAGATAAAATTGTTCTCTATTCCAGAAACTTGCCTATTCTTAGGAAAAATAAATTCATTATTTCACATCCTTGCTCCAAATGAAATGTAATAATGGGTTTTCCTGAAAGAGAATGACAGGAGAGGAAGTTAAACTTCGCAAGAAGGGTGAGCTTGGTTTGATAAGTATTTTCATATAAATTTAATGTATTCTATTTGAATACAAGCCTTGGGGTTTTGCAACTGGGTGTGTTCTTGTAGTTCTGTGATCCTCATTTGATGGTTAAAAGCTTTTTAAGTTCAAGAAGAAGCACCTTCTAAGGTAGTTCTATGGCAAGTTTCATTAAAAGAGGATAAGAGCAAGTTTCAGATATGGGAGTACAATAAAATGTACTCAAGTCGACCTCTCTTAAATTGGAATAATCCATTTTCGCATCTATACATAACGATATTATTAATTCTCTTACTAATTGATATGAATTTCAGACTATTTCCTGTGATCAGAATTTTATTCGGAGAAATAGTTTTCAGTTGTGGACGGCTTATAAGTAAATCGATAACCAGATCTGCATAACATGTATTTCTGAAGAAAAACTATTATTATTTATATAAATATATATAATAAAGTATTATTATATATACGTAAACTATATTATCACGTAGAACAGAAGAGAATAAGCAAGTGTTCATTATGAATACTTGAAGGAGGAGCAAGGAAATGAAATTAAGTGCACGTAATGTTTTAAAAGGCAAGGTTAAAAAGGTTGTAACAGGTGCGGTCAATTCTGAAATTGTAATAGAATTGCCTGGCGGAGCAGAAATGACTTCCATCATCACAAAGGCCTCAGCTGAAAGTCTTAAGTTAAAAGAAGGAAGCGAAGTATACGCAATCGTTAAGGCTTCAAATGTGATGATCGGTATAGATTAATCCTCAATTTCACGCTTTGTGCATGAAAATTGGTACATAGCGCCATTCCACTCTGCAGAAGTCCGTTACAGTTGCTCAGTTTTGTTAGCAGTAGCTTAAAAAATTAAGTGTAATGTACATTTGCAGAGTGTGAAATAATTTTATTTCAATTTGTGTCTTTAGCAGGGTCTTATTTAGTTCGGATTTATTTTGAATACTATATTTCCATAATCCAGACTCAATTTCCAAAATATAGGGCTCTCTGCTAAAAAACTTTGCATCATAATAATCTGATTAAATAAGCAAGTTATTTCCTGAATTAGATCATCCCGAAAATAAAAGACATGATCATTATGCTGGACAAGGTATGGTTTCCTATATCTCTTACGCTCTGGGTAGCAGCCATATCATCTATTCTAGTCCTTTTCACTGGTGTAATTATAGCTTATATATTTGCGAGGCGTGATTTCCGGGGAAAAGAGCTTGCGGAGTTATTCGTAACCCTTCCCCTTGTCCTTCCCCCTACTGTAATTGGTTACCTTCTTGTGATCCTGGTGGGAAAATACGGATTTCTTGGTCATCTTATTTACAATTTTTTTGGCACAGGGGTCATGTTTACCTGGCAGGCAGCAGTCATTGCGGCTTATACAGTTTCTCTTCCTCTTATGGTGAGAGCTGCCCAGGCAGCTATTGAAGCCGTAGATAGAGAGCTTGAATATGCAGCCTATATCCTTGGAAGAAGTGAAATTGAAACTGCTCTCCTGATAACATTACCTCTTGCAAAAAGGGGTATACTGGCAGGACTGGTACTCAGTTTTGCAAGGGCTGTCGGAGAATTCGGAGCAACTCTTATGCTGGCAGGGAATATCCCGGGAAAAACAAACACAATGTCCATCTCGATATACAGCGCTTTTCAGGCAGGCAATGACGAACTTGCTCAGACTCTCGTCATAATCCTAATTTTTATATCCCTGCTGGCTATATCTCTAACCGGACGTTTCATAGGAAAATTAGAGGTATAATTTTGGGCGTTAAAATTGACCTTAAAAAACAGTATAATGAGACCAACCTCAGTAGAAAAAAAAGCGTTAAGAAGTCTTTTGTGTTAGATGTTAACTTTGAAATGGAAAACGAACTTGTCGTACTTTTTGGGCCTTCAGGATCAGGAAAAACCACGCTGTTTAAATGCATTGCCGGGATAACGGATCTTGACGAGGGAAAAATAACTGTAGGAAATAAAGTTTATTTCGACAAAGAGAAAAAAATCAACCTTTCTATCCAGAAGCGCAATCTGGGTTATGTTTTCCAGAACTATACTCTTTTTCCCCACATGAGTGTAAGAAAAAACATCGAATGCGGGCTTAAAGGTTGGGAGAAAGAAGCAAAGGAAAAGAGGGTTCTGGAGATGCTAAGTCTTTTTCATATTGAAGAGTTAGAGAATCGATATCCATCCCAGCTATCAGGTGGACAGAAGCAGAGAGTTGCTCTTGCAAGGGCACTTGCTCCCAAACCAGAAATTTTACTTCTGGATGAACCCTTCTCTGCACTTGATCTGGAAATAAGAACCAGACTTGCAGAAAAAATAAAAGATTTGCAATCCAAAATTGGAATACCTGTGTTGTTCATCACTCACAATCTGGAAGAGGCTTTTCAGCTGGCTGACAAGATTCTTGTCTTATACGAGGGGAAAGCTCAGCAGTTTGGAACCCCTGAAGAAATACTTTATCATCCTGAAAATTTACATGTGGCAGAATTGGTTGGGATCTCCAATATTTTCGATGATGCTTATGTTACAGAGTGTGATGAAGAGTCAAAAAGTACAGTGTTAAAAAGCGAGTCTCTGAGTTTAAGGGTAAAAACTCGAAAATTCAAACCTGGAGATAAAGTTTCCTGGGGAATTCATCCTGAGAACATAACTCTTTTACCCAATTCCAACTCTGAAAATCAAGATGATAATACTTACTCTGTCCGTATTAACAATGTAATCAATAAGGGACCAAAAAAGCGCATTACACTTACACTTGTTAGATGCGGTAAGATTCTGACTGCAGACGTCCCTGCACAGTTTGTTGATTCTCTGAAACTGCATGCAGGTGATATATGCCTGGCAAAATTGGAAATGACTAAAG
>DAQQ01000206.1:10162-13915 GCA_002508465.1 Methanosarcina sp. UBA7 | reverse complement strand
CAATAACAATAACAATAACAATATTTAGATATGTAGAAAAACTTCAATCTTTGGCTGGTTATTTATAAGGAACGTACTGACAATGGAGTAAAGCATTGTGATATAAGCATTATGATATTATTTTTTGGTATGCTATTACATCTAGTAGTTGTCCAAATTTCTCTCCTACTTCTTTATAATGCGCACATTTGCTAAATCCATTTCTTACAAATAAATTAATACTCTTAGAATTTTCTCCGCATATTGTCGCAATAAGTACGTGAATATTTTGCTTTTTTGCAACATCTTCAATGAGTTTAACAGCCTGACTGCCTATACCTTTACCGATGTAATCCGGCTTTAAGTATACAGTTACTTCAGCAGTTCCATCGTATGCTTCACGCTTTTTGTACTGAGTCAATATTACATATCCATTAATTTTATCAACAGATTTTATGACAAAAGTTTTATATTTAGGATTTTCAAAGAATACCAATTCTCGCATTTCATCTTTTGAGAAAGCATGCGCGTGAAAGGTTACATTTGTGTTGAGAACATAATGGGTATAAATTTCCAAAACATCATTCAGATGTTCTTCCTTTATTTCCTCAAAAATAACTTTGCACATTTTGATCTTCCTTTAAAAAACTTAATTTTCTTGTATTAAAAAGTCATTCAATCAGATTGGATTATTTTAAAGATTTCCTGATAGTCGTTATTATTCCAAGTATATAGGTAGGCAAATCCAACCTAATACTAAATATTAACTATTATACCAACACTATTCGTGAAACTTAAAATATTTGAGACAAGCACGAGGAAGTACCTGCAGTTTTGCCTTATTCTTATGAAATTCACAAAAAAGCAGACATGAGTATGAGAATTGTTTAAAAAAATCTCAATTCATTATTGATGGTCATCCAGCTAACCAGAACATATCTTTTATTCAGGAGAGCGTAAAAGCGTAGAATTCAAGCATAGGCCCACAACTTGTTCTTACTGTAGGGACAGTACTAACAATATAATCGATAAAGGGTCAACGCTTGGCAAATTAGAAATGGCTAAAGTAAGTGGCATTCCATAATTTTAAACCAATAACTAACAAATTTGGATATAAAACGATCTCTATACTCAAAATTTGCTTCTTTGGATCTAGTATTTTGGTGACTACTTAAGTTCTTCTAATGAAAGCAGTTTCAATAATCCTATTGATTTAGGTTAAAAACAGTTTTAGGGATCAGTTTGTTTTCTGAGTTTTTCATTTACTTCAGTCATTGGATTCTGAAAGAAATTATCAATTTTTACGATCCCATCTAAAAATCTTAGCGTTCTTCATGCAGACTACTCATCCGTAAATCATTATTGAGTCAAGTCTTACAGTACCTATTTTTGTCCAGTATTCGCAAGTACTACAGTACTGAGTTTCACCATCGGAGTGCAATTTCAGTTTTGAATGGCATTTTGGACATATTTTGAGATGTTTCATGAACAAAACCCCTATCTTCTTCTTTTTACTTATGTATGGAAATATATTTCCTTTTAATATTATAAATATTTTATTGAACAAGTGTAACATAAATTGAGCAGAAATTTCACACAGTACAAATTATATGTCAGGTTTCTAAAAAGAACGAATAAGTTCAGTATAAAATAAGGTCAATAATTCCTGTCATTTGTAGCCCTATATAAAGCATTAGAATTATAAAAAGAAGCTTCAAATGCTCTGGATTCATAAGGTGAGCAATTTTCGCTCCATTTTGTGCTGCAAGAAAAGCCGGAAATGCGAGTAAAATCCAATTTAGAAGATTCACATATCCAACAGAATAAGGAGGAAGTCCGGTCTTCCCCCAGCCATTGATTATATACCCGACAGATCCACTAAAAGAGGTAAAAATTATCACTGCGGCTGAGGTTCCTATGGCTTTTCGCATATCTAAATGAAGGAAAATCAACATGATTGGAATTCCAATAACTCCTCCGCCAAGCCCTAAAAGACCAGAAAAAAAGCCTATAATGATGCCTGAAAAAATATAAGGAAATGAATTAGAACTGATATAGTTCTTTTCTGTAACAGCTGGGGTTAAATAAGTTCTAATTGCACCAATAAGAACTACGATTCCGAATATTTTGCTAAGGGTAGAAGCCGGTAAGTAAGAAGCTACTGCTGCTCCTGCAAAACTGAAGATTGATCCGAAAACTCCTATTATTGTTGCCTGTTTCCAGAGTACTGCATTTTTTTGATGGTAAATGTGAGCAACGTTTATAGCATTTAGCAGAACCACAAAAAGGGTTGTCCCAAAAGCTATCCTTATTGCAATGTCATGCTGAAGCCCGGTCTCCTGCAGAAGCCAGTATTGAACAGGAGACATGATAAAGCCTCCACCAATACCAAGCATACCCGAAACTGTACCCGTAAAAAATCCTGTGAGAATCAGGACACCGAGATAAAAAGGGTCTGTAGGAGTCATTTCCAGTCAAGTATGGTTTATTTTATGATTACCTTGGGTCTTGCTATTTTCCCTATATAAGAAGAAGTTTGTTCTTTTTTCCTCATATATGCATTAATCTGTGAGTTGATTAAAGTTTGCGTTTAATGTCGGACTCTATCTTGCTTTTTGTTGTTATTTAACATAGGTTTATGTATTTTTTTGTTTTCTCACAGGTTATTTCAAAACACAGGTCCAACCAAACAATTGAATATTCAAAGAAAAATGCTTCCAACTGAAAGAACACACTATACTATATAGGGTATATATTTATCTTATTTATCATTTGCTTTATTCCTTATATATTGTCTAAATCGGATAACTATATATAGAATTCTGGGGATTATGTTTCCAAACCTTGAAACGCGAACGAATAAGATAGAGGAATAGAAATTAAAAGAATAGTACATATTTCAGATATCCATTTCTCAGAGGCATATTATATGCCTGAGATTGCAGATTCCATGCTTGAAAACATAAACCGGAGCTCTCCTGATATTGTGGTAATCACCGGCGACCTGACAGAAAACGGGCTTGCAGCCGAGTATAATGGAGCAAAGAAATTCATTGACAGGATTGAATGCAAAAACAAGATAATAGTTCCGGGGAACCATGACTCCAGAAATGCCGGTTACCTCTTTTTTGAGGACCTTTTCAAAACCAGATCAACGTCTGGGCACTTTGGAGAGGTCACTATAGTAGGGATTGATTCTTCCCAACCGGAACTTGACGAAGGGCATATAGGAAGGGAAAATTACAACTGGATAGAAAACACTTTTTCAGTAAATAGTTTCAAAGTTTTTGCCCTTCATCATCACCTTATTCCAATTCCAAAAACTGGCAGAGGAAATAATGTACTTGTAGACGCAGGAGATGTTCTGGAACTTCTGGACCGCTCAGGTGTCAACCTTGTACTTTGCGGGCACTGGCACATTCCCTGGGTCTGGAGATTAAACGACATGCTTGTAATCAGTGCTGGAACTGTTTGTTCTTCCAAAGTCCGTGGAAAAATATCTCAGTGCTACAACTTGATTGAAGTTGATGCACCAGAATCCGATTGCAAGCGCTGGCACCTGAAAGTGTATAGAGTTTTCTCTAGAGGAGAAAAAGAGAAAGTTGTTGATAGTATAATATAATAAACAAATAAGTTATATATAAAAGAAAAACAAATTATATATAAAAACAAAATAAGTTGTAAAAACAAACTAAACTTGAAAAACAGATTAACTTGAAAAACAAATAATCTTAAAAATAAAATAAGTTGTAGAAACAAGTAAACTTGAGAAAC
>DAQQ01000206.1:0-10136 GCA_002508465.1 Methanosarcina sp. UBA7 | reverse complement strand
AACAACTAAACTTGAAAAACACCACATCTAGTATTCGAGAAATATCTCGTTTCCTTTCCTGAAAAAACTGAAAATATAGAAGATACTTAAAAACACATATTTACATTTTTTTACTTTAATATCCGGAGCAACAGGTGTAAGAGATATTTATTGCAAATGCAAGAAGATTTGTATGTAAGAAATAAATGACTTTCAATCAATATATGTATCCTTATTTTATAACCAACTGTTTATATAATTTGTAAAATTTGTTGGATTTTTCAAAAATATAAGAAAGTCACAGGCTTTAATTAAAGGTGTTAGAAGATAGCATAAGCATTGAATAGGAAATCTCATGGTACGTGCACTAAAGGAGGAAAAATGTATACTTCATTAATAATTTTGCAGCATGCAGATATTAACACAATCCTTCCTTATATTGATTACTTTGCAAAAAAGTATCATTTGAGTAAAGCCGATGTAATAAGAAATGTACTTTATCAATACTTTGGATATCAAGCACCAGAAAGATCATCAAAACAGAGAGAGCAGGAATGCAGGAAAGAAATAAGTTTGCGACTGAGTCTACAAAACAAGTATATTCCGGTTTTTTTAGATATAGATTTCAAGGTTAAGTATTTAGATACTAGTTCGTTCAAAAGTATGACAATTGTTGTTAATATATTAAATAAGTTTTTTAATTCTGGAATTCCACTGAAAGTTTTGACTAGAAAGCAATTAAATCATAAATTAAATCCTCAAATTAGCTCTAATTTTGAAGATATCCTTACTGAGACTTTCCGTCATCCGTGGAATTCCGTTTATAAATATGACATGAAGCTTCTCCATAACTTGAACTTCTTTAAAAAAATAGCTAGAGGAAAGGTTACTATGAAGAGAAGAAATGGGATTACAAAAAACATGGATTATTTTTTCAATTCTCCGCCAAAATGCTCTCTGAATCGTTCTCGGATTCTTCAGAGAAAATCACTACTCCATCAAGCAAGTTCATAATTTTTGAGGGATCCAATACCGTTTTAAAAGAACATATTATTTATCAGGTATCATATGACCCCCCAAAAAATATCTATCTCTTAGCTTAATTTTTTTATGTGTGTTTGTCTCTTTTTGTTCAGGTTTAATCGTCCTATTCCTGTTTCTCAATTATCAATCAATTTTTCCTCGATGTGCGAGCTTAAGTATCCTCTGACTTTTTTATCGATTCTTTATGGACATGGTACTCATGTTCATAGTCCAAGCTTTCTTTATTAAGTTCTGCCCGCTGACAGAGATATTCCGCTTATTGTCAATGCGCTTCATTCTTATTGGGGTTTGATTTCTTCTTTGATTAACTTTGCCGATTTCATCTCAAAAATAATCTCACCAGGCTATAAACAAAGAAAAATGGTCTTTCAACAGTTTTAACAGGTTGTAAACTAAAGAAAATGGTCTTTCAACAACTGTTCATTTCACACTATTCTCTTTATTATTGTTGACTGGTCAACAATTTTGATACGATCCACTTATTATAAATAGTATACTAATCAACTAATTTTCCAAAAAGGCTTGTATCATGCTGAATTACCATGAGTGAAAAATAATGAATGAGGAAGAAACACCTATCCAGTGGATTGAGGATATTGACAAAATTGCTGCACTGATCTCGTTTACGTATCGCTCTGTCCAGAAGCATTTTGCAAAAGAACTTGCTCCTTACCATATAGGATGGGGACATTTCTCTATCCTGATGTCTCTGTATCGTCAGGAAGGACGAAGTCAGGACAGCCTTGCACAGTCAAGAGGATTTGACAAAACAATGATTGCAAAATCTATTCTGAAACTGGAGAAAGAAGGCATTGTATACCGTATAACAGACCCGGAAGATAAACGAGTCAAAAGACTCTACCTTACTGAAAAGGGTAGAAAACTAAAACCTGAGATGCGGAAGATAGGCTTTGAAATGAATTCTCTTCTGCTCAAAGGTTTTGACTCGGATGAGCTGCCATCTGCTATCGAGATAGTTAGGAAAATTGCATTGAATGCAGCTCAACTCTAACAAACACATGTCCACCGATACAGGTAAAAGTCAAGTTATATGTAAATTTTTTAAAAAATAATTTTCAAAAAATAATTTTCATTATTTGAACCGAATATTTCTGTTAACCACTTTAGTTCAAGGATCAAACATGCAAAACATACTTTCAGTCCAATCACTTGTAAAAAGATTTGATGACTTTACAGCCGTAAAAAACATTAGTTTTAATGTGGAAGCAGGTTCAATCTTTGCTTTTCTAGGCCCAAACGGAGCAGGCAAATCCACAACTATCAAAATGCTCACAACGGTTTTGAAGCCTACTTCTGGGGAAATTATTATCAACGGTTTCAATGTTCTTAAAGAACAGGACAGGGCGCGTGCATCTTTTGGGATAGTCTTTCAGGATCCAAGTCTTGATGACGAGCTCACAGCTTATGAAAATGTTGTCTATCATGCAGTTGTCTATAAAGTACCTAAAAAAGAAAGAGCAGAAAGAATTCAGAAAGCTCTGGAAATTGTTGGGCTTTGGGACAGGCGGGAAGACTATGTTAAAAACTACTCAGGCGGCATGAAACGCAGACTTGAGATTGCAAGGGCTCTTGTCCATTATCCGAAAATTCTTTTCCTCGACGAGCCCACAGTTGGCCTGGACCCCCAAACTCGAAACTCTATATGGGATCATATCAAAAAGTTGAATGAAGAAAGAAACATGACAATTTTTTTAACTACGCATTATATGGAAGAAGCCGAAGCAATTGCGGATCAGATAGCAGTCATTGACCATGGAAAAATCATAGAATCGGGAACAGTTGAAGAGATTAAAAGGCAGACCGAAACCGAATCCTTAGAAGAGGCTTTTCTGAAATTAACAGGAAGGAACATCCGCGATGACAATGGGACAAGTAGAAAGAGAATGATGCGAGGTATGGGAAGGATGAGATAATGATCGAGGTTATTTACGCTCTCTGTCTGAGGCAGCTCAAACATTACTGGCGTTCCAAAGCCAGACTTATAGGTACTCTAGGGCAGCCAATGCTTTTTTTGATTGCTTTTGGGTTTGGGTTCGGTCCTATGTATTCCAAGGTTAGCGGAGGAGCAAACTACATCGATTTTCTTGCTCCAGGAATTGTTACTATGGGAATTCTGTTTACAGCTGTCTTTTCCGGCCTGGAGGTAATATGGGACAGACAATTCGGTTTTCTTAAAGAGACTCTGGTAGCTCCGATCTCAAGAACGGAAATTATGATAGGAAAAACATTTGGAGGCGCAACTATAGCCATCATTCAGGGCTTAATCGTACTTGGTCTGACTTATATTCTTGGGTTCAGGATTCCCAGTATAACTAGCCTTGTTATCGGGTTAATTTTTATGTTTTTAATAGCCATTTTCTTTACAGGGATCGGCCTCACTATAGCTTCACAAATGAAAGATATGCAGGGTTTTCAGATGATATTGAATTTTCTAATCATGCCTATCTTTTTCCTTTCAGGCGCTCTCTTTCCTCTAAAAAACTTGCCTCCTGCAATTTATTTTATAAGCAGGATAGATCCTCTAACTTATGGAGTTGACGGCCTGAGAGGAGCCATCACAGGTATAAGCACTTTCGGCGTCTCCAGTGATCTTGCATTAATAGGCTCGCTGTCAGTTATCATCTGTTTGATAGGCGCAGTGCTTTTTTCCAGGATGGAAGCATAAGCCATCCGGAATTACTTTCTTTTCATTAGCTTTAACGTATTCAAGAAGGTGAATTTAATGAGTGAGATTGACTGGGATACCCCGGAAAGTGCTAAAATTTATGACCAGAATTGTGACCACCAGTTTCAGAAAGGTCAAACACTGATAAGAATGATGAAAATTAAGAATGGAGATTCTGTACTTGATATCGGCTGCGGGACAGGATGGCAGGCTTTAAATGTCTCGGAAATTATTGGGCCATCCGGCAAGCTTACTTGTATTGATCCCTCCTCGTATCGAATAGAACTTGTAAGGAAAAAGTTTGGCGTTGACTCCCTCAATAGTGTCCGTTTTCTTGTGGGACAGGCTGAAGATCTTAGTTCCATACCTGACAACTCAATCAATCACGCCTATTTCTGCTCTTCATTTCATTGGGTTGATGACAAGAAAATAGCTCTCAGTGAAACATATCGGGTGCTTAAGCCAGGAGGCAGTATAGGTATGACTACACTTGATAGAGACAGTCCTAATACAATGAGAAAGCTTGTAGATCCTATTCTGGCAAAATATAACATTACCAGGAACTTTGAATTGCATAAGGGCATTAATAGAGTCAATGCAGTTGAACTCCATAATCTTCTGTCTGAGGCAGGTTTTACCTCTATCTCAATCGAATCAAGGATGATACCAAGGCAGCATCGTTCGCCAGAAGAATTTTTAAAGCGCCTGGAAGAGAGGGATAGTTCAAGGAACTTGTTGACGGGTATCCCAGACGAAATTAAAGAGAAGATCAAACAGGAGATTTACGACGAATATATTAAGATCCAAAATTCGACCGTTGCTGAGTCTGGTATTGTTACGTTGTTCGCAATTGCGACAAAACCCAACGAGTAATGGTAATCCTACTTTCCGCAGTAAATTTTCGTAAATTCATATTTTTACCGCCATCGATTTTTAGTTAAACGTGGATTTATTGGATTTTTATGCAGTAGGTAAAAGCAACCATTTGGTGTATTTAGAAACAAAAAACGATATCATTCAATTTTCACCAGATGCCATTAAAAATCCAAATTATTTGCATTTGTTCCAAAAACGCTATCAGGAAAAATATTGATTTTCAAAAAAATACTGCGGAATGTGGGGTAATATATGCGTCTTCGGTTAAGTGAGGAATCGTGACAAACTACGTCAGTTTCTTCAACATTTGTCAAATATATAAATAAATTCTTAGCTATAACAGAATATCGATTTCATGTGAATAAGCCAAAGTTTAAGGCTGGTTTCTAATGCAAAATCGATAGCTTTCAGACAAGAAAATTCTTTAACTGATGACCAATGAGTATAATTTGAGTTCAAAGTTTTACCCTTTTGTAAAAAAATCTCTTCACTATTTCAGCTGTAAGAATATATATTCCTATTATAAATCCAATTAACAGTATAATGGAGATCGGAAGAGGTTTGAAGCCAAAAGGTGCTGCAAGAGGAGTTAGTGGAAAACAAAGTGTAAATATTCCTATAAAGAGGGTAGCTGCCAGAAGATACTTTCCAGGTTTGCTTTTGAAAAAGGGTCTTCTACTCCTTATTACCAGAACTATCATGGATGCAGAAATAACAGATTCTATAAACCAGCCAGTCCTGAATTGCTCTACCATACCTGGGAATATAAAAAGCAGGATACCGAAGGTCATGTAATCGAATACCGAACTGGTAATACCAAACACTATCATAAATCTGCGGATAAAATCTACATTCCAGCGACGAGGGTTTTCAACCAGTTCCTTATCAACAGAGTCAGTGGCTATTGTCATCTCCGGAAAATCGGTTAATAGATTAATTAACAGGACTTGTGTGGGCAGTAAAGGAAGGAAAGGCAGGAAGAGTGAAGCTCCTGCCATGCTAAACATATTTCCAAAATTGGCACTTGTAGCCATGAAGACATACTTCAAAGTGTTAGCAAAAGTTTTTCGTCCACCTTTTATACCTTCGACAAGTGCATTCAGGCTCTTTTCCATCAGCACGATGTCTGCAGCTTCTTTGGCAACGTCTGCAGCACTATCTACCGAAATCCCTACATCGGCTGCGTGAAGAGCACTTGCATCATTAATGCCGTCCCCAAGATATCCAACAACTTTCTCACAATTTTTAAATGCTATGATAATGTGTTCTTTCTGGTCTGGTTCTATCTCGGCAAAGACATCAGTGTCGTTTACTTTTTTTATCAGAGTTTCCTTATCCATCCGAGCAATTTCGCTTCCTGTTAGAATTCTCGAGCTCTCAAGCCCTACCTCCTGGCTAATACTGGCAGCTACAAACTTATTGTCCCCAGTAATAATTTTCAGAGATATTCCAAGCTTTTCCATGCTATCTATCGTTTTTGCAATATCCGGTTTTGGCGGATCATAAAAGGCGAGAAACCCAAGAAAAGTCATTCCTGTTTCTTGCTCCTTTTTGATAGTTTTTTGCTGGCTCATGTCTTTATAAGCAAGTCCCAGTGTCCGAAGTCCTTTTTGACTAAACTCTTCAAACTTTTGTTCGATTTGTCCCTTAACTTCAGAGATCTCTACAACTTTTCCAGGTTCGGTTTCTGCTACTGAACAGACCTCAAGGACATTAGGAAATGCGCCTTTAGTAATCATTACGCTACTGCCATTTTTTGAAACAAGGATGCTTAACCGTCTACGGATGAAATCGTAAGGAGCTTCATCCAGATTTTCATACTGGGACACATCTGCTTTTTTTTCTGCAAGGATTGCCCGGTCGATAGGGTTCTCAAAGCCTTTCTGGTAGTAGGCATTAAGAGTAGCATAAAGGAGAATTTTCTCACTCTGATCTCCTTTGAGATCTTGAAATGAGTGAAGTTTTAGTTCCCCTTCGGTAATAGTGCCTGTCTTGTCAGTACATAGAAGGTCCATGCTACCGAGATTTTCAATTGAAGCCAGTCTTTTGACAATGACTTTATTTTGAGCCATTTCTCTTGCTCCGTGTGAAAGGTTAACTGCTATTATCGCAGGTAGAAGCTGGGGAGTTAGTCCTACTGCAAGAGCAAGAGAAAAAAGAAATGAGTCAAGTAGAGGGCGCTGAAGATATATATTGATTACAAAGATGGCTGTTACCATAATCACTGTAACTCTTACCAGAAAATTGCCAAAGCGTGAAACACCTTTTTCAAATTCAGTTTCCGGGATATTTTGTTTTAATGTCTCGGATATTTTCCCGAATTCTGTTCCTTTCCCCGTAGATACGACCAGTGCTTTCCCGCTTCCACTGGATACGCTCGTTCCCATCCAGAGGGAGTTTGTACGCTGTGCAAGAGCAGTTTCTGCTTTCAGTACCCCGGTTGACTTTTCTACAGGATAGGTCTCTCCGGTAAGAGTAGATTCGTTAACAAAAAGTTCTTTTGATTCCAAAATTAGGCTGTCTGCAGGGATCATATCTCCTGCATGGAGAATAATTATGTCTCCTGGAACTACTTCCTCAATAGGGATTTCTTTTTCCTTTCCATCCCTGAGCACGGTCGTTTTTACCCTAACGGTGTTTAGCAATTTTTCAAAAGCGTCTGCTGCTCCTTTTTCCTGCCAGAAACCCAGCATACTGCTAATTAGAATAATAGTTACAATAATCACAGTGTCTGTAACATCACCGAGAAAAGAAGATAATCCTGCTGCAAACAGTAGAATTATAGTAATCGGACTCTTGAACTGAGAAAGCAAAATTTTAATGATGTTGAACCGGTTTTTTGGTTTAAGAATATTGGTTCCATATTTCGCGAGCCTTTCAGTGCTCTCGAAACTTTTAAGACCTTCATCCGTTGTCTGAAGCCTCTGTAGCATCTCCGATGCTGGAACATTCCAGAACTCAGATTTCTTCTCGCTATTAGTCACTGAGACTCTCCGTATTAGCTGTTATTAGCTTTATTATGTTACAGCTTATCGATTGCTCATTTTGCAGTTAGCATTTAATTTAGCAAAAATTTTAATTTAGCAAAGTTTTCTATTTTGAGATAAGTTAATTACAGGGGGGCCTCAAAGTCTCATAAAATGACTCAAAGGTAGGTTATTTTAAACAATAGTTATCTCCCAGACATTATAAGGGTAGCTAGAACGTTCGATAAGAGAATCCTTATCCCATGAAATAAACACGGATTTGAAAATCCAGGGGAGATAATCGGTAAAATGATCTGTGAGAAGACTTATAGTGGGAAAGATAGTGGGAAAGCAAATTGGAGTTTACTCAACATTTGATCTTTTGTATCGCCTGTTTTTGTATTATATACTAGACTTTCATGTACTGGATTTCAAAGTGGTTTTAAGTCTGCGAAATCATCTAAGGATACAACATAATTAGTATTTTAAATTAATTATCTAAAGCAGACTTTAAACAAACAACGCTTTGAGGTTAAAAATTTCAAAGTAAATACACACCGATATTAAGTAAGTATTAATATTATACAAATTCCTTTATAAATTCTCCAAATAATATCTTTGATTTCTCAAGTCCTTCATATATTCCCTCTAAACAGTCTGCAGAACAGCCTGGTTTTCCTATCTTAAGCGTGTCTATAAGTAAGTTATATTCGTTCTGTAAATTCTGTATCTTTGTGGTTTGATTCTCTTTCGAACTGAATAAGTCAAATTTTTCTATATGATCTCCAAAGTTATACTTTGCGATATCCAGACCTTTGTTTACTCCTTCTTTAAAATCTGAATAAGCCAGTTTTTCCTTGTTTTTATCAATTAAGTTACTAAACTTTTTAATAGTATGTTCAATCTCTTGCGTATCCAGATTTTGCCCCCTTGCTTTTAGATTAAACATTTAATGCAGTAAGAAGAATTTTGATTCCATTTATTCGTTTATTATTTTGAGAAATGATAAACAATGCAGGTTTATAAACAAACTAACTTATATATTTTAAGATATATAATTTCTTTGAGTAGTTTATCCGAAAAAAGAAACTACGTTATTAAATATGTTTATTGTCTCTTAATAACGAGCTTATATATTCTTTTTTTGAACGTCAGGATATTTATAAATCTAATTTGATATATTAACAAGTTATTATTGGCGACAGTTTACACAAAAAACCATAGCTATACTCTAGGGAAGAGTATCATGGCTGGAGAGGAAGATCATGATGAAAATGACAGCCTAAGACCACTTGGGAAATGAAGGATTTTTACTTCGTGATCTCTTCTCATTACTCTGACAGGAGCCCTTCTCGTAGGATTTGTTTGATGATTTCGGATACTTTGCAGAAAACTGCTACAAACACAACTGTAGTATTTTCCAGTTAATGAACTATACTTTTTTACTGGAAAAGGTACCATGTTACCCAAGAGTACATATATCCTGCCTTTAAAGTCACCAGTCAATGCCATTATATCGTCAGCGCTCACTCGGATTTCATAATAATATCTAATGGGGCCTAGTAATGACAGAAACTGAACTAAATATTATCCTTTTAATTATAGGCTCACTGGTTCTTTTTCTCGGAGCCGTTTCCAAGCTTATCAGGAAGTGGAACTTTTCACAACCTTTTATATCTTTGATGGTGGGCTTTCTACTGAGCTCATTTGAGCTTGATATTTTTAGTCTGGGTTTCTGGAATCACTATATATTGCAAGAAGCTGCCAGAATATCCATTGCAATTGGTGTGATGGGTGTCGCACTAAAAGTCTCTTATACCTATACTTTCAAAAACTGGCGGTCAATAGCACCTATGCTAACAATAGTAATGGCTTTTATGTGGATAATAAACAGTATGCTTATTTACTGGATTTTGGGGTTCAGTTTTATAGTCGCTCTTCTCGTGGGTGCAATTATGACTCCAACAGATCCTATTCTTTCAGCTTCCATTCTAAGCGGAAGAGTTGCTGAAAAGAATATTCCTGAAAAGCTGAGGAACTTAATCTCAGTAGAATCAGCTTCTAATGATGGTCTGGGTTATCCTTTTGTACTACTTCCTATTCTCTTGATGACTTACAGACCTCAAGAAGCACTAAGCTACTGGTTTATGCACACAATTCTTTGGGAGGTTGTCGGCGCTGTAATTTTTGGAGCCATAATCGGCTATATTGCCGGATACTTATTTAAAATAGCTCTGAGCAAAAAGACTATTGATGAATCTTCTTACGTTACTTATACGCTTGCTCTGGCTTTGATTGTGCTTTCCAGCATAAGTTATTAGGAGCTGATGGTATTCTTGCGGTTTTTGCTGCCGGAACTGCCTTTAGTACCACATCAACGGTAGGACAAAGGCTTGATGAAGATCGTGTTGTGGAAGGTGTGGATCTCTTTTTCACAACTCCCATATTTACCTTACTCGGCCTGGTCGCACCATGGAAGGAGTGGACGAGTCTTGGATTGGAGGGTTTACTGGTAACTTTTTTGATACTGTCACTTCACCGAATACCTATTCTGTATCTTATTAACCTGAGTTTGACAGTTTGAT
>DAQQ01000208.1:0-27592 GCA_002508465.1 Methanosarcina sp. UBA7 | reverse complement strand
TTTTTATTTATATTTCTGTTTAGTAGATTGACTTGTTTAGCCACTGCTGTATCTACTGAAATTATAACTAAGAATGAATCTCAGATAGACAATTTTAATGATAAGGGATGGCTTGAAGAATGTATTAATTTATCTACAGATGAAAAAATCGAACTAGGAAATTACATCATAAGCTATAATTGTGCTTTCCAAAAGAACGAGACCGGTTTTATTGAGCTGGTTACGTTTAATCAAAAAGTCGATATTGAAGGCTCTGAAAAGCTCTACCAACTGAAATCTTTTAGTGGGCCTAAAGAAATTGGGGAGCTCAAAAACAAAATTATTTTCTTAAATTCATCAATTGCCGTCAATGTCAATGATAAAGGGGCTGGTAAACTTAAATTAAAAATTTGGTCAAAAACTGATGTTTTTTCTGAAATCAACATGTCAACAACCGCTCCTGAGTTTCTGCTTATCTCTCAGGGTGGAACTGTTAACATTCCTCTAAAAATTAATAATAGTGGTTGTATAGAAGAATTAGTTCACCTGGAAGCAAGTAAGTCTGAATTTTACACTCATAAGTTTACTTATGAAGACTATCGAATTAATAAAATAAAGTTGAATCCAAATGAAACAAAAGATATTGATGTTGAACTAAAAATCGATAATGATTGTACTCCAGGAGAACATAATTTTACTATAAACGCTTCTGGTAGGTCATCAACTGTTCTAATTTTCCCTTTCATTGTGGAAGAAAATTCCAGTAAATCTATTGAAAAACTTGCCATACAATTATCAAAAGTCTATGTTTCAGGCAAGGCCGGATCTGAAATTGTCGTACCTGTAAGGATCTTTAATTCCGGTGATGTAGATCTGAAGGATATTGGACTTGATATAAAATCACCAGTGGATAGCTGGAAGATCTATGTTTCTAAGAAAAAAATTGATCTTATTACATCAAAAGAATATGAAACTGTTGACCTGACAATCCGCATACCCTCTGAAACTGAAAGCGGGGACTATTTTGTGAGTATAAAAGGAGTAGCTGATAATGTAGAGACGGAAGAAACGAAATTACGAGTTAATGTAAAAT
This sequence comes from Methanosarcina sp. UBA7, assembly GCA_002508465.1. GTDB lineage: Archaea > Halobacteriota > Methanosarcinia > Methanosarcinales > Methanosarcinaceae > Methanosarcina. The sequence continues at coordinate 26,520 of DAQQ01000208.1, read as the reverse complement.
CGCAATCAAATTCAGCCTGGACTGGAATAACAATTATCGTTTTAGTAGTTACAGGTTTGTTTTTCGCATATAAAAAGTATGGGAGAAGATAAACATGGAGAAAGTTCTTGAAATCCATAATATCACCAAGAAGTATGGTGATTTAACAGCAGTGGATGACGTATCGCTTGATATATATGAAGGTGACTTGATTGGGCTTCTGGGGCATAATGGGGCAGGTAAAACAACGCTTTTTGTAATGCTTGCAGGATTGACCATGCAGACATCAGGAAATATAAAAGTTTGTGGTAAAAATATCGAAAAAAATATGATGGATTTAAAAAAGAACATAAGTTTTCTTCCGGATAACACCCTTTACTATGAAAACTTAACCGCAAAACAAAACCTCGAATACTTTTCTGAGCTTGCAGACGCCGATAAATCCAAAGTACCGGAACTTCTTGAAATTGTCGGTATGAGCAAATGGGCAGATAAGAAAGTAGGTGAGTTTTCTAAAGGAATGATACAAAGAATAGGCTTTGCACAGGCACTTGTTAAAGACCCAAAAGTAATCTTTCTAGACGAACCCACATCAGGACTGGACCCAAGAGCTCGAATAGAAATGAACCTTCTTCTTAAAAAATTAAACGAGAAAGGGATCGCGATAGTAATCTCTTCTCATGTTTTGTCAGAGATCAAAGGTATCTGCTCGAAAATTGCCATTATGAAGCAAGGGAAATTAGTAGCATATAACACACTTGAGAATTTTTGCAAACCGGAAAAGAGTAATAGTATACTTCTTGAAACAAAAGACGTTGAAAGGACAGCATCAATTCTCAAGACAATAACAAATATCTCATTTTTTCAACAGGACAATTTATTCAAAATCATATCTGAAACAGACATTCGGGAATATCTTCTTTCTATACTGAATGAAAGTCATGTGCCTGTTTTAACTATTGAGTATGAGAAAGAAGATTTGTACGATATTTTTGAAAAATATTACCAGGTGGCTTAAATGAACAATAATAAAGTCGCAGTAATTGCAAAAAAAGAGTTTTTTGACAGTATAAAGAGTAAAACATTCCTGACTATATTTGGAATATTTTTAGTGCTAATGTTAGTATCTTCTGTTACAGGCATTAACAGTTATGACAAGCAACTTGACCAATATCAGAAATCTCAGGTTGAAAATCAAAATTCAGACAAAAACAGAGTTTTCACTGACTTTCCCGAGCCAAAACTAACAGCGGTAGTATTTCAGGAAATGGTGACAAGTATAGGAGTAATAGGGGCAATACTGGCAATAATCCTCGGATATAATACAGTTTCAGGAGAGAAAGAAAGAGGTAACTTAAAATTAATCCTGTCTTATCCTCTGTACCGGGAAGATGTCGTTAACGGCAAATTCTTTGGGAAGATTGGAGTGCTAATATTAACACTTGCTATCACATCCATACTTTCAATCGCTTGCGCGCTAGTTATGGGAGTGAACTTAACAGGATCTGACCTTATTGCTATAGCACTGTTTATGGTGATATCAACACTGTACCTCATTACTTTTTTAGGGATAAGTATCTTTTTTTCAACGATATCTAAAAGCGGGACGAGTTCCATACTTAACTCATTCATGTTTTGGATATTAAGTACAATGGTAATAACTTCTTTTTCGGGTGTGGTTGCAGATGCAATGGTTCCAACAAACGATACGGCGTTTTATGGTGGGAAAATATCTTCCACTAATTCCGTTAGTATCGTAGTTAGTGATAATGGTGAGACAAACTTAAGTGAAGATGGTGGAGAAAGCACATTTGAGAAATATCAAAAAAAATGGAAGATTCAAAATACGATAGAATCTTTAATCTCGCCAACTCAAAATTATGAGCAAGTTGCCAGTGCTATTTTAGGAAATGATTTTGTAAATAGTTTGACAGAATCCGATTCCCCACAGAATGAAATCGACATGTTCGAAACTATATCGGGAAAAATAAACAACATTATTACAATGATTGCGTGGGCAATAATTTCGCTTGTAGGAACATATGTGGTCTTTATGAAACAGGATATAAGATGAGTTAAAACAAAGATGAATGGTATTGAAGGTTCCGGAACCATTAGAATTTCGCAAATTTATGATACACAATTGAAGGAGAAACGATCGTCTATAAATTACACACATATCCGTGTATGCATTTTTATATAGTAATCATGTCTATAAATATATACACATCTTGTATATATTTTTTATTTAGTAATATATTATCTTGTTTGTAAATTCAGACTTCTTTGATGACCTGAAAAACATGAATTATAAGCACTTATTAAATATTATAATGCTAAACTCACCTGAGAGATGATTTCGTTATGAAAACGTATAAAACTAATGCAGTAGCCTTTTTGCTGGTAATATGTATAGTTGCTATTGCACTTGGTTATGCGGGCAGTAAGAATATTCCGGAGGAAAAAGCTACCTTTGTTACTGTAGAAGCAAATTCTACTGGAGTTGTGATCCCACAGTATCTTATCACCAATGAAGTGAAAAATATATTATCAGAGGTTAATCGTAAATATCCTGATCGTGTTTTACTTGGTGATAAGCAGGTAACATTGATAGGTTCCAAAACAGTAGATTCTTTTAACGAGTCTATAAATAAAAATAGTATCGACTTTGATTGGAATGCAGTATATCCATTCTATGAGCTAGAAACCTCGCTTGTTACGGATGGTCCCTACCTTGTATACACTTCAACACCATCTAATTCGGTAACTATCTCTTATGATGATCTGGAAAAAATACTAAACGGTGACAATGAGACGGTTTCATATTACAGTGATTTGTTGAATAACAGTAAACATGAAAATAATAGCGCATATGGTTTTAATGCAGACGGAAATTTTTCTGCAATCTCTGTAGTTTTAGTCAATAAAGATAATTCGTCTGTTTTAGTCGATAAAGATAATTCGTCTCTCAAGTACGGCGAAGCGGTTATGACTGTTAGTTCATCGGGGAATTATAGTGAATAAGAAAGAACTGGCATATGCAATAATTCTTGCAGCATCATTGTTTTCCCTCTCTTTGCTCCTCTTTTCTCAAGGGACAACAAGCCTTTCTGTCTCTCTTATTGATGGGCAGCCATTTGCCGTTGCTGTCCCTACAATGTTCACGATGAACAAAGTAATTATCATGATCGTTCTGGCTTCTATAGGAACTTATAGTCTAACTATGCTCACTACCAGTATAGGAATGGTTCAAAATATAACAACTCCGATAATTGTAGAATCAGCAATTGAAAATCAGCTTCCACTCTATCATGAAGAAGATTGCTCAGGTGAAGTAGGCGGTAACGATACAGTTCAAGAAGAAATCGAAACTCCTGTAGAACTCGAACTTGACTTTGAAAAAGCAATATCATTGCAATATAAAGCTGATAAACCTCCATTTTATGAAGCTGAACAATTCTCATTTAATAAAGCTGAACACAAAAGGAAAATCGCATCTGACCTGCTAGAGGGAGATGAAAGAAAAATATATCTAATAGTTTACGAAAAAAAACAGATACTACAAAGCGAACTTGTACTTGAATCCGGTCTTTCAAAAGTAAAGGTAAGCAGGTTATTGCAAAAACTGGAAAACAAATCACTTCTGATAAGAAAACCTTATGGTAATACCAATAAAGTAATAATTATGGAATAAATTTAAACAATAATGAAGTTTGCAGGTTGTACCTTGAACTATTGGTGAGAAAAAATGATGTGCTCACTTTCATGAAAATTCTGGTTATTATGGGAAGTTCTCGAAAAGGCAATACTTATCGAGCTTTAATTTAATCCAGTTGTTATCGGTCGTTGTTTTTACTTAGTATTAAATATTAGATTATAGTCCTGAGCGGATTCGAACCGCTGTCCCGGGCTCCAAAGGCCCGAAGGATTGACCACTACCCTACAGGACTGCATGTTAAAGCTTTTACTTATAGATTAATTCTTGTACTTAATTATTGTGCCAGACCAGGACTATTTTATGTTAATTTTCCAGAAATATTCTTTTTCCCTTTACTCCACTTTTTATAGTTTCTTGTTAAAACTATTTATGCCTTTACATTTCTCGATAAAGTTCTTTTTTAGCTTTAAAATATTTCCCATGGGACTATTTTTCATTAACAGGTAATTTTTCAGATAATTAATTTAAAATAATTTATTTCATTATTATATTGTGGATCTGGAAGAGAAAGGGTATGGTTGAATAGCGAAGTAGCGGATTGTGACAGAATTGCTCGGAAGCTGACGGTTCTTGCTTCAGGATAATGTTAGATGGGCATACTTCTGAAGCAGCTGTATTGGGGGATGCAGCAGAAGGGCCGAATTGCTTTCGAGCTTCTTCTTACTTAGCTGAGGTGTATTTTTAAAAATATTTCTAGTTTTTGATTATTGAAGAAAAATTATGACTTCAAATTTGACTGAAGATTGCTATTTTATTTACAGAACGCTATTCTTATTTGCAGAACGTTGTTAGTTCATCGAAAGAAGGTGACTATCTTTATAATTTTTAGATTATTATGTATACCTATCAGGTCTGTTAGAAGTGCATGGTAAATTTAACGGTTTTAACGGTTTTTCAATCGAAATTAACTGGCGCTGCTAATACATTGGAATATATAAAAGTTAGCATACAGACAAAATTTATTCCTTGTGATGTAGGATACATTTTTCATTTCAAATATTATTTTTTTTAAATTAATTATTACTTTTTTTAAACAATAATTACCAATTTTTTAATTATTATTTTCACTTTATTTTCATAAAGTATCACAACTGAGCTTATATTAGTAGAATAACCTGATACGATTAACACATGTAATTTCTTTTAACTTTAGTACATATTATTTGAAAAGTCATGTTCTGTTTTAGGAAGACTGATACGTAAAAGCTAGAAGTGGAGAAAAAATTACTAATAACAATTACACTTTTGAAAAAGATAATATATATTGAATTCATATAGCATTCTAGCAATGCTATAACATCTGATGGAATTGCTAATATTCAATCTGTTTAAAAAATAAGAGGGGTATAGGCTTAAATTTTACCTATTGTTAATCAGAAGCAAAGATCCTATTTTGGATGTTAAGCCCCGATTAGCTCTCGAAATGTAATAAAATAGTGGGTTGATATAAGTGAAAGCTAGCGGACTCTTAAGCATTCTCACCTTTTCAGAAAAAAGGAAGGACATTCTATTTTTACTTCAGGAGAATCCAAGAACTCTTTCTGAAATTAAAGACTATTTTGATGTAAAGTCACCTGAAATCCTGCCTCGCCTTAAAGAAATGGAATGCGCAAACTTGATTATCAGGCAGGAAGGACTGTATCGGCTGACACCTCTCGGAAAAGTTTCAGCTATACATTATAAGCCATTACTGGACACTCTTACAGCTATAGAAGCAAACGAAATTTTCTGGAGAGATCATGACCTTGCTGCAATTCCTGATCTATTGTTAAACAGAATTCAGGAACTTAAAGAGTGTAGAGTCGTAAGAGATGAACAGGAACATATTTACGATACTCATAAGGCGTTTATGGAAAATGTACGGGCTTCTACCCACTTCGTGGGCTTTTCATCAATTTTCCTACCAAGCCATCCTACTATGTTTCTAGACTTAGCTCGCAGGAATATTCCGACTTCAATAATTCTTACACCTAATGTATTTTTTAAAATAAAAAGTGAACATGGTACTGAGATTGAAGAATTCCTTAAGTTCAAGCATACCGGTCTCTACGTATATGACAATGCAAAAGTAGCTTTTGTGGTAACAGATCGTTTCCTATCCCTTTCGTTATTTTTCAAAAACGGAACCTTTGATCCTCGAAACGACCTGATAGGTTTTGACTCGTCTTCAATCAAATGGGGAGAGGAACTTTTTAAGTATTATAAAGAAAACTCAATTGAAATAAAGAATCTCTAAATTTTTTGAAGGCTTCTGGAAAGAAACCTTAAAACTATAGGAAATAGTAATTGTAGAATTTGTTTTTTTCCAGATATATTTCTGGATAACTGTATGCCTTATTCTGAATATTTTACTTGTTCCATTGGTTTTGCACTTTTTATACTTCTTCCTTTATTTTATATGTTTTACAATTACTCTGTTGTTTTTGTACTTTTTGTACTTGTTCCATTGGTTTTGCACTTTTTTATAATTATTTTACTGTTTTTGCATACTCCCATAAACTTTACTTGATATGAAAGGACTTTTAAGTCCTTTCATTTGTTTGAGCCTAAAATTCGAAGAATTTCATGTTTTTTAGGTATTTTTATACCAGGAAGGTACTTACAATCGTTTTTAGTCCGACAATTGAGGTTGATTCCCCATCTACAAGAATTGTTCTCTCTAACTTGTGAAAAGTGGTCTCCATATCATCAGTTTTTGTATAATTTTTGATGCATATCAGCCCACATATAAAGCTATAGAGGACAATAAGAGGTTCGAAAGCAATAACTCCGTTAATTAAGGCAATACCGAGAATCAGGTGAGAGAGCAGGTGCAATCCGAGAAGGAAATTACGGGTATTTTGTTCTCCAAGGCTTACTGGAAGGGTCTTGAGACCTGCGAGAGTATCTCCTTTGACATCTTTGAAATCATATATTGTGGAGTTGATAAAGAGCTTAACTCCAAAGAAAGTGAAAACTAAAACAATGGGGAGCACGCTCCTACAGGTGCTGCCAGCAAGCCCTGAAATAAAAACTCCCCAGGTGAGACCTACAATAATGTTTTTGACTCCAAGTCCACCTTTGAGTTTTAAAGCAAATTTTCCTATTTTGATGCCTTTACTATAAAGGAGGCCGGTTACAAGTGGTAAGAATGCGAGTGCAAGCACTCCTTCTTTTGCCAGTACGTAACTTCCTATCACGAAGGTAATCATAGAGGCTGCAAACCCTATTTCCTTTCTTGATCCACTCAACTCTTTTCGGTTTACAATATCTTCTTCGGAGCCAAGAGCTCTATCGAGTGTATATACGCTGTAAATTACGAGTCCTCCTGCAACGCAGGTGAATATACTTGAATGAACTTGAAGCAGGAGGAAAGCAATATGAATTCGTAGTGCGCCTGAAAACGCAACTAAAATGGAACTTTTTAAGAGTTCAAGTGTTGCGTTCTTTTCCCCAATTTCTGGGTCATTCTTTCGTCTGTACCTGAGAAAACGTTCAAAACTTCCGAAAAATACATTGGAGCTCATAAAAATAATATTGGTAAACTCTTAAATATTATTTATTCAGTCTAACATTTTACAATGTTTCTAAGATATGAGGATTCATATTAGATTTATAGAAATGAACAAACACTAGCTGAGTAAACTAACGCTTATTTTAGAAGGAAATCATTGTCTTGCTATCCTCTAAATAATTAAGATATATCCTCAAGGATCTCAAAATAATCACATATTTCAAAATTAATATTCCTGTTTTTCCGTTATTTTCAAAACGAGAAAGCAACATTTTTTGTACAGTTGTTCAGCCAAAATGAAAACCATTGAGCTTTACTGTGGTTTCAACAAATGTTTTTAAGCTTAAGGATATTGTTTTTCAGAATTTAAGTGAGTGTAAACTACTCGCTTTAAGTAGCGAAGAGGCAAAATTAAATAAATCTGCCGGACGGCACTAATGGAAACTCTGGAAAAATCAAAGAGGATATATAAGCTTTCTCGAAAGGCTCTGATATGTAGAAAAGATCAAAAATTAAAAATAGAGGGCAGTAAAGCCCAAGAAAAAAATTACAATTATTATAAAGGAACTATTTTCTTTCCATACGCTTCGTTCAATACTTGACCAAGAGCTGTGTATATTGCAGAGAGTCCTGTAAGGATTCCTTCATAACCAGCTATCTTCAGGATTCCGGCGCTTCCCAGATAGTTTCCTGCTGCAAGCAAGAAGAACAGGATTGTAAGGGTCAGGAAAACAACGGAGAGAGCCTTTGAGCCTTTGAGCGTACCTATGAACATGAAAAGAGTGAAAACTCCCCACATGAAGAGGTATGCAGCAAATGCGAGTGAATCTGCGGCCAGCGCTGCATAGTCTGGAGATTTAGGAATAAGGACAATTCCCACAAGAGAAAGCCAGAAAAGCCCGTAGGAAGTAAAAGCCGTGGCCCCAAAAGTATTTCCTTTCTTCCATTCCTCGATTCCGGCAATGACCTGAGCTAACCCACCGTAAAAGATACCCATCGAAAGGATCATCGCGTTCATCGGATAGAAACCCGCATTGTGTATATTCAAAAGCACAGTTGTCATTCCGAATCCCATCAAACCCAGAGGAGCAGGGTTTGCGGATAAATCCGTTATTTTTATGTCACGAATATTCATGACGTCTTTAATATTTTGACTCATAAAATTAAATCCTCCTTCCCGTTACCGGAAATTTAGCCTGAACTTCCAATAAAGATTCATTAAAATAATCAGTTGTTTTTAAGGTCCATTTTTCGCATTTCGGAAATATGTAATTGTTAATACTTATAATTAGGGACAGTATTTATATTTTTAATATAATATAAATGAACAATATAAAAACCCACAAAAGCTATTAAGAATTTTCATAATAAGCTATTTATGAATGGGTGTGGAATTTGCTTCATATGACTCAGGCAAAAAAACCTCTTATGCTCATTATTCTTGATGGTTGGGGCTATAGGGAAGCAATAGAAGGAAATGCTGTCCTGGCAGCCAAAACTCCAAATCTTGACCACTTGATGGAAGAATATCCCTGGTGTTTCTTAGAAGCATCAGGGGAAGCTGTAGGCCTTCCGGAAGGCCAGATGGGAAACTCCGAAGTCGGGCACCTGAATATAGGAGCAGGGCGAATTGTTTACCAAGACTTAACCCGAATAAACTTCTCCATAAGGAAAGGTGACTTCTTCAAGAATCCGGCTTTTTTGGGTGCAATTTCAAATGCCAAAGCCAACGATTCAAGCCTTCATCTCATGGGGCTTGTCTCCTACGGAGGCGTTCATAGTTATATGACCCACATTTATACCCTTATCAAACTAGCACAGCAGGAAGGGTTGAAAAAAGTATATATACATGCTTTTCTGGATGGCAGGGACGTGCCTCCTAAAGCCGCCCTCAAAGACATAAAGGAGCTTGATGCTTTTTGTAAGGAGAACGGAAGTGCTAAAATTGCCACCATATCAGGGCGCTATTATGCAATGGACAGAGACAAGCGCTGGGATAGAACAAAACTTGCCTATGATGCACTTACTATGGGAGTTGCGCCTTACAAAGCTCCTGATGCAGAAACTGCAGTTTCTGAAGCTTATGAAAGAGGAGAAACTGATGAGTTTGTAAAACCGACTGTGATCACAGATTTAGAAGGACAGCCTGAGGCAGTCATAAAGGATAATGATTCTATAATCTTCTTCAATTTCAGGCCTGACAGAGCACGGCAGCTTACCTGGGCTTTTGTAAATAAAGACTTTGATAGCTTCCCCAGAGAGAAACACCCGAAAGTTTACTATGTTTGTATGGCCCAATACGATGAAACCCTGGATTTACCTATAGCTTTCCCACCAGAAGAGCTGAAAAACGTGTTTGGTGAAGTCCTGAGCAAGCAAGGACTGATCCAGCTTCGGATTGCTGAAACCGAAAAGTATGCCCATGTGACCTTTTTCTTGAACGGAGGACAGGAAAAATGCTATGAAGGAGAGGACCGCTGCCTTATCCCATCACCAAAAATTGCTACTTATGACCTTAAACCCGAAATGAGTGCGTATGAAGTTACGGATGAAGTTATAGAAAGGATTCGGTCCGGAAAGTATGACGCCATTATCCTTAATTTCGCAAACATGGATATGGTAGGACACACTGGAATTTTTGAGGCCGCAGTAAAGGCAGTAGAAGTCGTTGATAACTGCGTGGGCAGAATTGAAGCAGTTCTGAAAGAAGTTGGAGGCGTAGCAATTATAACTGCAGACCACGGAAATGCCGAACAGATGAAAAACCCGAAAACGGGAGAGCCACATACAGCACATACTTCAAATCCGGTAAAGTGTATTTACTTCGGAAATGACGAAGTTAAAGCACTTAAAAACGGAAAATTATGCGATCTTGCACCAACCCTTCTGGAAATTCTCAAAGTTCGGAAGCCTGAGGAAATGACAGGGGAATCTCTTATTATAAATTAATAATTCGAAAAGGAAAAAACAAACTGAAAACTATTAAAAAAGGAAAATAATCTGAAATTATTAAAGAATGAGAAAAGAATGAGAAAAAGTAATTTGAAATTTCAGAATACTAGTTTTCCTTTCTTAGTTTTCCTTTCTCAATTTTCCCTTCTGTTCCTGCTCTTCTTATGCCACTTATTTTGTTATTTTATTATGTCTACAGAATTAAAGGCTAGATAAAAGATAATTTTAAAAAGATTAAATATCAGCAGCTACAATAAAAGGAGCACAGGACTTAGGAAGTCATGAAGCTTTAAGTGTAATTTTGGAGTTTAACAGGAATGATCAAAATAACCACTCCTTGCCGAATTCATATGACACTTATTGATATGAATGCGGAGATCGGAAGAGTCGATGGAGGAGCAGGACTAACCCTTTCCTCTCCCAATATAAAAATTACGGCTGAGGAAGCCGACGGAGTCAGTATAGAAGGTCTGCAGGGTTTTGCCGATCGAATGAAAAGAGCTGCAGAGTCCTTGCTTCCTGAAGGGAAGGGGATCAGGATCAATGTACAGGAAGTGTACCCTGCCCACGTAGGCTTCGGATCAGGAACTCAGTCTTCCCTGGCCGCAGGAGCAGCTGTTAATGAACTGTATGGACTTGGGAAAAGCGTTAGAGAACTTGCACTTTCAGTAAAAAGAGGAGGAACTTCTGGTATAGGTGTAGCTGCTTTTGAGAAAGGCGGGTTTATAATTGACGGAGGACACCGGTTCAAAGATAAAGGTGGTTTTATGCCGTCGGCTGCCAGCAAAGTACCACCAGGGCCAGTGCTCTTCAGAGAGGATTTTCCTCAATGGGATATGGTGGTAGCAATTCCTAATGACAAAGGAATGCATGACCAGGAAGAAGTAGAAACCTTCAAGAAGTTCTGTCCCCTTCCTGTAGAAGAAGTCAGGGAAATTTCTCATGTCGTGCTCATGCAGATGATGCCTGCTGTGCTAGAAGAGGACATAGAAAGTTTTGGGGCCGCAGTAAATCATGTACAAACTGTCGGTTTTAATAAAAGAGAGAGCCTTATCTGGCCTCAATTCGTTAAAAATATTGCTTCTCACATGCGCAGCCGGAGCTATGGAGCCGGGGTAAGTTCCTTTGGTCCTGTAGTATATTCTTTTGTAGACAACAAATCAGAAGGCAGGCAGCTTCAGGCTGAAGTCCAAAAAATGCTTGACAGCTCTGTTGGTGGGACTGTCATCCTTACCAGGGCAAGAAACCAGGGTGCAGAAATATCCCGAATTTGAAAGCCTTACATTCAGTGAGAGTGAGACGGAAAACCATTGTGCTCATACTCGGGCAGCCTGTGAAATTTTCCGGCTGATCCGAGTAGGCCTACTGTATGACCACGTTTGATAGAAAAGCTACGCCCATGTGTTATTCTGTGCCTCACCTCTATAGTTATCTCATTCCCTTCTTTAACTGAAAGCAATGGGTTCATCAAATATCACTTCTGCATACAGCTTGTGCCATAGTCTGTCAACCCTCATTTCAGGCATATCCCTTACTTATTTTCCTATCCCCTTACTTATTCTGTTATTAACGGTTTGGCGAACTTTACCCAATAGTACCTGGGTCCACACCGTCAAGCATACGGAAGATTACTGATTTTCCTGTTCATGGGGAACCATAAGCCTGACGAACTATTTGACCGCATAAAGTCCACGGATGAGGAAAGAATCAGGATCCACAACTATATGCATATGGGTGTGTGAGTGCTCTTTCTAGGAGGAATTCAGACCTGCTCTTGTCTGTCTCAGACCTCCCTGACTGAAGAGTTAAGGACAACGATATATATGTATAAATATATAAAAAATTAGAAAAATTAATGACTTTGAACGAAAATCACTTAAAACCACTGATCAAGAGTTTTCTGTCTAGCTCCTGAGGCCGTTTTAAGTCGTTCTGCAGCTTTTCCTACCCTATCAATCGAGAAATCATGACCCTCGCATAGGAATTCGAGAAGTTTTTCAGAGTCAGGTTTTTCCCATCTTATTTTGTAATCATCCGTTACTTCAGGATGGAGAAAAATGTCTCTTATCTGATCCACAGCTTCAATTTCTGCTTTTTTTTCGTTAAGTACGGAATAAATATCCCCGTGCTTTTTAATTAGTTTAAGGGCTGTTTTCGGACCTACTTTCTCCAGCCCTTTGTTATAATCCGTGCCCACACAGATAGCGATATCTATAAGCTGCTCCCGTGTAATTTCCAGGGCTTCAAGGGTCTCATCCAGCTCGATTTTTTCTGGTTCGACATCAACATACATGTTCTTCCCCGGAAGCTTCCGTTTTCCTGTTACAGCCAGGTTTCTGACAACGATCGGAGCTCCGAAAAGAAAGGAGTCGTAATCCTGCGAAGCAACGCAGTTGGCGTCTTTTTTGAGAACTATGTGTGCAGCCTGTGCTTCGCCTTCACAGGGAGCCTGAACAAAGGGAACTCCCATAACGTTGAGGAGATATTTGGAATCTTCAACAATTTCCTGGTTTACTTTCGAAGAAGCCTGAGCATACTTATACGCCGATTCCAGGTCTCCTACAGCTTTTGCATTCTCCCATTTCTCCCTGGAGGATTCCCTTACTTCTTTTCTTCGGTTCAGGGTTTCGGACTTGAGATCAGGAGGTTTGCCGTCAAAAACAAAAAGAGGTTTGACACCGGCTTCTACAAGGCTCGCTGTTCGGTAGAGCAGGCCTGAGAGATGGGAGGTTACTCTCCCTGCAGAATCAACCAGAGGACTTCCATCCCGCTGGCGAATGATGCTCAAAAACTGGTGCAGCGTATTAAATGCATCGATTGCAACTACCTGATTTGTAAGATCCGAAAGCTCAACTTTTCTTTTCTGGAGCAGGTCGCCTATATCTGTGCCCATGTTTTCCCTCGAATGTCTGAAAGTTAATAGAAAGCTTTGCGCTTTCATTACTTGCCTTATTAATCTATTCTTATTTTTTAATCTTATTTTTAATTTTTTAACTGTTATGCAGAAAGTAGATATCAAGAGATATCTCAATAGACTTTACTACAGGCCAATATCAAAAATGCTTTATAACAATTATATGGTTTATTATTCAATACGCTTTATAGATACTGAAGTCTTATATTTACCGCGTGTTCAGAGTTATCCTTAGATACTTGCCGATGAAATAGATTGTTGAAAGACAGTACTACTCAGAAAGAAAAAAGTAAAGAAACAGATGTAATTTCAGTTCTAATCCATGAAACTCATTCGGTTACTGGACTCATTTAGTCAGTGAGTTCATCAGATCATGGAGTCCGGACAAGTTATGGAATTCTAATCATGTTTTTATATTTTTTAATCATATTTTTTGAAATTAACTCTATCAGCCTTTCCTGAGGCCCAATCAAAGCTATCCAGTAAGAAAGAGAAAAGAGACGAGACTTAATGGGCTTATAGCCTCTATAGAAACCTACGAAAATCAAGCGGTAAGGTCAAGTCGAACATCGATTACTGAATCTTCGTTTGCTTCTATTTTGGATATTGTCAGCAAATTACCTTTTCTTTCCAGTAAAGTCGCTTTCGTGACCTGGACCTGGTGACCATCCATCTGCTTCTGGTTGTTATTTTTATGGATGACCAGAAGCTTTTGTCCTTTCTCAGCCCCTTCTCCTATTTTGGACACAATATTTCTTATAACCTGTTCAAAATCAGAATAAATCAAAATTTCCGACTTATTTGCAACCTTTGTAATAATGCCAATCGGTTCCAGACTAAAGTGCATATAGCTTTCCTTCTTTACCTGCTTACACAAGTAACCAAATAATACTAACTCTGAGTAATAATAACTTGCGATACAGAAGATCTGAACAATTATTTTATAATTGTTCAGATTCAGATCTTTTCTGTTCTACAGAAGAACCAATATATATAGTTTACTGGATCAAGGAACCTGTGCCCGAAATGCCTAGTTGGGTAGTAATTACATTAGAAAAATTAGCATATTTTAGGATCAAAATTAAGATAAATGTCAATAAATTAAATTCAAAACTGGATGAAGCTTGAGAGTCCATTCTAAAATTATTTGAGCTATCTTTCTTTTAATTAACGCCGCACATATAGAGGATTCCGGCCTATAAAGGGCGTATTTATAATAAAATACTAAATATATCTGAATAAAAAAATCAGATTTGATTGTTATCAAACCCTGGGGATTCAAAATATGCTTCTTTAATATAGGAAATTGAAGGTTTTGCCCTAAAATAAAATTATAGATGAGATTAGTGATATTTTCTACGGTTGAATTCGTAAACTGCATTATCAATTTTGCTTGATAGCTCATTCATCCTTTCTTCAATCTTTGTTTCTGTATTTTCCATATTGACCTTGAGGGTACGGTCCTTTGCTTCCATCTTGTTTTCGAGTTCCTGAAGCCTATTGTTAACAGAGATAAGCATGACAGCTAATGTTCCGACAAGAATCATAACCGAAATAATAATCAGGGGATTTGTGGGTTTATATGTAAACCTTCTAAGCCACTCAAAGGATAGAAGAAAGGATGACAGAACCATCACAACAAGAAATACTGTATCTCTAGTCTCCATCGTATACCTCTAATATACCTGTAAAAATTGTCCCGCGTACACAAGTATTCTGTAATATAGCCTGTTTGAAAATTGCCAAGCGGAATACTCCTGTTAAAGTGTCGGTCCTAAGTTAATAGATTATAACGAAGTTAATAGATTATAAGCCTGAGTATTTTTCTCATAGACTTTAACGACTTGCGTAATGATCCGATAATTTGTGAGTGTTTTGACACTCAAAACCCGCGACTGAACACGGAAAAGAATTACTGGTTAGCTATTAAATACCTTACCGAATTGACCGCAGAAACACCGGAAGAACTATTAACTGAGGCCGAACAGGAAGTTAAATCTGGTAAAATGATGAGACAATGCAGTATAAAAAAGTATCTAATTGCATTTATAAAGTATTCTGATAAGATGATTCAATATAAAAATGTCTCTAATTGGATTTACAAGTATTTACAAGATATAAGGGATAATACTGTCATGATCGTTGAGATGCACTTAACAGGAACAGAATTTAAGTAGTTTAACTGAAAAATCAATATACTAAACCTTCAACTGTCTTGCTGTTGAGTTTTGAAGAACAAATAATAAAATCAATGAAAATAGCATTTTTTATAGTAAAAGGTTGCTCTGATATTCTAGAAACTGTTGCTCTAGTGATTTAAATAGACAAGGATATTTTCCTTTTAATAATGTGAGGAATTCTTCATCTAATTTTGCATTATAAAGTGTTTTTACTTTTGAAAATTGATTAAATGATAAAAAATGAGTCTCTTTAAGATTAGCACCCTCAAGATTAGCCATAAAAAGGTCAGCCTCTTTAAGGTTAGCTTTTTTAAGGTTAGCTTTTTTAAGATTAGCCTTTATAAGGTTAGTCGCCTCAAGATTAGCTCCTCTAAGTATAGCCCAACTTAGGTCAGCTCCTTCAAGATTAGCTCCTTCAAGGTTAGCTCCCTCAAGGTTAGCTCCTTTAAGATTAGCTCCTTTAAGGTTAGCCCCTTTAAGATTAGTTCCCTCGAGGTTTACCTCTATAAGCTCAGCACCTGGAAGGTTAAGTCCTTTAAGGTTAGTCCCTTCAAAGTAACCTTTGTTAAGGTTTGATTCTTTGATAATAAACATTCCACAACCCCTTTCCTTATCCACAAATTTTTGTCCTGTATCATTTATTAATTAAAAGAATAATTATTCTCATTTATTTATCATAGTCAAGAATATTGACATTTTCCTTTGACATATTTCCCTTTTGACATTGCTCTACCTGAACTCGAATATTTTCTAAGTTTCCTCAGCTATTATCTTGTAAAACCCTTTAAATCTTGTAGTTATCAACATTAGTAGAGATATCAGGTTGGTCTTATGAGCCGCAGATGAGAACTGTCTATATGGCCCATAAGATCTATTTGCAAGTACTGGAAAGCCTTTACGAGATAATTAGATAAACGATATTATATAGTTTTTGAATATATTCTATATATTAGTAGGTTAATAAGTATAATCTAAAATGTATATAATCTTCATCTAGCTAAGATGTTTAATTCTGTTGATTTTTCAATTAAATCTCCAAGTTCTATTTCAGAAAACCTTTGTTATTGGAAATCATATTCAAGATCAATGTTTTCCTTTTTGTTCTGATTGTTTTCTAACCAAGCAATTATTATTTTTCCCTTTTGTTATTTGGTTGTTATTACCAAGATTGGATTCATTATGACAAATAGTAAGTTTCTATGTGAGAAATGAAATAATCTCCAGTTGTACTGAGATTCAGAACAAAAAGGGCCTGAAATTACTTATGAACATTTGAAAATAACTTTAACTATGTAACATCGTACAACCTAGAATTAACGTTCAAAAATAAAATAGTTTTTAGTGAACTCTAAGTATAAGGTTTCTAACGATTCAGATTTTGCTGTTAAAACTAATCCTTGACATTTTATTAGAGGAAATCTTTTTATGTACTCTGGCAAAATGCTTAAATATCTTTATGCTAATTATATATAGAAGTTAAATATATCTTATAAGTTTCTTCATAAACATGTATATTCTATAAAAATATACTGAATACTGACCGTGGAGCAATAACCCGGATGCTACTGACCTATAAAATCAAGCACAATCGAAGTTTTACAGAGGAACTCCAAAAGGCTCGAAAGGTTGCTGAGTTCTGTATTAAGCATCAGACTCAAAACCGAGACCTTAACTCGCCTCCCAAACAAAAATCTATTTCTTTTCTCCCTTCTTCCCCGTCATCCTCATTCTCAACTTTTTCTGAGTTTTCTTCTGACTTTCCTATTATTTCTTCCGCTCCTCCTTCTCTTGGTTCTTTGTCTTCGCCTTATTCACTTCAGGTATCTGGAGCTCTTTCTCTTGGAGATATAAAGCATATAGGTTTGAAGTCAATTATCTCCTGTCAGATTCTTAAGAAATATTCCCGAAATCAGAACTTCAGATCCGCAAAGAATGTGAAGTTGATTATTCCTTTTCGAGCAATCCGTGTTGATAGGAAGGAGCGAACCATTACAATTCCATGTTTAAAACTTTTACTGAACTATCAATTTTCCAGTAATTTTACAAAAATTTCCCAGATAGAAATCGATAACATTTATGCTTATGTAGCAGTTGTCTTCCCGGATGACGAGCCCAAAAATTCAGAGCACTATATAGGAGTTGATCGCAATACTAAAGGACATATCGCAGTTGTAGCGGATCCCGAATCAGGAAAAATCTGGAAGTTGGGAAAAATGCGATACCACACGCATAAAAAATACGAAAACATTAAAAAACGGCTCTATAATATGGGCAAAAGTAAAGAATTAAAAGCTGTAAAAATTCGGGAAAAAAATATTGTAAAGGACTTGAACCATAAAATCAGCCGAAAGATCGTTGATATCGCTCTATATAACGAATGTGGTATCAAACTGGAAAACCTTAAAGGAAACCGAAAACTCAACAGCAAGATTGGATATATAGGAAAAGGCGAGAGTAATAAAAGTAAAAAAAGAAAAAGGGAAAAAAATAGGGACAAAAACAGAAGTAAGGAAATCAACAAATATTCTATCAAAAGTAAAAACACAACCGGAAAACAATCATGGTCTTGTGAATACTCCCTGAACAGCTGGCCATTTCAGCAACTTCAGCAGTTTATTGAATACAAAGCCAGGCTGCTAGGAGTAGAGGTAGTTTATATTGATCCCCATGCGACTAGCAAAAAATGCAGCCGCTGCGGACATAAAGGCAACCGACACAGCAAGCAATTTAAGTGTCCATACTGCGGACACGTTGACCATGCCGATGTTAATGCCGCCTTTAATATAGCATTGACGCCAAAAGGCAGCGGTCAATTCCCTGTAGAAAGAGATGCAGGGAAAGGGAGCACTGATACCCCTCAACGGGTCTTAGGCCGTACCATCTTCAGTAAACGTACAGCCAGAAAAGAAACTTCTCCACAGTTTGCGTGGGAAGTATGTCAGTTTTTAAATTAAGACCTATTCCAAACTTCTTTAATGTATCAAACTTTTTTAATGTATATAAGTGAAAACTTGTTTACAACTTACGGATATATAAAAAATAAGAAAAGGGAAACAATCCCTTTGACTCACATTTTCAGACAACTTCGGCTGCTTTTTAAACAAAACTCTTTTTTGTTCCATTTATTAGTGAAAGTGCTTCAGAGGGGATATACACCTTACCAGTTACTGGAGCATAGACAACTATTCCTTCCAGCTCATGAGCTACACCATTCTTGATAAGAATATTTGTGTTCACTGGCAGTTTTGCATCTCCAATTTGCAGCACGGGGTTTGAGGAATCTGTAGTATTTAGCAAATATTCGTTTTTATCCAGTTTCCCATCTCCGTTGTCTTTGGAGAAAACCTCTCCCACTTCAGTAAAGAGACGCGAATTAGTCTTGTTAAGGTCAAATCCGAGTTCTTTAGCTATATATCCTGCAATTTCGGTATTATCAACATGACCTGTCAGATAGTCAGGACCATAGGCCCACAGAGGAACATCATCTCCTGAATGCCCATGAGTAGTCCAGCCAATTACTGTGTGATTGCGGCTGATTACCTCACTGATGGCATAGTCAAGTGAGAGACCTTTTCCATTGTTGTAGAGTTTGAGAATTTCAGTTATGTCTTCATCAGTAGCATCAATGCCCCACCAGGTTTTCAGCTGTTTTTTAATATTTTCGGACGAAAGATCTGTCCCTATTTTTGTCTCAAGACCAGTAGAACTGAGTTTCATGCCTTTGAGAGGAGCAATTACATCTTCTACTGTTGTGGATGTATAATTAGAGTCAGAGTTGCTGCCAATAGTCATGCCGCCTGTATTGTGATCCGGAAAAGCTATAACTAGAGTATTCCCGTCTTTTTTAGCAAAATCAACTGCAACTTTAACAGCTTTATCAAAAGCCAGAAAATCGGTTACAGCGTAGTTCGGATCATTGGCGTGGTTTGCCCAGTCAACCTGACTGCCTTCAACCATTAAGAAGAAGCCATTTTTATCTTGAGATAACAGTTCAATGGATTTCTCTGTCATTTCTGCAAGAGAAGGTTCTTCAGGTGTAAGTGAAGAACGATCTATATCTGGCATCATATGGCTACTGGCAAAAAGACCCCAGGCTCTGCCAGTTGTCAGGTTCATCATTTCATCTCTGCTGTCAACATACTGGTAACACCTGTCAAGAAGTATTTTTGTCAGGTTTTCTCCATCTGTCCTTTTTCCTCCATCAGCTACAGGTGTGAGATAACTTGAACCGCCACCAAAGACCACATCAACGTTTCCATAAACCATCTGTTTCATAATTTCGGTTTCATTATCTCTGTTATCCACGTGAGCAGCAAAAGCTGCAGGTGTGGCATGGCTCACACGAGAGGTTGCTACAAGTCCTGTAGCCTTGCCTTCGAGCTTTGAACCTTCAAGCACTGTTGCAAGTGGTCTGTACCTTAGTTCTTCAGGCGGGATTTCCAGTGTACTTAACACAGAACTATTGCTTGGCCCTACGCTTAAAAAACCGTTAGTAGTTTTATATCCAGAAGCAAATGCGGTTGCAGCTGAAGAAGAGTCAGTAATGACTGAGTCAGTGCTATAAGTAGATACCGTTCCAGTCACCATATTGTCAAGCTCAAGAGGTTTTCCGCTATACCAGCGAGCTAAAGTTTCCACACTTTGAGAACAACCATCAGGAATCAGGATAATCACGTTCTCTACTTTAGCTTCCGACTTTACGGGAGATTCGCAGTTAGTAGAGTTCGTGAAATTAACGCTAGAATTCGACTCAAATTGTGCAGCTACTGCAGAACTAACATTTCCCAACAGCAAAAGTCCTATTATCGAAATAATTAACAAAGTATCTTTCTCTTTAGTTTCCATAGAATTACCTCAACATTGGAACTAATTTTTCAATCTATAGTTTAACGCTATATAAACAATGCAAGTTCCAATTTT
Organism: Methanosarcina sp. UBA7; assembly: GCA_002508465.1. Taxonomy (GTDB): domain Archaea; phylum Halobacteriota; class Methanosarcinia; order Methanosarcinales; family Methanosarcinaceae; genus Methanosarcina. Next base: position 6,364 of record DAQQ01000208.1, on the reverse strand, counting down.
AAAAATGAAGCCATCTGTATTTGAATCTTCCACATATAGAACATATGTAGATTCATACTCAATATTTAGGATAGGTGACTATGTAACACTATTTTGCTGTACCAGATGTTTATTAAAATATTTAGATTATATACTCATTTATACACTTGATAGTTTTCCATAAGTTGTATACAAAAGAATACTGCTACAGCCTAACAAAACTTCATTCTGGAATTGAAATACTCAGAATAGAGAACACAATTTTTTGATATTAGACGAAATTAGTAATGGCTCCACATTCTGTTTTACGGTGAACATAAAAGATAACAAGCAAGTTATGTTTACAAGACTTTTAGTAAATTCATGCACAATTTAATTAATATTCTTATTAAAGTAACAACAATAACACAGTTAAACTAAAGGTCCTGTGTTTAAAAAATAACAAAAAGTAAAACTAAACATATCCAGACATCACCCTGTTGAGTATATTACTTAAACTAGGAGCCAGAATGAGATTATCTGTAGAGACTGCTTCTGCAGAGTATTAGCTGGATGCTTAGATGGATGCTTAAAAATACTTTTTATTTGTGGACTAAAATTTTAACGCATGAATATACATTCGGGGTAAAATGCTGTATTTACTTATATAATTATATAGAAAGAAAAGTTATATATAGTAAAGACCATTATTCTTTAGTAGCGTGGGATCAGAACACACAAACAAGCCAGAAGGCATGTCAACATCTATTAAACCCAAATTTTCTATGATACTCTCTTTTAAATTGGATTTCATCTCTAAATTTCTTCACTCTATTTTTGAAAATAATACTTGCTTCGTACAGAATAGATTATTTTTACGCAAATTGTTTTTTAAAAATATCAAGCTCATAGATTAATGGTTAGTGTAATGGAAGAAAGGTATATATTAGGATTGGAATAAAATGAAAGTCTTACTTTTCATGTGCGGAGAAGGGCTTGGCCACACAAGTCGCTGCCTTGCTTTGGGAAAAGAGTTTCTGACTGCAAGGCATGAGGTATACTTTGGGGCATATGGGTACTCAAAAAAACTGGTAGAAAAAACAGGGTATCAGGTATATGAGATCCCCCCTGAAATAAAGCTAGTTGGAGTGTCAGGAATTTTTGATATCAAAAAATCCATTAAAGAAACCCTAAAAAATATTTCTCCTTCAAAATTCAGGAAGCTTTTGAAGTTGATTGAAGAACTAAAACCTGATATTGTACTTTCGGATGGTTACTATACAGGTATCCTTGCTGCACAAACAAAAAAGACTCCTGTGTATTTTATTGGCCACCAGTTCAATATGGTGGAGTTTTTTCAGAAACAGGATTTCCTGGTGACAGTAGCAGGAAAACTAATTAAGAGTTTTTATAATTATATCTTCAGAAGCGTAGATGGCATCATTGTGCCTGATTTTCCTCCTCCATACTCTGTAAACCGAAAAAACTTCAATTTTAAAAAAAGTATTAATAGTACCACTTTTTTCAGCGGCCCCCTTATAAGGTACAAGTATAGTGAAGTCGAATCAAAAACCCTCCAGCGCCCAAACGTCCTTTCAACCGTTGGCGCTTTCGGATACAGAGCAACCATATTCAGGAATGTACTTGAGGCTGCAAAACTGGATCAAAGTATTTACTATACCTTTATTTCAGGACCTGGAATAGATCCCAATCAGTTTTCAAAAATCCCGGAAAATGTTGAGTTTACAGGTTTTACGGAAAATCCTTTTCCTTATTACAAAGGTTCTGACCTGGTAATTACTGCAGGAGGACATGGAACAATCCTTGAAAGTCTTTCTTTCGGACTCCCTGTGCTTTCTTTTCCGGACAAAAAGCACATAGAACAGGAAAATAACGCAACTGTACTTGAAGAAGAAGGATACGGAAAGAAAATGAGCTACCTTGCAGAGTCGGAAACTATTCTTGCCTGCATTAGAGGAATTTTGGAGAAGGAAGAGTACTGCAAAAAGACTCGAAGATTGAGAGAACTCGCAGAGGAACTTGACGGACCTGCAACTGTAAGAACGTTTCTTGAAGAAAGGTTAAAGGAAGGTTTAGTGAAATGAAGAATTAAGGAAAAATCAATGATCCAAACCAAAAAGAACAGAAAATAGCGATTCTGTAGAAATCATCTGGAATAAACAATATTCATTAATACTAACTGATAATCATGATCTCTTTTTGTCAGTTTGTTTTTATCTCTTTGAGTATATGATCTTGATAGGATTTATACACAACATAACAGCTCATGACATTTGCTTCAAAACTTTTTCTATTTTGGAAACTAGAGGTTTTTCAGTTCTCATGTACATATATACAGGAAGTCCTGATCTGGAGAAATTCCGGAAAAACTTCATTGCAAGGTTGTTAAGTCTAGGAAATTCTCTAATTTTCTCGTTTGCAATAAGACTTATAATTCTATCAAAGCTCTGGATATTTGTGGTAAAGTTCATGTCCTCTCGTAACTGCTTATCCATAGAAAAAACAAGTTCAACCCAGGAGATTAGTTCTTTTGTAAGATATCTCTTAGTTCCTCCTTCAACTACAATATATGACCTTCCTTTTTTAATATTTTCAAAATATTCCCTAAATGTTTCCCCTTTTGCAAGGGTGTAGACAGCTCCCATACCTCCTGTATGACTATCTGTAGTTGCAACTAATCCTTTTCCGTATTTTCTGGCAAGTGTTGCAGTAATAAGGTTTTTTTCCGCTAAGTTCTGCATATTATATTCGACAACTGGAAACTGTTTTATAAGTTCAGGTATCGCCCAGAGATTAGGACTTCCTTCGTTAAAAAACTGAAATGGATGGTTGTATATATGGGGAAGGTCGTGAGCCTTTAAATAGCGGATAAAGCTTTTGAAGTCATGTTCCTGATTTGCAATCAATTCAAGTTCCTCAAACTCTTCCGAATCCAATTCAAAAACGTTAACGTGAATAGTGTGTCCTATATATTCAGGATCTCTAATTGAAATCTCAACCCCTGGAACCAGTCTTTCTTTATCCCAACCAAGCAAATCGTAAGCTTTGACAGTATCATGGTCTGTAAAAGTCACAAAATCAAGGCCTTGAGATCTTGCTTTTTTAAAAAGTACTGCAGGATGCATTGTCTGAACAGGAGGGACATCGTAGGAGCAGGAAGAGTGTACATGCAAATCCACCTTCTTCCATCCTTCCTGAAGAAGATTTTCAGCAACCTCAGCACTTATCGTGATTTTAGCATCGATTATGTTTTTTCCTTGCATAAACAAGCACGACCATTTTATTCAGAAATTCTTTGCAATGTAATAGGTTATGAATTGTATTCAATTAAAAGAATGCAAAATGACTATAAAGACATTTCGCCAAAAACATATTTTTCCTTCTATTATGTATATTCACGAAAAAGTAAATTGATTAATTAAATCAATGTATTCACTAAATATAAAATGAAAAACTAACCAAAAATAAAAAACTAGCTAAAGAAATAAAAATTTATCAGGCGGATTATTTATTTACACACTATGAATGAAACAGATATACGAGCTAAATGCAGGGTTTATAGGCGTTTTTTTCAAAAAAATATGTCATTTGGAGGGTAATAACATTTCCCAAAATTTCTGAAATAATCATCTAAACACATTATTTTTATTTTGAAAAACAATATTTTATACGATTTTACTATAGAAAATCGAAAAATATATATGTATAAAACGAATATTGTTGATTAGTAACGTGGGACCAGAACATAGAAACAGACCAGAACCTATGAACAGACCAGAACCTATGAACAGACCAGAACCTATGAACAGACCAGAACCTATGAACAGACCCAAAAACATGTTATCAGTAAAAAGTTTGTTTAAATCTCCCATGTTACTTCTATTACAGTGAGCCAGTAGCCCAAATCTCTTCATTTTCTTTTTTATGACCATTATTCGATAAGTTGGCATCTTCTGGACTTCCACTTAACTATGTTTTGCATTTCAACTTCCAAGATATCAATTTCCGTTTTCTCGCAGGTTATTTCGAAATACAGGTTAACCAAACGATTGAATATTTAGTGAATAAACACCTCCAACTGAGAAAATATACTATATAGTCAATACTCTTTTTTCACTAATATAATGTATTTGTTCTTATTTATTGTCCAAATCGAATAACTATATATATGTTTGTGAATTATGTTTCCAAACCTTGAAACGCGAATGAGTAAGGCAGAGGAATAAGAAATTAAAAAAATAGTACATATTTAAGACATCCACTTTTCAGAGGCATATTATATGCCTGAAGTTGCAGATTCCATGCTTGAAAACATAAACCGGAGCTCTCCTGATATTGTAGTAATCACCGGTGACCTGACAGAAAACGGGCTTGCAGACGAGTATAATGGAGCAAAGAAATTCATTGACAGGATTGAATGCAAAAACAAGATAATAGTTCCGGGGAACTATGACTCCAGAAATGCCGGTTACCTCTTTTTTGAGGATCTTTTCAAAACCAGATCAACGTCTGGGCACTTTGGAGAGGTCACTATAGTAGGGATTGATTCTTCCCAACCGGAACTTGACGAAGGGCATATAGGAAGGGAAAATTACAACTGGATAGAAAACACTTTTTCAGTAAATAGTTTCAAAGTTTTTGCCCCTTCATCATCACCTTATTCTAATTCCAAAAACTGGCAGAGGAAATAATGTACTTGTAGACGCAGGAGATGTTCTGGAACTTCTGGACCGCTCAGGTGTCAACCTTGTGCTCTGTGGACACTGGCACATTCCGTGGGTCTGGAGATTAAATAACATGCTTGTAATCAGTGCTGGAACTGTCTGTTCTTCCAAAGTTCGTGGAAAAATATCTCAATGTTACAACTTGATTGAAGTTGACGCACCAGAGTCCGATTGCAAACGCTGGCACCTGAAAGTGTATAGAGTTTTCTCTAGAAGAAAAAGAGAAAGTTGTTGATAGTATAATATAGTTATAGTCACACCTGTAAATGTTGCAACAAAAGACCTCATCTTACCATATTGAGTAGTTGCATTATTTAGCCTCGTGACTATATATCTAAAGTTAGATAAATATGAGGTCCAGTGTTTGAAAAGTACTCAATACTTCCTCTTAATCTCAACTCAATGATAAATGTAATCATAAAATCACTCGATTTTCTATAACTAAATCATTTTCAGGGAAAAAGAATTAAGGAGAAAACTCCTTATTTCAGTAGAACACTCTGATGCTTGCAGCAGGATACGTCAGCGAAACTTTTATTCTTTTTTAGTATCTTACTTATAAGAAAACCTTTATGATTACAATTGTCCATACAAATTCTTAAAGTTCATTCACCACCCCAGGGGGATCATTCTATTACTAAGGATCAACGAAAAGTTCAGTTTACCGGGAACTCTACCTATATTGTTTCTCTCCCCATAAAATGGATTCATGATACAGGGATTGAAGTCGGAGACGCGCTTACCCTTACACCCATGCCTAACAAAACCTTGCATATCTCTTACAGTGCAGTCTCAACGGAACGTTCTGATCTTAAGGCTATGATAGAATATAGTCACTTAGACAGTGCAGAGAATAACTTCAGAATTCTTATCTCTAATTATCTTGCAGGTTATAACATTATAAAACTGACTTCCGTGAAAGGTTTCAGTGCTCATGACCGCAAGTTTATCAAGGATTCGGTACGTCAGAAATTGATAGGGCTTGAACTTATAGAAGAATCGCGGACAGAGCTGGTCTTTCAATGCCTTCTTAATTACAGTGATCTATTCCTTAGAAGAGTAATTAAAAACATGTATGGTCTTGTACGTTCCATGCTTGAAGATTCTATGAAAGCTCTTAGAGATTACAATGTGGGAATTGCTGAAGATGTTATCCAGAGAGATGATGATGTAGACCGTTTCTATTTTCTTTCTGTCCGCCAACTTAACGCTGCAATTGAAGATATCGAACTCTCTGACACAATAGGAATCCGACATCCGCAAGAATGCCTGGAGTACAGACTGATTACGAAAATAATTGAGAGAATAGGAGATCATGCAGTCAAAATAGCTGTAAATACCCAAAGAATTGATTCTGCAGTTAGCCCTGATAATCCGATTTTTAAGATGGCTGAACTTGCCATTAACGTGTTCAAGAGTTCGGTCGATTCTATAGCGCAAGAAGACTTGCAGACGATAAATAAAACTGTTGAGGAAGCAAAAAATATTTCTCAATTTGGAGTTTCTCTGGAGTCCCGGAAGTTGGGATATACAGGTAACGTTGAAATTAGTATGATTCTGGAGAGTCTCCGGAGAATAGCCGAATATAGTGGCGATATCGCAGAAGCTTCAATGAATATGAATGTAAAGATCTAAATCTGGCTTTGGTAAATAATTATAGA
>DAQQ01000106.1:33573-41528 GCA_002508465.1 Methanosarcina sp. UBA7 | reverse complement strand
TCCTTTTGTGATCTCCAAGATTAATACCTTTATAGATATCACTTATTTCGCAGGCTGCAAGCTGTTTGTTAGCGTTTATAGCGTTAAGGATAACTACAGGGTCAGCCCCTTTAGGGATAAGGACTGAAATATCCCTTGTAGAATGTTCGAGGTTTTCTTTTCTCCATTTCCACAATTCGGATTCCGAAAGCATGTGAAGATTTTCAAGCTTGAGTTTTACAAATTTATTCATTATATGAGGGGAAGTGCCTTTTGATACCAGTTTTGTAAGAACAATTTCGTCCAGTCCTGCTTTTTCCAGGGTGCCCACATGGATTTTTCCCGAATAGATATGGAAAAAGCCACAAACCTTTCCAACAGAGTTCAGGATGGTCTCGTACTCAGTTATTCTGGAATTAATCAGTTTGTCCGATTTACGCAGGGCATGAGCAGTATCACCGTACTTACGAGCAGCAGCTTTCATTTTTTTCACAAAACTTTCTTCGTCATGGACTCGCACAAGCCTTGAGAGCTCTTCGCACTCCTTGATAAATGCTTCATGAACCTCAAGAACTCCGGTGTTTTCCATCTGGATGAGGGCATACAGATAGGGGTTCTGGCCAAGAATCCTACCTACAAAGTCCAGCATTATATCATAGACCGGGCTTACGAATTTTCTAGACCTTTTTATATCGAAATCTAACCTGTCAATGGTCGTTCCTATAGTAATATAGGCAAAATGGGTAAGCCCCTGCACAACCGAAACAAGCCTGTCGTGTTCGGCTGCAGTAGTAATCTCAACGTGCGCTCCTCCTTCTTCAAAAAGCTCTTTTATTACCGGAAACCACTTCTCTGAACGTCCTTTTACGGGAACAAGAATAACAGTTTGTCCTCTTATTGTAGGAATTGTTGGGCCGAACATTGGATGTGTGCCGAGAATTTCCACTCCGGAAGGAGCGAATTTTCTCATAGCCTCTACAGGTTTTACTTTAATGGAAGTAAAGTCCATAAGGAGGCTTCCGGCTTTCATTTTTGGGGCAATTTCCGCAATAGTCTCTTCAGTTACACTGATGGGCACAGAGACTATTACTATGTCACTTTCCGGAACAGCTTTTTCTAAATCCGAGGCAAAAAGAACTTCTAATTTCCTTGCAATCTCTGTTTTCCCACCTTTCCCCCAGACTGTAACTTCGTAACCTCTTTCTTTGAAAAAACGGGTAAACCATTGTCCCATTTCACCGGTTCCGCCAAGGATCAGAACCTTCGTTTTTTCAGGATTTTGAGCCGTATTGACCTGACTCCCTGGTTTCAGATTAGCACTCAAGCCTCCAAAGCCTCCATAACCGTTTTTTTCATAAGTTCAACTGGAGGTTCGATTCCTGTCCAGAGCTTGAAAGCTTCAGCTCCCTGATAGACAAGCATTGAAACCCCACTCACGGTCTTTGCGCCTGAGGCTTTTGCTTCTCTTAAGAGCCTGGTTTCCAGGGGATTATAGACAATATCAAAAACAGTAAGGTCAGGATGGAGATCTTCTGCTGTGGCGATCGTAGTGTCCGTATTCGGGTGCATTCCAAGAGTTGTGGTGTTGATCAGGATATTGGAATCCTGCAACAGGCTTTTTAGTCCGGAGAGCCCTCTCACGGTTACGTTTCCACAAAGGGCTGCAGTTGAGATATCTTTAGCAAGCTCAATTGCCCTTCCTTCTGTACGATTAACTATCGTGATTTCAGCGCCATCGGCTGCAAGTTGAAACGCAATAGCTCTTGCTGCTCCGCCTGCTCCTGCAACTACGATTTTAGACCCCTCTATTTCCACTGCAGAATTCTGAAGTGCCTGCTTTGCTCCTAATCCGTCAGTGTTGTACCCTTTTATTTCTTCATTTTTCCCAAAGACGATAGTGTTTACAGCCCCTATACTTTCAGCCAGTGGATCAGGTCTTATGCAGTCAAGTTTCAAGGCTGCCTCTTTTAAGGGGACTGTCAGGTTCAACCCTCCAAACCCCATAGCTTCAGCCCCAAGAATTGCTTTTTCCAGCTTTTCAGGTTTCACCCTGAAAGCGTGGTAGATACAGTCCATCCCAAGGGCTGAAAAAACAGCATTATGCATTGCAGGAGAAAGGGAATGGGCTATAGGGTCTCCAAATACGCCAAAAACTTGCTTCATTCGAGCAGCTCCATTATTTTCTTTACTTCATCTACCTTAAATTGTCCGGGAGCTGCAGAAACTTCACTATCAACAGCCGAATATGTCAGGACTGAACCATAAAAAGGAGCAATTACCCTTGTATGTTTTCCAAGCTTGCCCATAGCGATCGTACATACAGCGTTTCCTGCCTCCCTGGCATCCAGTGCAACTCTTAACAGGTCTAGTACGTCTCTTCTCGATTGCGGCATAACAGCAAGTTTCGCAATATCTGCTCCTGCCAGAAATGTCTCTTCCAGAATAGTTTTCATTTCTTGGAAAGCCGGAGTTTTTGAAAAGTTATGGGAAGAAACGATTATGGTTTTTCCGTATGCTCTTGCCACTTTTATTACCTGGTCTCTTTCTTCTCTCCCGGCAGAGAGTTCGATGTCTACTGCATCTGGTCCGTCTTTCAGGGAAAGGAGATTTGTAGAAAGGAGATTTGTTAAAAGTTCAATTCTGTCGTCCTCTTTTCCTTCCCATTTTCCTCCTTCCGTAACTGAGCGATTTGTGAGAATTACTGGAAGTCCGGTTTCGGATTTTACTTTTTGGATTGTTTCTGCAGCTGTTTCCAGGTTTCTGATTCCAAGTAAATCCAGCCGGATTTCTAGAAGGTCGGCTCCCATTTCGGCGGCCTTTCTTGAAGCTTCAAGAGGCTTTTCAAGGATTACTGCGACAACGGCAGCTCTTTTCTCAAGATCAAGCTGGCCAATATGAATCATTGTTGCTCCGGTTTTCGTTTTTCTGCTGATTACCGTTTCTTTTTCTGTTTTTCCTTTTCTACTGACAATTTTTCCTTTTCAGGATTTTTCCTTTTTTAGGATATTATTTCTCTATTAGGGGATCATTTCTCTATAATTGTCTCTTCGATTTTTTTACCGAAATGTCTGGCTCCTTCCTCCAGGCGAACCAGGACCTCATCGCCTTTTTTGAGTTTGGCGACTGAAATTGGATTTCCATCTTTTCCAACCAGCTTGATAGTTTCGGCATTTTGCAGGATTGCGCTCAGAGTACGATCGCCTGCTTTTGCTTCAATAAGCATAAGAGGACGGCTTTCTATCTTAACCCTGCCCACAAAGCCTTCTCTCTGTCTCCCTTTTGAATCGATTATAGTTACCGGATCTCCAGTCCGAAGTTCTGAGAGATAACGGGTTTTATCTCCTATTTTTATATAAGAGTGAACCGCACCTGCATTTACCCTGAATGGTCGAGCTGCCACATACGGGCTGTCATCGGATTCGGAATTTACGAGGAACATCCCGCTTGCCTGAGAACCTATTAGCATGCCTTCTCCTTTTTGCATAAGGTTGCATGTGTCTACACAGACTCGGTCTCCCATTCCAAGAGATTCGACCCGAGTTATAACTGCAGACTCAAGCTCAGTACTTTCGTTTTCCAGTTCTCTTGCAGCCAGGATGGTATCTTTAATTTCCTGGATGTTTCCACTGTCAAGAAGGACGCCATCTGCCCCGGTTTCAAGAGTCTGGAAGGCCAGCCTTGCTTCTTCAGCAGTCTTTACCCCGAAAATTATTTTTACATCATAACGCTGAAGCTCAGCTATCAGATTTTCCAGAGGGATAACCTTCCAGTCCGTGCCTGTCACAATGAGGAAATCGCAGACCTTTCCCAGCTCGGCTGCGAAATTCTCGTAGCGTTTATCCCTGATTATAACATATCCGCCAACAGCCACCTCTTTATCCCTTAGAACAGTTGCTGCGTTTATGTCAAGAGAACCCTGAGTCTCAAGGGGCAAAGGTTTCGTTCCATCGCCTTCTCCTCTCTTTCCAACGACAATAATGTCAGCTCCGGATTTGTTGTCACGGCCAAAAGTTGCTACTGGAATATTTCCCAGTTCCCTGACTTTTCCAACATCTCCTGGGTTTACAAGTATGCAGTCGGCTCCTGATTCAAGGCCTGTCGTAACTCTTTCTTTCTGTTGTTCCCAGCCGCCGTCATCGGCTTTTATCCATACACTTTTTTTCTTCAAAGGTTTCAACCTCGGTATACTTTCTATTTTTACTCAGGCCTTTTCCCCTTTTTTAACTTCCGTTTCAGGTTCTGGTCTTGCTTTTCAATATCTAGCTCTCAATTCAACTGTTCGAGAGCTTCTTCTACAGGTCTTCTATGATGTACAATCTCGCAAATGGCCCGGGTGAGTCTGACAGGGTCCTTATGCTGGAAAACATTTCTTCCGATTGCAGCACCTCTGGCCCCGGCCTCCATTGCTCCGTCAATCATCTCTAGGAGTTCCAGGTCCGTTGAGGTTTTCGGTCCTCCTGCAATAACTACAGGTACAGGGCAGCCTCTAACAACATCTCTGAAGCTATCAGGGTCTCCGGTGTATACTGTTTTTACAACATCAGCTCCGAGTTCGGCCCCTATCCTTGCGGCATGCGCTACATTTACAGGGTCGTGCGGATTTGTGATCTTTTTACCTCTGGGGTACATCATAGTAAGAAGAGGCATACCCCATTCCGTACAGTCTCTGGAAATTTTTCCAAGCTGCTCAAGCTGGTCAGTTTCGGTTTCAGAGCCTACATTTATATGCATGGAAACGGCATCGGCCCCCATCTTAATTACTTCCTCTACTGTACAGACCTGCACCTTGGCATTAGGGTCCGGGCTCAGGGAAGAAGAACCACTGATATGCACGATAAGTCCTATATCATGGCCGTATCCCCGATGTCCGTATTTTACCATTCCTTTTTGCATAAGAACGGCGTTTGCTCCTCCTTCGGCAACTCTGTTTACTGTATCAGTGATATTGATAAGCCCGTCAATAGGCCCGTCTGAAATCCCATGGTCCATGGGAATGATGACAATGTTTCTGCTTTCCCGGTTCATCAGCCTTTCTATCCGTATCTTTTTACCGATTTCTGACATTATTAATCTCCTTCTAGCGCAAAATGCTCTCAAATTGTTGCTATATATACTCGGAAATGCCGTGCTAGTATGTGACACGTTAGCACATTAAATCTATTTAAAGCTATTCCAACTAGCTACAAGACAAGTTATTCACTTTAATATCAACGGATATTCTTGAACTTTTCTGTATAATAATGTACTATAATGATCAAATTTGAAGTTTCTCTTTATTATGAGTAAATGGTATCATTGAAAATGCACTTCATGTAGGAGGAATAATAAATTAAAGAACATAGTCTGAGGAAAATAAACCCATAAATACAGGTTAAGGAAAATAAACCCATAAATACAGGTTAAGGAAAATAAACCCATAAATACAGGTTAAGGAAGATAAACCCATAAATACAGGTTAAGGAAGATAAATTCAAGAAATTGATTGGTTTTGAAGCCTCTTGATTACGAAAACAATTCTCAATTCTAAACTTTGGAAACATACAAGAATTAAAATAGGATAAGACCGGCTAATAGAGTAAACTCATAGCGTCAGAAATACAATCATACTAAAACAGGAACTGAAGGAACTATGAAAGAGCTAAAAATTCTTGTTGTTAATAACTACGGACAATTTTGCCATCTCATTCATCGGGCTGTTCGAGACCTTGACATGGATACGAAAATAATTCCCAATACAACGCCAATTGAGGATATCCTGGCAGAGGAGCCGGACGGACTAATCCTTAGTGGTGGACCGGAAATGGATAGGGCGGGTTTATGTTTCGACTACGTCCGGGAAATCGATCTTCCTATTCTTGGAATCTGCCTCGGGCATCAGGCAATTGCCCTGGCATATGGAGGACATGTTCATGCAGGGAAAAAAGGCGGATATGCAGAGATTGAGATAGAAGTGCTCGAAGAAGATGATATTCTGCGTGGACTAGGGCCCAGGACTACGGTGTGGGCTTCCCATGCAGATGAGGTTGCCATTCTCCCTGAGGGCTTTATCCATCTTGCACGTTCTGATATTTGTGAAATTGAAGCTATGCGCCACCCGACAAAGCCGATTTATGGTGTACAGTGGCATCCTGAGGTTTCCCATACCGAGAAGGGAGAAGAATTGCTTACCAATTTCCTTGAAATTTGTGAAAAATATTAATGTCGATTTTTAACAATCGATATTAACAATTGACATTAGCAATCAATAAACAATCGATTATAATCTAAAGGACAAAATATCCCTTAAACTTAGTAACGATATAAAAAAAGTAAATGCAAACAAACGCTATATAAAAATAAGAAAAATTTTCGGGACAAATTACATCCCTAGTCTTTTCTTCATCATTTTCTGAATATTGAATTTTCCGCCCCTAAATCCTTTTAGAGCTGTCTGCATGGTTTTGTGATATTTCAGAAGCTCCCTTACTTCTTCAGGGCTACAACCCGAGCCTCTTGAAATCCTTTTGATCCGGGAACCGCCTATGAGCTTGGGGTCAGTCATTTCCTCTTCTGTCATGGAGTCCATGATTATCTTGTAATTTTTCATCTTGTCACTGGTAGCCTGGAACGTCTCATCTGAGAGCTTAACGCCTCCCATTCCGCCCATTCCCAGTGGCAGCATGGACATAATCTGTTTGAGAGGGCCCATCTTGTTCATGGCTTCAAGCTGCTTGTACATATCCTTGAGGGTGAATCGCCCCTGCATTAGGGCCTCGACATTTACGTCTTCTTCACTGAGGGTCTCTTCAGCCTTTTCCATCAGGCTTTTAAGGTCTCCCATGCCAAGAAGCCTTGAAATGAACCTGTCAGCTTCGAATTTTTCAAAATCTTCCGGTGTTTCCCCAACGCCGATAAAGGCAATAGGGGCTTTTGTTTCGGAAACGGCAGACAGGGCTCCGCCTCCTTTTGCAGTGCCGTCAAGTTTCGTTATGATAACGCCTGTAATTCCTACAGAATCATTAAAGGCGTGGGCCTGCTGGCTTGCCTGCTGTCCAATACCTGCATCAAGCACCATGAATTTGTGGTTTGGCTTGGCAACGGCATTGATCCGTTCCATTTCTTCTATCAGATCGGCTTCAAGGGCATGCCGGCCTGCGGTATCCACAATTTTTATGTCGTATTTTTCCAGGGCTTTGAGCCCATTTCTGGTAATTTCGACAGCATCGGGATTGTTTTCTTCTCCATAGAAAGCGACATTAAGCTTCTCACAGAGAGTTTTAAGCTGGTGATATGCACCGGGTCGGAAGGTATCTGCGGCGATAACCCCTGCTTTAAGTCCTTTTCTCTGGAAGTAGCGAGCAAGTTTTGCTGTACTTGTAGTTTTTCCGCTTCCCTGAAGCCCAACCATCATTATAGTCTGCGGCTTGAGCTGAATCTCAGCTCCCTTGCCGATAATTTCCATTAGTTCCTGGTATACGATGCGGATTACGTGCTCCCTCGGGTTCATACCTGCAGGAGGGTCTTCTTTCATTGCACGCTCTTTGATTCTCTGGGACATTCCCATAACAAGTTTTACATTCACGTCAGCCTGGAGCAGAGCCCGTTGGATATCTTTTACTACTTCATTGACCGTGCGCTCATCAATTCGCCCCGCGCCGATCAGTTTCTTAAGCGCCCCCTGTAAGGAGTCTCCAAGTTTTTCCATTACCATATGAAAATCATCCTGCTGATTTTTTGAGGATAAATAAAAAGATACTCACACTTTTTTGACCTTGTGTAAGAGAGTAACCTTCCTTAATAAGCCTTAAGTTTCAGTAGCTTGAAAAAGGGATAAATGGATTCTATATATAAATCAGTGACCGGCTATAAAAACGTTGCCGGGTATGAATATTTGAACGAGTGTTGTCTGAAAGACTCTGAAAAGTGCTAAACCACAGTTAAAACACAAAAACCACAAACAAACTCAGAAAAGAACTTTACTATAGCGGGGGATGGAT
>DAQQ01000106.1:9409-33478 GCA_002508465.1 Methanosarcina sp. UBA7 | reverse complement strand
GCTACCCCACCCCGCTACCGGGTTTTATTTATCAGGCCATCTTGCCTGGGACAACTATCAGAACATACTAATGATCGTTTATATAGTTTTCGCCTGGTCTTCTGATTTTCATAGGTCTATCGTGGAATTCTTTAGAGGTCTATCGTGGAACTTAGGTATTTCTATCAAAAAATTCTTCAGTTAACTGTAATTTATCAGATTTTATATTCTGCTCATCATTTTCTCAGGCTTTTCCGGAAATATATTTGATACTTCGAACCTTAAATCATATCATGACAAGGTGCATATTCTGTGGAGCTTATTGCGAGGTTAAGTGCGGAGTCTACTGCGAAGGATATCCTGGAAGTCAGGGAGAAAGAGAAAAGGAAGGTGGTAAGGAAATTCTTGGATGCACACAAATCGGTACATCCTACATCTGCGAAAGTTGCCTTAAAGATCTGAAACAGGCTCTCGGATCTCTTTAAAAGGGCTAACCGGAGAAGAATTCAATACCAATAATAAGTGCTAAGAATTCAATACCAATAATAAGTGCTAAGAATGCAATACCAGGTTAAAGTTAAGATGCCCTTTTCCTCTACCGAATGGGACGAATAAACCTGGAAAAGGGCAGGTATCACCAGTAACTCAGACAACCTTAACGTTGAGTATGAATTTCTCTTCTTCTCCGGTTAATTTCTCCCAGGATCTTTTATACATTCCAGTTACTTGTTGGTTGCCTTTAGATACGGCTTTAATTTCCCATAAATGGACTCCTCCCGCGCCCACAAGAGGTTCTTTGATTCCTTCAGGCTGCTCTGGTGGATAGTATTCTCCTGATATATTATTGAGCCCCTGGCTTAGATTGAGTTCCCATGAATAACCTGTGGTCGGGTTTTCCTTAAGCTTGAGGTAAAATGTGCTTCCATTTTCAAGACTTATACTTGTTCCGTTGTCAGCTTCGGTTATTACCTGTTGTTTAAGTGAACTGGTGTTAGAAGCCTCTTGAGGTACGTTATCTACGGGTAGTTCAAAAGACTCGGTCACTCCATTCACATTTACAGTGTAGTTACCGGCTTTGAGGCCTCTGACTTCAAGGGGAATGGTTTCTGTGAAATTTTTTGTAGCCTGCGTGCAGAGTGCATCTTTCGGGCGTTTTGTACTGATATTAATATTGAAAACATTTTCTTTGCTTTCATTCTTTATTTCATCGATTTCGGTACATCCGTCAGGCAGGTAGCCTTTTGCTATCACCTGTATCTGTACTGGAAAAGACTCAAGGGTTGCAATCTGAATACTCTCTACTTTTGCAGTACCGTATATGTAATCTCCTCCAGTGGTCCCATGACTATTGTTCGTTTCGGTAATTCCCTGACTATCATTTGTTATATTTCCTGACTCGGTTTTGTTTTGTTCTTCACCAATACAGCCGGAAAGAATAATTACGAATATCGTAAGCAGAACTGTTGTAATTTTCGTGTACTTCCAAAACTTATCGTTTGCTCCTATTTTCATTTTTTCCCTCTTTCTCTCTACTCTTGTTCTCGCTGATACGTTTATGAAAAGATGAGTCTGTTTGGATTTATCCTTTGCTTAAACTTCAGTTCTGTTCGTAGCTTTATAGGTTAGTTTTCTTCTTTGTTAATTGAGTTGTCTTGGAATTCCTTTTTGAGAGTAGATTTTTCCTTGTCCTTTCTCAAGTAAAGAGCCTGTGGGACCTAATTGAGAGTTGCAACTATCACAGAGGGCATATCTAACATTTTTGAATCCTTTTTTGAATTCGTTTTTGAATCCATTTTTGAATCAGGACATAAGGTAGTGGAATTACGTAGTGCACCTGAACAAAGAACCGACCTCATTCTTTATGGTATAAGGGCTTTTACAGGCGTTTATTATTCATTCATCCCGAAGCCTTTAAATTTAATAATCTTCTCTAAAAAACTGAAAACTACTTATTATTTCTTAAGGAAAAGAGACAGTGAAAACCTTGAAAAATGGATAAAGAATCTACAGCTCGACATAAAAAATAGAAATACATATTGATGTTACAATTTAACCTTCAAATTTTCTTACCTGAGTTTATCTTTATATCTGGTGAGCGTGCTCTTTGTAATGTAGAATAAGGTCTTCAGTCCATCTCAGGGCTGCAGGCTCGAAGCCTATGAGGGTTTCCTGGTCAAAAATCCCCTTCGAAGTAAGAAAATCAGCAGCCATGAAATATTCAGTCTTAACCAGCATGGCAATCTTTACCTCGTTATTACAGATAAAAAGCTTCTTTTTTTCTCTGGCCAGATAAAGTTTCAGTTCTTCTTCAAAATCGGTTTTCAGTCTTTCATAAATTTTTTCTGTTACTACAAGGGTTATTCTGATATCATTGTCTTTGTTTGCTAGAAATATTTCGGAAAATACCGGATGAAATATTGATGAAAAACAGATTATCTTTTTTGATTTCCTTATGTTATCCAGAAACACGGAAGAAGGCTCAAAAATACTATCGGGGTCAGGTTTTACAAGGAAGCAGGATTTCAGTTCATCAAATCTTTCCAGAAATGCTCTGGGTAGTTCAGAGATATCGCGGTCCTGCCAGTATTCAGCATTCTCCTCAATGGCCTGAAGAGTATCGAGCAAAGGTTCCATTTTCTCGACCAAAATTTTTGCAAGAGGCATTAGCCTGTACTCCTTATCTTCCTGAAAAACCAGATGTTCATCCTTTAATTTTTTGATTTGCGGGAGCATACCCGTTGGGTTAACGTTCAGACCTTTTACTATGTCCTCTATTGGTTTTCCTCCGTTTTTGAGAAGGAGCAAAAGGTCTTTTCTCTTCTGGGACATAAAAATCAGGTCTATCAAAGCTTTATCCATTGATTTCACTTTCCGGCTCTTGCACGTTTGCGAAGATTTATCTTTGCTTCATTTTTTAGAAAGATCTTTTGAATGAACTTGAAGTTCTACAAGTGATGTCTAAAGTTATTTGAAATTAACTTCAATCCATACTTTCAGTCACGTCCTTTCAGTCACATTCTTTTAGTATAGCAAGAGTTCATACCTTACCATTTAAGTATTCATTTTTTAATTCTATTATCTTCTTTTTAATTTTATTCTATTCCTTTTAATCTTGCCCTGTTCTTTTAGTCTTGTCCCATTCTTTTTAGTCTTGTCCCATTCTTTTTAGTCTTGTCCCATTCTTTTTAATTTTGTCTTATTTCTTTTAATCTTGTCCTATTCTTTTTAATTATTTTTAGAATTATCCTTTGACAAGATAAGAAAACTTAAAGTCTATAATCTAGATTATATAGATCGGAATAGAGCCTGGAAAGTGATACTTCTTATCTGATAGTATCCTGACTGTGTATTGCGATTTCCAGATCATGGAGGACTTTGCATAAAATCATTCAAATGTGTGCTTACGAACTGGGATTACATTTATAGTTTGTGCCGAAACATATCTACGGAAATCAAATGTTCTGGATATGAACCGGACGTAATTATTGCCCTTGCAAGAGGAGGCTGGTTTGCCGGGCGAGTGCTATGCGATTTTCTGGGACTTGATGACCTGTCCAGTTTGAAAATCGAGCACTACATAGGAGACACAGCTATCGATACCGGTGAGCCATATATTCGATATCCTCTTTCGAATGCTGTAATGGAAGAAAAAAAGGTACTTATTGTAGATGATATTGTCGATACCGGGGAAAGTATGCTTAGTGCCAAGGCCTATATAGAAAATCATAATCCTACGGAAGTCAGGACTGCTTCACTGCAGTACTTTGGGAGTTCCAAAATCGACCCTGATTATGTGGGTGAACGGCTCGAGGATTGGGCCTGGATTGTCTACCCCTGGAACTTCGTGGAAGATATGACAAGTATCCTGACTAAATGCATGAGAAAAGACCCTAAAAAATCCTGGAGTCTTGAGGATCTTAAACATAGCCTTTATATAAACCATGGTTTGGACTCTATTGTCTTTGAAATAACCCAGCCTGGAAGGCTTCCAGAAGTTCTGGAGGAGATGGAGAGAGTGTGCAAGGTCAGTTCTGAAATGATCAATGGAAAAAAGCACTGGATATTGTTATAAAAACTTTATTAATTTCTTCCTTAATAGGATCAGAGCTTAGGCTTCTCACTGGAAAACAAAGTAAGCCTAAAATCGGAAAAGGATATTTTTATTTTTACTGAGTGGAACTAACTTTCGTTTAAACGAAGGCGTTAAGCTGTAAAATACAAATATACATATCTATTCAGTGTATCTATATTTTAAGTACCCATAAGGCTATCACTATAGCTACTCTGTATACATTTAAAATCTTGGTCGAAGATGCCAGATTGGTCTGAAATCCAGTATACCAAACTGGTCTGAAATCCAGGATATTAAACTGGCCTAAGATTTCAGAACCCCAATCTGGTCTAAAAAATCGAGTACATAATTACCTTAACAGCAAATTAACCCATTATCTATTACCTTAACAGCAAATTAACCCATTATCTATTACCGGTGAATTCATGCCCCACAGATGTACCAGATGCGGAACCATATTTGAAGACGGAGATTCTGTCATTCTGAGCGGCTGCCCGAACTGCGGTTGGAATAAATTCCTTTATGTAAAAAACGAATCTGAAGGTTTAGAAAATCAGGAAAGGCTCGCTCTGGAAGAACAAAAGTTAGATCTGGAATCCTCTCTGGATGAAGTTGTAAGAAATATTGATGAGGCTCTTGCTTCTGAGCAGGAAAGTGTAAAGCAGGAACCAGAACCAGAGAGGGAAACAGATGACGAAAGAGTAGAGTCCGTGAGAATTCTTGGGCCTGGCTCCTATGAACTTAACTTGGACTCACTTCTTGAAAGAAAGGAACTCGTTATGGCAATCCGGGAAGAAGGGTCTTATGCCCTGCATCTACCCTCGGTTTTCAGCCAGCAAAAAGAGAACAAAAAGAAAAATTAAAAGTATAAATAATTCAGATCTTTCAAAATTTCCAGAAATTTCTTTCCTGGATGTTTTTGAAGAATACTTTTCGGATAGTCTTATAGAACAGAGCGTAAAAGTCCGTGCTTTAATCTGAAATATATGGTTAGCTTATCCTGTATTCGTTATTTTCAGCTGTGAATTTCTTTTTTAGTTATTTCTACTATGCCAGGTTTAATGCCAGGGTTTTTATTCTGAAATTTTTGTCGTAGATATTAAAAAGTTCAAGGAATCTGCTGAAAGTGGAAATGTCAATCTTAGATTATTAGACAGAAATTTTGACATAGAGTTTGATGAGATTTCAGTTCTCAATGGAGGAAATTCCTGTCATTACTCCGGGCATGTTAAAGGAGTGCCTTATAGTAGAGCTGAATTTTATGTTTATGGCGAAGTTTTTCGTGGTTCAATAGAGTTCTGCAATTTAAATACTATTGCGGTAACTTCAGAAGAATATGATGAAAAAAACAGTTCATGCGGCATTTTTAATAAATTGGGAATACGAAAGAAAAAAACGAAAGATTTGTTGAGTTCTTTAAGTTTCCTATGTAACTCAGGTTCAACAAAGAATTTGCCAGGAATTGGTGAAAGCAATAAGCAGTTCACCTTCCAGATTCGTGAATGATTATTATTGTTTTGTTAGCTTGCAATTAAGTCCAGCTTTTTGCTTCTAGTCTAGCTTTTTGCTTCTTATACTTCAATTCAGTTTTGCTGTTATTTCATGCCTCACATCTAGAGCCTTCTTATTTTTGGTTATGAATGAAAACAAGTAACTGCACAGGTAACTACACAGGTACTTACTCAAGCAACAGCAGAAACATTTATATATCTTTGGTAATAACTATAGGTTACTATCATGTAGATTCTCCTTTCCAGCTAGTTTTCTTGGTAAAGTTTCAAGCAGGTTTTCCTGTTCGAATTTACTCAAGACTGGATACTTATAATCAAGGAATGTACAGTCGCAAAAATCTGACAGTACTATCTTAATATCTCACAAATTTAGATTATTATCAGAGGAAAATAATGGACCCGGCAAAATTACTTGACATTCTGGGAAATGAAAACCGCAGGAAGATTATTCAACTTCTTGCAAGTCGTCCCTGCTATGTCAGTGAGATCTCTAGCAGGTTGGGAGTAGGGCCAAAAGCCATAATAAGTCACCTGGGTCTACTTGAGCAGGCAGGACTTATAGAATGCAGCGTGGATGAACAGAGGCGCAAGTACTTCAATATAGCAAACAACATGCGACTTGAAGTGTCAGTATCCCCCTATTCCTATACAGTAACACTTCATGATGTTACTTTTGATAAGGAAAGAAATGAAGGGGATCCTGTGGAAAAAGAGGCACTTCACGGGGAAGAACCGTCGGCTTTCTTTCTTAAATTGAGCGGCAGGCTTAATGAACTCAAAAAAAAGCAAGAAGAACTTGCACAGATGCAGCAGCAGCTCCAGGCCGAGTATACAGAAGCTATGGACAGTTGTCTTGACTCAATAGAAGAAGTAGCCATGAACCCTGTAGAGTGTGAGCTCCTGTTTGAGCTTCTGAAAAGTGAAACCACTCTCGCTACTTTATGTTACAACCTGCGCTTGCACCCGAATATTGTTAGCGCTAATCTTATAGACCTTACAAAGAGGGGATTTATTGAGTATGGTATCAAAAATAACCAGTATTATTGGAAAATACGTGAGACAGGAGTTGAGAACGAATGATTGAAGAAATTAATTTAAGAGTTGCTGAAGCTTATCATAAGGATGTGGGTAGGGGAATTGCAAGAATCGACACTCGTCTGATGCAGCAGATGGGGCTTGTAAGCGGGGATATAATTGAGATCTCAGGAAGAGCCAAGACCTATGCAATTGTCTGGCCAAATGTGGAGCGTGAGCAGGAAAATCGGATTCGAATCGACGGAAACCTGCGCAGTAATGCCAAAATTGGGATTGATGATAGGGTTACAATCCAGAAAGTCCAGGCAAAACACGCCCAGAGAGTTACCCTTGCTCCTTCTCAGCCTGTAAGACTTGTTGGAGGGGCTCACTACATCCTCAGAATCATTGAAGGGAGACCTTTGAACAAAGGTCAGCAGATCAGGGTGGAAACTGTAAATAACCCTCTGACTTTCGTAGTTGCATCTACAAAACCTGCAGGACCTGTTGTTGTTACTAAAGACACTGATATAGTTATTAAGGAAAAATCTGTTGAGGAAACACGGGTTCCAGAAGGCATTTCATATGAGGATATAGGTGGGCTTAAGCGGGAAATTCAACTTGTCAGAGAAATGATTGAGTTGCCGTTGAGACATCCTGAACTCTTCCAGAAGCTTGGGATTGAGCCCCCCAAAGGAGTGTTGCTTCATGGGCCTCCAGGCACAGGCAAAACAATGATTGCAAAGGCAGTCGCGAGTGAAACCGATGCAAATTTCATTACTATTAGCGGTCCTGAAATCGTTTCCAAGTATTACGGAGAGAGTGAGCAGAAGCTTCGCGAGATCTTCGAAGAAGCCGAAAAAGAAGCGCCTTCTATCATCTTCATAGATGAGATCGACTCTATAGCTCCCAAGCGTGGCGAAGTCACAGGAGAAATGGAACGCAGGGTCGTTGCCCAGTTGCTTTCCCTCATGGATGGGCTAAAGTCCAGAGGCGAGGTAGTTGTAATCGCTGCTACAAACCGCCCGAACTCAATAGATGAAGCTCTCCGCCGCGGTGGACGATTTGATAGGGAACTAGAAATCGGAATTCCTGATCGCAATGGTAGGAAGCAGATTCTCCTCATTCACACCAGGGGTATGCCGATTCAGGACGTAAGCCTTGGTGAAATTGCAGATGTAACTCATGGGTTCGTGGGTGCCGATCTGTCTTCTCTCTGTAAAGAAGCTGCAATGCATGCTCTCAGAAAGATAACTCCTGAAATCGATATCGAAGAAGAGATTCCACAGGAAATTCTTGATAAGCTCGTAGTCACCAAAGATGATTTCAAGGAAGCCCTAAAGAACATCGAGCCTTCGGCGATGAGGGAAGTTTATGTTGAGGTTCCTCATATAGGATGGGGGGATATCGGAGGACTTGAAAATGCAAAACAGGAACTTATTGAGGCTGTAGAGTGGCCTCTGAAGTACCCTGAAATTTTTAGCACTGTCAGTGTAAAGCCTCCCAGGGGGATATTACTGTTCGGACCTCCGGGCACAGGTAAAACCCTGCTTGCAAAGGCTGTTGCAAATGAAAGTGAAGCTAATTTCATCAGCATTAAAGGTCCAGAACTTCTCAGTAAGTATGTGGGAGAATCCGAGCGCGCAGTTAGGGAAACCTTCAGGAAAGCTAAACAGGCTGCACCGACGGTTGTCTTCTTTGACGAGATAGATTCAATTGCCCCCCAAAGAAGTTCTGTTTCAGATACGCACGTGTCCGAAAGGGTTGTCAGCCAGATACTCACCGAACTCGATGGAGTAGAAGAACTCAAGGACGTAATTATTGTTGCGGCAACAAATCGGCCCGATATGGTAGATCCTGCGCTTCTGAGGCCTGGCCGCTTTGACAGGCTTATCTATGTCAAGCTGCCTGATAAGACAAGCAGGAAAAAGATTTTTGAGATCCATACACAGGGAAAACCCCTTGCAGATGATGTGAATCTCTCCGAGCTCGCTGATTTGACCGAGGGGTATGTAGGAGCGGATATCGAGGGCATTTGCAGGGAGGCTGCGATGCTGGCACTGAGGGAAATCGTTACTCCAGGGGTTGGCAAAAAGGATCTCGAGAAACGTGCAGGAGAAGTCAGGATATCTACGAAGCACTTTGAACGTGCAATCCGCCGTGTAAAACCCACAACGTCCAGGGAAAACCTTGCAGCTTATGAACGGAGTGCTGAAAACTTTGCTAAATACGCAACTGAATTTGAAGCCGCTTCTGAGACTGAAGAACAGGAATAAGAAATTGAAAGTAAGAATATTCCGGATTTCTTTCAGGTCCAGTAGCCCTACTTCTTTATAAGCCGGCAATTCCGGCTTTTTTTTCAGATATTCAGGAAAGAAACAACTACTGATTTATACCGGCTGATTTGGTATATTCATCTAATAGCAAGTTATCAATAGATAAATTAATATCGGGGTAATTATATGGACAGAGACAGTAAAAAAAGGAAAAATTTTTTCGATGAAATCTTCGGAATTGACCCTGTTAAAGACGTGGACGAGATGTTCGAACGCTTCAGCAGGGCAATGGATATGGGTATGGAAAATTTCGGGCAGGAACCTTTCATTTATGGTTTTTCCTTAACCCAGAGACCAGGAGAAGAACCTGAAATCCGTGAATTCGGGAATATTCCTATGTTTGAGCATACTGAGACCGAAGAAAAGTGTTGTTTTGATACAAGAAAACCCCTTATTGATATACTGGAAACCGAAGAGAAGGTTCATGTGATTGCCGAGATTCCGGGTATCGAGAAAGAAAATATCAGACTAAACGCAACTGATTTAATACTTGACATCGAAACAATAGATGGGAATCCAAAATATTCCGAACGTGTAGAACTGCCCGTAAAGGTTGACCCCCAGAGCGCTAAAGCTACATACAAAAACGGTGTGCTGGAAGTTACCTTTAAGAGGCTGGAATCCAGTTCCCGAACCTCAATAAACATTGAGTGACTTTCTGGGAATTGCACTTCAAGTGTAACAGCACGAGGAAAAATAGAGGTAATAATGGTGGGCACAAGAAAAAGAAAGGATTTCTTTGAAGATTTTGGGTCTGAACTTTTTGACAACCTGGAAGAAATGATCGAAGCCCTCCTGGAAGATATGGGAGAGTCTGTCCCCTTCGTTTATGGATTTTCTATCATTCATTGCCCGGGGGAAGATCCTGAACTCCGGGAGTTTGGAAACGTTTCGGAACATTCTGAAGATGAAGAGAATCTCTTCCCCTCCGAAATAAGAGATCCTTTAATTGATATTTTTGAAAGTGAAGAACTAGTACACGTACTTGCAGAAATACCGGAAATAGAAAAAGAAGATCTCCTTCTGCATGCTACTGCTCAAAATCTTGAAATCAGGATCCTTGGAACTTCCGAGTACTCACAGGACATAGAGCTTCCGGTTCGTGTGGACCCTAAGAGTGCAAAAGCCAGTTATAAAAACGGAGTCCTTGAGGTTACTTTCAAGCGTTGTAATGAAGAAAGGCCCGTTGAAATTGAAATTAACTGATGCAAAAGGCCTTGAAGAGCTGAGCGAGTCAAAGATCTAAGTGAAGAGTTAAGTACAAAAACATACTGAGAAACGATTTGAAAATTCTAGCTAGAAGTGATTAGTCTTAAGTTCTGATAATCGCACGTCGAATAGTAGTTAAAAACAGATCGTGAAAAACATATAGCGTTAAAAATAGAAAGCGTGTAGAACTCTCTATAGACAAAAAGTGTCTCTGTTGTCTAAAGTGAGAACTTAAACTTTTCAATGCATGTTATTTGTATATTTTATTAGTGCGCT
The DNA here is from genome assembly GCA_002508465.1 of Methanosarcina sp. UBA7. Classification (GTDB taxonomy): domain Archaea; phylum Halobacteriota; class Methanosarcinia; order Methanosarcinales; family Methanosarcinaceae; genus Methanosarcina. The sequence goes on along the minus strand of DAQQ01000106.1, from coordinate 23,081 downwards.
TTCTACGTGTTCTTTAATTACTTTTAATTTTTTTACCTTCCTTTTACTTCACTTTATTTTCATATCTTATTTTATAGTTTGTTTATGTTTTATTTATGAGTTTATTTATGTCTTATTTTATAGTTTGTTTATGTCTTATTTTATGAGTTGCCCTTACCTCGATTTTTGTTATATTAATATAATATATTTTTGTAATATCTTTTCATACTCCATATCAACATACGATTTCTTGATCCAGGTATTGAGATTCTCAACAATATCCGATTTTAATCTATTTTGGCATATTATAAATTAAAAATTATATATTCTATAAAAATAAAACATTCCCTAAATAGTATAAAAATGATTCGATTGATTGTAAAATATAAAACTAAATAATTTATGTCTTAATGTTATAAATTTTATACTTTTGGACTTTCTTATAACTAGCTGTACTTTTAATGTGAACAAAAGCAAAAAATATATACGCATTATTGTTTAACAGGGAATCTGTAGTCCCGAAACAATAAAAAAACATGTGTGGTCGAAGACGAAATTTCAAGGCATTATCTGGTTAGAGGAGCTTGACTCTTCTACTCTCAAGACTGGAATAAGTCTTGTACATAATGTACTTGATCCGTTCACAGTCGAAAACTTAGAGGGCTTCTCGATAAAAAACTCAATACTATACGAGTAAGAAAGATAAAAGTGACAGAAATAAATTTATTATCTTTTATGGGGTAAAACAATATCTCATAAAGCTAAGATCAAAATATTCTATCAAGAGCCAAAAAAAATCTTAGATAAGGCTTCTATTGAGAAGCAAATTGAAAATCTTTCTCATAAGTATGGATATTGAACTCATCTATGGAAAAATATAGAAGGCCTTTATAAACAAAAGAAATCGGGGCTTTTCAATGTTTAACATTAGTTAATTAATCAGTTAATTTCCAAACATTTTGTAATCTACAGTGCTCACAATTAATGATTTTACTTATCACTAAACAGTATACTTGTTACATTCACGTATCGATCAACTATTTTATCCCCCTAAAAACAGAGCTTCAGGCTGTTTTTAGGGTCAAATGTATACAGCGTTAGTCTACAGGCTTACTTTTCTGTGAACACTATAGACCAATATAGACTAAATAGTAAAGGAGGAAAATTAATGGGTCTAGAACCAGGAATTTTAGCTGGATTTCTTGTCATATTTCTTGCCGTACTGCTCGGTCCTTTTAAAATAAAAATTATTGAGGAAAATCTGGAAGTATTCCTGTTTGTCTGCGGAATTGCTGCAATGACAATTGCAGGTATGGTAGAACTTCCAGGAGTAGAAACTGGCTGGAGAATGGAGATAATCAAAGAAGCATTTACTTCGCCGCTGAATTCTTTAAATATTGGCGGTATCCCAATAGGCATATTCCAGGTAGTGCTAATTGTCGGTTTAATTATTTATAAGTGGCATGAGCCAATTCAAAAAGCAATCCGGAAAGTTGCCGAAGCTCTTTCTATTAAGGTTATGGCTTTCGTTCTCATTGTTGTTCTTGGTCTGTTTTCCAGTGTGATGTCAGCTATCCTTGCAGCAATCATTCTTGTTGAGATGGTTAATGCAATGCCTCTCTCAAGGAGATCCAAAATAGACCTGACAGTTATTGCATGTTTCTCAATCGGACTTGGTGCAGCGCTTACCCCTCTTGGAGAGCCTCTCTCAACAATTGCCATTTCAAAATTATCCGGTGCGCCTTACCATGCAGGATTCAACTTTTTAATTAGTATGCTAGGCTTATATATTGTCCCGGGTATCTTTATCTACGGGCTTTTTGGGATGTTCGTTCTGGGGAAAGCTGGTGTAAACGACCCGGGAATGAAAGCCGAAGAGTACAACGAGACTTTGAAGGATGTCATTATTAGGGCTATCAAAGTTTATCTGTTTATCATGGCTCTGACATTCCTTGGAGATGGTTTCAAGCCTATTATCTTCGAATATTTCGCACAGATTCCCGCAACAATTTTGTTCTGGGTTAACATGGTTTCGGCCATACTTGATAATGCTACTCTGGCAGCTGCCCAGATAGGACCTACACTCAGTGCATCTCAGATAAAAGGTATCCTTATGGGACTTTTAATTGCCGGTGGAATGCTGATCCCAGGAAATATCCCTAACATTATCTCTGCAGGCAAACTGGGTATAACCAGCAAGGAATGGGCAAAACTTGGAGTTCCTGTTGGGCTTGTCTCAATGGCTATATATTTCGTTGTCATCTTTGTGCTTAAACTTTAAGCTCAAAATTGCCCACAATATAAAAGGATTCAGTTTCAAGATCCAGTGAAGAAAGTATAAGTTAGGTCACTGGATTTTGAAACTGGATCAAGCTCTTGAAAACAGTATAATAACAGATTATACCTTACAGTGTTCTCTTCAAATTCAATGGGAAACAAATTCCAAAGGTTTTCTGGAAATTTGAGATTTAGTGTCCTCTTTATATCTGGTTAGAATTAACTAGAAAAAACATACTAAAAGGGCTTGTTTAATTCAGGACTGATTTAATTTCTCAAATTTACCGGAATTCTATTTTTTTAACTTGAAAATTTTATTTAATTTGAAGAAAATACCATTTGTGTTAGGTTTCTCCATATCGTTTTCCAAATGTAGTTTTTCTATGATCGTTGCAGGTATCAATATCTGATTTATAATTTTTTCGTTTTAGATATTAGTTCCAGTATTTAACATGAGTTCTTTATATCTTTTCTCGGAATATCATTAGGCTTTAATTACTTATTTTTTCTAAATTAACAGAGGTTTTTTCTTTCAATAAGAAGCCCTGCAATTTATAATCTAGCTAAACGCTTCCTAAATACAATAAAAACAAAAACAAGCTTGCTCCTTGGCAGAAATCTGGAATAAATCTTCTAAGAGTATGATTGAGATGTGTCCGAAGCATGAAGAATGATCTAATTCTTTAATTTTGAGAATTTGTTAAAAAATATACATTGTCCCTTATTTTCTCCCATTGTCCCGTGTATATACACAAAAGTGCTATATATTTTCTCAAATAGACAGTAATTTTAATATTTATCTTATCTTTTAGATATAACGTAGGACAAATAGGCAAATAAATTCTACATTTGTGTTAATTTTTCAAACTATCGATTCTGAACCAATTTTAACTAAAATTTTTGTACTTAATGTCTACTTTTATATATAAAACAATTTAACAGGTCTGCTTAACAGATGAAAGGTTCGAAGCTATATGATTCCTCCGGTTTTTGGACCGAAAGTAATTTCTGTATATAATAAAAATGCATTATGGGCAAAGTCCATTCTCAAAACGTAAATAAACCTTATTTGTAAAAAATATAAAAATTAATTTGAATATTAAAGACTAATATATTACCAAAGAATAAATAGAGCAAGTCTTTATAAGACTAAAACATTCTAGGCTCTAACACTGTTTCACAGTAGGTAATTCAGACTTTGTGGTCTAAAGATATTAAAGGAGGAAAAAAGTAATGGCTCTTGAACCAGGAATTTTAGCTGGGTTTCTTGTAATATTTCTTGCCGTACTGCTCGGCCCTTTTAAAATAAAAATTATTGAGGAAAATCTGGAAGTATTCCTTTTTATCTGCGGAGTAGTAGCAATGACCATCGCGGGTTTTGTCGAACTTCCAGGTGCTGAGACAGGCTGGAGAATGGAGATAATCAAAGAAGCATTGACTTCTCCGCTGGCTTCTTTACATATTGCCGGTATTCCAATAGGCATATTCCAGATAGTGCTGATTGTCGGTTTAATCATCTATAAATGGCACGAGCCGATTCACAAAGCAATCCGGAAAATGGCTTCGGCGCTTTCTCTTAAGATTATGGCTTTTATCCTTATTGCTGTGCTTGGTCTGTTTTCCAGTGTAATGTCTGCCATTCTTGCGGCGATCATTCTCGTTGAGATGGTTAATGCACTGCCTATCTCACGAAAATCCAAAATAGACCTGACAGTTATTGCATGTTTCTCAATCGGACTTGGCGCTGCGCTTACTCCCCTTGGAGAGCCTCTCTCGACGATAGCTATCTCCAAACTTTCCGGTGAGCCTTACCATGCCAATTTTATGTTCTTATTTAATATGCTAGGGAAATATATAATTCCAGGTATCCTTGTTTACGGTCTTGTTGGAATGTTCTTCCTTGGAAAAGTTGATATGAGCGCCTCTACAACGAAAGCTGAAGATTACAACGAGACTTTGAAAGATGTCATAATGAGAGCTGTTAAGGTCTATGTGTTTATTATGGCTCTGACATTCCTTGGAGATGGTTTCAAGCCTATCATATTCGAATACTTCACACAAATACCTTCCACGGTACTTTACTGGGTAAACATGGTTTCGGCCATACTTGATAACGCCACTCTAGCAGCCGCTGAGATAGGACCCGCTATGAGTGAATTGCAGATAAAGAGTATCCTTATGGGACTTTTAATTGCCGGGGGAATGTTAATCCCAGGAAACATCCCGAACATCATCTCTGCAGGCAAGCTGGGTATAACCAGTAAAGAATGGGCAAGGCTTGGAGTACCCATGGGACTTGTCACAATGGCTATATATTTTGTAATTATTTTCGTAATGAAAATCTAAACTTAAAAATTGTCTGTCAGTGTAAAAATAGGATTCAGTTTCAAAATCCGGTGTAAATTCAAAAACAAAAATACTGATCTTGAAACTGAATCTTGACAAGATTCCTTAAACAATAAAAACTATAAGAACCGGTGAATTTTTGTTGTATTTCTTCAAGTTCGATGAAAATAAGTAAGTTCCAGAAATTTCATCATATCCTTGGATTACTAAGATCTTAAAACGTATTCAAAGGGTCTAATCGATCCCGTAAGTATAGATGATCTAAATAAATTATTGAAAATTTTTATCGAATTTGAATAAAATACATTTATTTTAAAGTACAGCATTCATTTTTCATTCAATCTTTTTAAGATTACAATGAGATACCTAATGTTTAAGCTTTAATTTTTCAAGTTATTATTCTCCACATGCATCCATAATAAGTCTATAGGCTTTTTCACAGTTGTTACCCAATTTCTAATGATTTCTATTTTTTAAGTCTCGTTTAGTCTTGAACAGGGAGAATGTCGAAACCTCTTATTTGGGTCGATAACAGGAGTAAATTCTCTGGATCTTGGTTATCATTTTTCTTACTCTTTCTGCTAACTCGAGAAAATAGTCTACTCGAATGCGACAAATGCAGAGGTGAAATCAACCTGTTTTAATCCTGTATCATAAGTTCTGCGTGAAAAAGCTTTTTTAAAATATTGAATATAAACCTGTAGTGCGTGTGTGTAAGATTTACAATGTCGTTAACTAAATAAAGAAGTACTTTCTGCAAGCTTGAATAATAAATTTTGTTCAGAACTAAGATCTAAAGTAAAACTCGTATTTTTTTTAATAATCTGAGCGCTAAGTTGAATATAAACAGAATAATTATATTATTGAACAGTATAATTACAGGTTAATTTATAATAAAGCAGGTCATCTTAATGACCAGATAGTCGAGGCTTTGTAATTTTTTCCTGTATATAAGTCTCCCCAGGCAATCAATAATCTAAAAATTACCAGAGGAGGAAAAATAATGGCTCTTGATCTAGGAGTTCTAATTGGATTTCTTGTGATATTCCTGGCCGTATTGCTAGGACCTTTTAAAATACATGTTATTGAAGAGAACTTGGAAGTGTTCCTTTTTATATGTGGAGTGCTTGCAATGTCTCTGTCAGGTTTTGCTAAAATTCCGGGCGTAGAGACGGGCTGGAATTTGGAGATAATCGAAGAAGCAGTAACTGCACCGCTGCATGTTGGAGATATATTCGGCATTCCAATAGGTATATTCCAGATAGTGCTTGTCGTTGGCTTGATCATCTATAAATGGCATGCTCCGATTCACAAAGCAATCAGAAAGTTGACTGACATGCTTTCAGTCAGGGTTCTGGCCTTCATTCTCATTGTTGTCCTTGGGTTTACTTCAAGCGTGATGTCAGCTATTCTTGCAGCAATTATTCTCGTTGAGGTGGTTAATGCGATGCCTCTCTCACGAAAATCCAAGATAGACCTGACAATTATTGCATGTTTTTCAATTGGACTTGGCGCTGCGCTTACTCCCCTTGGTGAACCTCTTTCAACAATTGCCATTTCGAAACTCTCCGGTGAGCCTTACCATGCAGATTTCATGTTCTTATTTAATATGCTAGGGAAATATATAATTCCAGGTATCCTTGCTTATGGTATTGTTGGAATGTTTTTCCTCGGAAAAACCGGTACAGAAGAACACGAAATGGAAGCGGCAGATTATAATGAGACTGTAAAAGATGTCATAACGAGGGCTGTAAAGGTTTATGTGTTTATTGCAGCACTCGTATTGCTCGGGGAAGGATTCAAGCCTATCATTTTCGAGTACTTCATTCAGGTCCCGTCTATGGCTCTTTACTGGATTAATATGGTTTCTGCCGTCCTTGATAATGCCACTCTCGCAGCTGCTGAGATAGGACCTGTCCTCAGCGAATTCCAGATAAAAAGTGTACTAATGGGACTTTTAATATCAGGTGGAATGCTGATCCCAGGAAATATCCCGAATATCATCTCTGCAAGCAAATTGGGTATAACCAGTAAGGAATGGGCAAAGCTTGGACTACCTCTTGGACTTACCTCGATGACCGCATATTTCATTGTACTGTTTGTACTCGGTATTTAATGTCAAAACGTGCATATGTACTTGATATTTAATATCAAAATGTACGTATTTAATCCGACAGTTTAATCTGGTACAGCAGTTCAACTTAGAGCCTATCCGGAAATTCAGTAATGCATCTCGAAAAGTTGCAATAGATCTGATATCCGGGCATCTGTTCCGGTTTTGCATATTACATATTGTAAAAATTATAGCAGGTAACTACTTTTCGGATAGGCTCTTAGTTACAATCTCAAAAAGATGAGAACGAAATCTTAAGGACATACTAAGAGGTTTACTTAATCCAAAGCTGAAAAAAACCTGAAATATAGCTTAAGTCCCCAAAAGCGGAGAGTAAAATCACCAAATATCAGCACTAATCTATAGAACAATTGAGTTCTATTGTTTTTCTGTTTCTTTTTATGCTATTAACTCATACTATTTTTTCCAATTTATCAAATAAACAAGTTTTTATTTATGTTCCGTTACTTCCTTCAACCAGAACTATAATTCTATTTAGTATATTCTAACGTATTTTATTCTGGAGATTAACTTATTCGGCAAGGAGGAAAACAATGCGAAGGGATTATATAGACACGGGCTACAGCCCAAAGGATACCGATCTTATATGTGAGTTTCATATCGAACCGTCAGCAGGAGTGAATTTTGAGGAAGCTGCGACTCATATGGCAGGTGAAAGCTCTATAGACTCCTGGACTGAAATTTCAACGCTAAGTCCCGAACTTGCAGCCAGGTTAAAGCCCCATGTCTTTTACGTGGATGAGGATGCGCAGACTGTAAGGGTAGCTTATTCGGAAGAGCTCTTTGAACTCGGTTCGGTCCCGCAGGTACTCAGTGCGGTTGCAGGAAATATCCTGAGTATGAAAGTAGTTGATAATCTTAGGCTGCAGGATATTGCTTTCCCCGGTTCGATGCTTAATGAGTTCAAAGGACCTAAATTCGGGTTGCCAGGAATCAGGGAACTTACAGGAGTTCAGGACAGGCCTCTCATAGGAACTATTGTCAAGCCGAAAGTTGGATTAACCTCCGAAAAACACGCTGAGGTTGCTTACAAATCCTTTGCAGGAGGTTGTGACCTTGTGAAAGACGATGAGAACCTTACGGATCAGAAGTTTAATGGCTTTGAAAAAAGAGCTGAACTTACACTGAAGCTTGCAGAAAAGGCAGAATCTGAGACCGGAGAGCGTAAAATGTATCTCTGCAACATTACTGCCCCTACCTGTAAGGAAATGATCCGTCGTATGAACATCCTTAAAGACCTGGGTGCCAGCTATGCGATGATCGACATCGTACCTGCAGGCTGGACTGCACTTCAGACCCTAAGGGAAGAAGCAGACGATGCAGGACTTGCTCTCCATGCTCACCGATGCATGCATTCAGCCTATACTCGGAATCCACGCCATGGGATAAGCATGCTTGTCGTTGCCAAGCTCTGCAGATTGATCGGGCTTGACCAGCTTCACATAGGTACGGTTGTAGGAAAAATGCACGGAGAAAAACACGAGGTTCTATCTCTTCGTGATGAATGTGTGCTAGACAATGTGCCTGCGGATGAAAGCCAGCATGTTCTTGCCCAGGATTGGGGAAGATTGAAACCCATGTTCCCTGTTGCATCTGGAGGGCTTGCCCCTACTATGATTCCTGACCTGTACACTATCTTCGGAAAGGATGTTATTATGCAGTTTGGTGGCGGAATTCATGCTCATCCAATGGGCACGGCAGCCGGGGCCACTGCTTGCAGGCAGGCACTTGACGCAACTCTTGAAGGAGTTAGCTTGCAAGAATATGCGAAAAATCACAGAGAACTTGAGGTTGCCGTCGATAAATGGCTGAAAAAATAAACAGGGAAACAGCTAGAGAAAGTTATAATCGAAAAGGAGTTTATCCCTGTGCAGGCAGAAAACGGAAATAAAGTAAAGACTCTGGTTTTTAGGGTCTCCGAAGAAAATTTTGATTCCGTCCTTGAAAGAGCGTCAGCGATTATCAAGCGTGGCGGAACTGTAGCTTTTCCCACGGAAACGGTTTACGGCCTTGGAGCTGACGGTCTAAACCCTGAAGCAGTCCTGAAGATTTTCGAGGCAAAAAAACGTCCTCCGGGAAATCCCCTTAGCCTGCTTGTTCACTCAAGGGAAGATGTTGAGAAAGTGTCAAGAAACATTCCCGAAGGCGCTTTCAGGCTAATGGATGTTTTCTGGCCTGGCCCTCTTACAATTGTTCTGGAGAAAAACGATATTGTCCCAGACATTACTTCAGGAAGACTGAAATCAATAGGAGTCCGCATGCCTGACCATAAAATTCCTCTGGAACTCATAAAGAGAGCAGGAACTCCTCTTGCTGCTCCCAGTGCCAATCTGTCAGGAAAGCCCAGTCCCAGCCTTGCAACCCACGTTATATCGGATCTTACAGGCAGGATTGATGCAATTCTTGACGGAGGGGAGGCTGCCATAGGTCTTGAGTCAACTGTAATTGATATGACTATCAAGCCACCTGTTGTGCTCAGACCTGGAGCAGTAAGTCTCGAAGATCTTGAAAACGTTATAGGAAAGGTCAGGTCCGGATACAAAAATGGTGAAGCTGGGAATGAACCTGATCTGTCGGAAAAAAAGGCGGGTCAGAAATACGGTCATTATATCCCTGACACAAAGGTCGTGCTTGTTGAAGGAGAAGGTAAATTAGTTTCCGAAAAGCTTGTCAAACTGCTTGAAAGCTATAGAAGCGAAGGGCAGAAAGTCGGGCTTCTTCTCAGTGAGGAAACCAGTAAGGAGACTGCAACTTTCCTTGCTTTACAAAACCTGGGCCTGTATGAGTGCCTTTTGCTAGGGCCCAGGGAAGAACCAGAAGTGGCTGCCAGAAAACTTTTTGAAGGGCTCAGAAAGCTTGACAAGAAAGGACTGGATGTAATCGTGGCTGATGGGTCCTTTAGCCATTTTGGGCTTGGGGAAGCTCTTATTAACCGACTGAGGGAAGCGTCTTCCATAAAGATTGTTGCTTAAGCTCAACTGTAAAGCTCAACTGTAATATAGTGTTGTAAGTTCGATTGTAATATAGTGTTGTAAGCTCGATTGTAAACAGTTTTAAGTCAGTTGTGACAGAAAGTTGAAGATTTAAATAGTGGTTGAGAGGGAAGAATTTTGAACGCTGAGAAAAAAGAGAATCTGGTAAAAATGCAGGCTCATAAAAAAGTCGTAGATCAGAATAAAAGAATAAACAAGATTAACCTTGTAGTATTGGCTGCAGGCCTGCTTTTAACAGTTTTGGGCATGGAGAAGGCAGGGAGTTATCTTATCTGGGTAGGCATTTTTGTCCTTTTTATAACCTCAATTTCAAGCATTCTTGCATCTGGATCCCGTCGCAGGCAGAGATAATACCAATTTTTTAAAGGGGCTTTTAAATGGGTGAGACAATTGCAAGTAAAGAAATGCATGAATACTTCGACGAACTTGAAGCAAGGCTCAAAGAAGCCATCAAGATTGCAAACACAGCTCGAGCTCGTGGAGGTGACCCAAAGCCCGTTGTAGAAATTCCTCTTGCCAAAGATCTTGCTGATAGGGTTGAGAACCTTATAGGAGTAGAGGGAGTTGCTGCAAAAATCCGGGAACTTGAGAACAAAATGTCAAGGGAAGAGGCTGCTCTTGAAATTGGGCGTCAGGTTGCAGAAGGAGAAGTAGGAAGCTTCGCAACAAAAAAGGATGCAGTCGAGGCTGCTATCAGGGTTTCCATGGCTACGCTTACGGAAGGAGTGGTTGCAGCCCCTATTGAAGGGATTGATAAAGTTGAATTAGGGAAGAACGACGACGGTTCACAGTATATTCGGATTTTTTATTCCGGGCCTATCAGGAGTGCAGGAGGAACAGCCCAGGCTCTTTCCGTACTTGTAGGTGATTATGTAAGGCGCGGAATAGGTATTGACCGCTATAAACCAAGGCCTGAGGAAGTAGAGCGTTATGTGGAGGAGATCCTGCTTTACAAAAAAGTTGCAAGCCTTCAATACATGCCTTCTGAAGATGAAATTCGCCTGATTGTCAAGAATTGCCCTGTTTGTATTGATGGAGATCCAACCGAGGAAGCTGAGGTTGAAGGGCATAGGGATCTGGAAAGAATTGGGACAAACCGTGTCAGAGGGGGAATGTGCCTTGTACTTGCCGAAGGGCTTGCCCTTAAGGCACCGAAGGTCAAGAAGCATGTTAACAAGCTGAACATGGACGGATGGGATTGGCTGGCAACCCTTATAGGAGGTGCAAAAGCTGGAGGAGATGAGGAAAATGAGCAAAAAAATAAGATCAAGCCAAAGGATAAGTATATAAGAGACCTGATTGCAGGCAGGCCGGTTTTTTCCCATCCTTCAAGGCCAGGAGGTTTCAGGCTTCGCTATGGCCGTTCCAGAAATACCTCTTTTGCGGCTGCTGGGATCAACCCATCTTCTATGGTTCTACTTGACGATTTTATTACTAATGGAACCCAGCTCAAGGTTGAAAGACCTGGAAAGGCTGCAGCTATGTCTGCTGTAGACTCGATAGAAGGGCCAACTGTGCGCCTTTGTTCCGGAGACCTTGTCCGTGTAGACAATATAAAGGAAGCTTATGAGCTTCGCTCTCAGGTAGAGGTAATTGTAGATATCGGAGAGATCCTGATTAATTACGGGGACTTTCTGGAAAACAATCACCCTCTTATGCCTTCACCTTATGTTTTTGAATGGTGGATTTACGATTATGAAGCAGCTTGCTCTGAGAAAATACCTGAAGAGGAATTAAAAAATCCGTCGTCCTTTCTGGCTCTCAGGCTTGCGGAAGAATACGAGGTCCCTCTACATCCGAAATTTACATACCTCTGGCATGATATAGACCGAAATGAATTTGAAGCTTTAAGAAAATTCGTGGCTGAGAAAGGAAATTTCTTGGTTGAAGACGGGATTCTCAGATTACCTCTGAAAGCCTGTATGGAAAGTGGTGTCAAATTCACACTTGAAAAACTCCTTTTACTTCACAGGGTAAAAGCTGACACAATACTGATTGAAGAAGCTCTTCCTTTTATTCTCTGCCTTGGGCTTGATCACCAACTTAAAGAGAAGGCCAAAATGCCTGATACTGATAATATGGTGGAGGCTGCGGCTCTTTTAAGTGGGTTTAAAGTTCTTCCAAGGGCTCCTTCGAGAATTGGGGCAAGGATGGGAAGACCGGAGAAATCCAACTTGAGAAAAATGTCTCCTGCAGCTCAGGTTCTTTTTCCTATAGGTAATGCTGGGGGAATTACGCGGAATATTGTATCCGCTTCAAGTTACTCAGCATCCATGAATGGGAAAATAGGCGAAATTGAAGTGGAGATGGGAATCAGGGAGTGTCCTGCATGTGGGAAAGAGACTTATTTCTGGCGCTGTGACTGTGGAGAGTATACCCGTCCAAAACTCTTCTGTCATCGCTGTAAAATTGAGGTTCGAAACTCCGAAACTTGCCCTAAATGCGGTAGAAAGCCAACTTCCGTTGCAAATGTCAAATTGGATTTTCATTCCATTTATAAGCAGGCTTTTGAGAATGTAGGAGAAAGAGAGAAAATGGCCCTCATCAAAGGTGTAAAACGGCTTATGAATGGGCAAATGACTCCCGAACCCCTGGAAAAGGGAATCTTGAGGGCAAAACATGATGTCTATATTTTTAAGGATGGGACTGTTCGCTATGACATGTCGGATATTCCCCTTACACATATCAGGGCGGATGAAATAGGGATAACAGCAGCTAAACTCCGGGAACTCGGTTATGTAGAAGACGTTTACGGAAAGCCCCTTGAAAGAGATGACCAGATCGTCTGCCTGAAGGTTCAGGATCTTGTGATTTCTTATGACGGAGGTGAGTATATGCTGCGTATCGCAAAATACGTGGATGACCTGCTTGTGAAATATTACGGGGTTGAACCTTATTACAATGCCGAAACAATTCAGGATCTTGTAGGCGCACTGCTCATCGGGCTTGCTCCGCACACCTCCGCAGGCGTGCTGGGGCGTTTAATAGGGTTTACACGAGCTTCAGTCGGTTATGCTCATCCTTTCTTTCACGCTTCAAAACGCAGGAACTGCGATGGAGATGAAGATTGCGTAATGCTTCTCATGGACGGAATCCTTAATTTCTCAAGGTCTTATCTCCCGGATAAAAGGGGTGGGAAAATGGACGCTCCTCTGGTACTTACTACGAGAATTGATCCCAAAGAAGTGGACAAGGAGGCACATAATATAGATGTGCCTGCCAGATACCCTCTGGAGTTCTATAAGGCTACACAGGAGATCAAAAATCCTACAGAGCTCGAAGTTATTATGGATCTCGTGAGCAGTCGACTTGGAACCCCCGAGCAGTACGAGCATTTTATGTTTACACATGATACTTCGGATATTGCTGCAGGCCCTCTCAATTCTTCATATAAAACTTTGGGGAGCATGATTGAAAAAATGGAGGCTCAACTTGCCCTTGCTAGCAAGATAAGGGCAGTAGATGCTCCAGATGTGGCTGAACGGGTGCTCAAATCTCATTTCCTTCCTGATCTTCTAGGGAATCTCCGTTCTTTTTCAAGACAGCGGATGCGCTGTATAAAATGCGGGGAGAAGTTCAGGCGCCCTCCACTAACTGGAGCGTGCCCTAAGTGTGGAGGTAATGTAGTACTGACCGTACACGAAGGAGCTGTCCGTAAGTATCTTGAGATTTCAAAAGAAATTGGAGAACGGTATGGAGTTTCTAGCTATACCAGACAGAGAATTGAACTTGTGGACAACGATATATGTTCTCTATTCGAGAATCACAGGGTTAAACAGCTGGGACTTTCAGATTTCATGTCTGGATCTGCGCGCTGAGAATAAAAACAATAGATATTAACATTTGGAATAAATTAATTTAATTGTCTGAAAGGAGGCAGGGCAGTTTGAGAGCCCTAAAATATAAAAGTATTTATTAATTGACTCAGTACCAAAATCTAGTG